>PLEW01000001.1 GCA_003136555.1 Planctomycetota bacterium | reverse complement strand
CCTCAGGCCGTCGATGAGCCGCCGCCCTTCTAGCCCATCACCACCCCACCCACCTCCGGACGCCCCACCCATGCCCTCCCCCGCCCTCTCTCCCTATTCCCACCTCATGCCAGGCCACAGCCCGCATCACCTCACCTCGGTCGAATCCATCATCACCGACATCTTCACCCGGCACGGCCTGCTCGCCCTGACCGATGTCGAGCAGCCGATGATGTCCGGCGGCCCGCTCGGCCTAGCCCTGGATCCGGACATGATCGCCGAGATCAAGTCCAAGTCCGAATGGGACGGGATGCCCTCGCCAGACAAGCTGATCGCCGTGCTGCTGGGCCTGGTGAGCCGCCCCAAGAAGGCGCCCCCGGCCGTCACCACGCGCCTGGTCGGGGTGGTCCCGGCGACCCATCGCGCGGTGATCTTGGTCGCCCACTCCTTCTCCCCCGTCGCCACGGCAGACACCGCTGATCTGCGCAAGATCGGCCGCTGGGCGATCTCGGTGCGGGACGGTAATGGCATTCCCTCGAATTTCTCCGGCAGCATCCTCGATCATGCGGACATGGCCGGAGCGCTCGAGCTGATCACCAGCGTGTGTGCGAAGTGGAAGAAGGACCTTGGGCTGGACTCGTTGATGGGTGAGGGGCGACCGCACATGCTCGGGGGCGGCCCGGATGGGCTCGGGCAGTACGTCGATGGCTCCGCGGGCTACCCCCATCAGTCTAGCTATGTCCGGAGGCGCGGTTACTCCCCCACGGAACGCGCGGCGGACGGAATGCCCGAGCTCACCCCCGAGCAGTTGGCAGCGCTTCGCGAGAGCGCCATCCAGTCTGGGATCTTCGAGGAATTCTGTGAGATGTACCCCGGCCAGCCGCCGATGACGGATGAAGAACAGNNCGCCGATGACGGATGAAGAACAGAAGCGTGTTGGCCTGGCGAACGCCGATGACGGATGAAGAACAGAAGCGTGTTGGCCTGGCGAACGCCGATGGTATCGAAGGCCTTACCAAATCAGTCGACCACAGCAGACTGCCCGGGTATCACGAACAGCCGCATAACCTCTTCCCGCCGCTGCCCGAGGGCCCGACCCCGCCCGACCTGATCAACACCTCCGGAGGCCCCGGCGAGTAGTGTTCATTGACTTCTCCATAGGCACTCCATAGTCTCCGCGCATTGGAGTTGCTCATGCCCGTCTTCCACGCCGACACCAAGGGGCCGCGTCGCTCCTCAGGAACGCCTCCTCCAGAATCACAGAACCCAAAGCATCACCCGGGGGAGGGGTTCGCCGCGCTGATGGCGACGCTGATTTTACTCACCTGGATAGGCCGCGCCGTCTACCTGTTCGTACGTGGAGGATAATCGTCATGCCTACCCCCGCCGAAGTCCTCTCCGACCTGGTCAATCTCCCCGCGCACTGGCAACCGTGGTACAAGCGCGCCGCGATCGAGGCCGTTGCCGCGGGCCACTACATCGTCATCCCCGGCCGCCAGGACACCGACGCCTACCTGGCCCGGTACTGGCTGACCCCGCCCAAGAAGGACGAGGACGGGTACAGCTCGGCCGAGTCGATCGTGCTGCACCAGTTCATCCGCGGGGATGACGATGGGGCGCTGCATAATCATCCGTATGACTTCACCACGACGATTCTGAGCGGCGGGTATGATGAGGTGGTCGGGCCGCCGGCGAGCAGCGGGTTCTACCGGGACGTCGATGGGCATGCCCGGGAGCAGCACGCTATCGGACCCGCGGAGGCGCTCTGGACGACGATCGCCCGACGCGCGGGTGACCGGATCTCCAAGCGCTACTCCGAGATCCACATGGCCACCAACCCCCTCCCCGACACCTGGACCCTGGTGCAGACCGGCGTCCGGTGCAACGACTGGGGGTTCTACCCGCCGGGCAAGCCGTTCGTGCCGTGGCGGCAGTTCGTGCAGCATACGACGGTGGTGGGAGGGAAGCCGGCGTGACCACCGTCCTCCACACCTGCGGCGTCAGTTCGGCATCGAAGGGCCGTGTCATCGCCACCCTCGACAAGCTCCCCACCGATGCTGACGCCCTGCGCATCCTCGGTGAACTCGCCGCGGCAACCAAGCTGCCGGTGCACGACCTCTACTTCGTGACGTTCGAGAAGCCGGTCAAGGTCTCGATCGATAGCAAGCCCCTGCCGGCGACGGGTATCGTGAGTGAGGAGACGCTCGGCAGGCTGCGGGAGATCGAGGCGTTCAACGCGGGGAAGAAGCAATGACCACCGCCACCACCACCAACCTCCGCAACCGGATCGAGGCCAGCAAGAAGGCCCCGGGGTACAACGAGCGCTGCTTCGTCGACGCCCCGACGCACGAGCTCGACGCCATGCTGGTCGACATCGACAAACTCCGCCATGCCTTGGAGAACACCACCCGGACGCTGCAGATCATCCTCAACTCCCCGTACTGCGTGACTGCGAACCTGGCGGCACTCCAGCGGCAGGTGGATGGGGCCCAGGCGACGCTCAAGGCGACCAAGTGACCCACCCCGGCACCCTCTTCCCCATCCTCACCTGGCGTTCACCCGGCGAACCGGGGCACACAGTCATCATGTCCGATGGGACGGAGGGGGGGACGACGGTATGATCGCCGCCCTCTACGTCGAAACCAACGGCTGCTACTTCAACCTCCCCGGCGTTGACCCCTGGGACATTACGCGGGACGCCAGGACATATGCCGGGCCGCATCCGGTGGTGGCGCATCCGCCATGTCAGTTATGGGGAGCATTCGCCGCTGTGAACTTCGCCAGGTGGGGTGGCGAGCATAATAGGCCAGGGAACGATGGCGGATGCTTCAAGTCCGCATTAGCTGCTGTAAGGACTTACGGCGGAATACTCGAGCATCCGGCGTTCTCCCGTGCATGGGCAGCGCATGGACTACAAAGCCCAGCCGACCACGGATGGGAGCAATGCTGCCATGGTGGGTTCGTCTGTGAGGTTTGGCAATCCGCATATGGCCATCAGGCACGCAAGCGGACGTGGCTATACTACTGTGGGAATAATCCGCCTGCCGACCTCAACTGGGATCGCCCAACCGGCACCCATCAAATCGGCTTTCACGACCAGCGCGGCAAGGCTGCGAATAAGCCAACGATCAGCGGCAAGGCNNTCCGATGGGACGGAGAGGGAGGCGACATGAGCGCGCGTGACTGGCCTACGCCGGCAAAAATCGATAGCTGGAAGAAAAATCCTTTCGATGAAAGCTCGATGCCGCAATTTAGGTGCGGCTGGCCGATGCCCGTAGAGTGGTCCTCGTGCTGCCATGAAATACTGCCGATGACTATGATGTTCCGATGTTATGATTGCGATTCCGCCATGTGTAAGCGGTGCCTGGTTCGCCACTGCGAGCTGGGAAG
>PLEW01000175.1:1024-69973 GCA_003136555.1 Planctomycetota bacterium | reverse complement strand
CGTCACAGGGAGAAAAATTCACAAAAATGAGATGGAACTCGTAAATATTAAGCGAAATGATTTCCACGGAGAATGGAATTACATAATCTCGCCGAATAGCAATTAGTATATGTTATTTTCTAACACTGCCTAACCACATTTCTCAATCGTCATGGTAGACTCCGTGTCATATCACTTCGTTTCCGTAGCTTGTTGTCCGAGTGGCCCTCCAATGTTTACGATTAGTGGCAAGAACATTGCGACTACAACCAGTGCGGTGAGTAGCAGCGAAGTTGTCAGCAATGCGACCGGGGCAACTCTTCTGGCAATGTATCCGGGAACGGCCATTGCCAAACCTCCGCATAGTAGGCACACAGCGAACAAAGCCAAGTCAAGGTGGACGTGATGAGCGTCGAGAAATAACTCGGTAATACGAGGCAATGGGAGACCAAGTTCTTTGAAAATCTCTTCGAAGTTTGGAAGCACACGGCATGCGCTCAGGGCCAACAACGCGCAGACGACGCATATCAAAAGGGCCTGGGCTGGGGTTTGCTGGGCTACGGTTTCATCGTCCATTTGCCTCTCCAGGTTCCGTTCGGCAGTCAGCTTGCTGAGCACTCTATTCTACTCATTTGCCAGCGCCATCTATGACAGGGAACCTATCCTGATTAGGTCTCTCCGCGTATCCCTTCGCTACCCCATCTTCTTCTTCAACTTATAGACCATGGTTAGAACCTCCGCGACCGCAATATGCCGCTTCGTCGATTTCGCCTCACGGTGTGGTCGAAGCCGGTTTGGGCCAGGTCAGGCCCGGCCATGCATCGGTGCGGAAGGGAACAGCCGGCAATCCGGACTTGCTCGCCAGGTTGCAAGGCGGGTCATCGCCCCATGCGTAGCGGACCGCCACCGGCTTGGTGACCTGCGGTGACGAGACCACGACGCTGTCGCCGTCGATATGTGCCTCCGCCCATGCGAAGGCTCGGTCTTCGCCAGCGATGGCGAAACCGGCAAGCGACTCTCCCTTGCTGAGCACGAGGCCGCCGCCGAGATGATCGAATGCTAGGCGAAGCGACGATCCCTCCACCGCCATGCTCGTGAACCACGGGCCTGACCACTCGATTGGCTGGCCGTAGGCAATGGCCCTGGCAGCAAGGGCGAGGCGGTAGCCGACCGACTTTTTATCGATCGGATAGATGTTCCCCGGTTCACCACTATCGATGGTCACCGTCAGGCTACATGCCGGCAGGGCCTTCGCGGTCATCGCCTGCGCCTCGCGCAGTTCGGCCAAGGCGGAATCAGCAGGTTGCTCCTGGCGTGGTGGATATCCTTCACGGCATCTAGCGACGTGACTTTCAACGGCATATTGAATGCTCTCGATGGCTTCGGTAATTCTCTCACGGTCTCGATCATCAGCTAGAGGACCAAAGACAGCCAAAGCGCACAACTCCTTGGCATCAGGCTTGGTAATCCGTGTACTGGCACGAAGCGGATACGAATAAAATAATGACAATCACATCTCATAGCAACTTTTGCCGTGAAAATATTTTCAAAGTAGTGATTTTAGAACTCGAAGAAACGGCTCTTCCTTGCCAGTCAATTGAATGAGGCCTTGGGACTGCCAATCCGCAATCGTCCACTGAACTTCACTGTCGGCCAAAATGTCGCCATACGGGTTGTCATGCTTAAGAATGCTTTCAATGTCCTTTTTTCTCCATTCACATCCTCCTTCGTCGAAGGTTTTACTTAGGCCGGCCTTAAGAATATTTAATGCTTTTCGTTTGGTGTTCTTCAGCCCTTCGTGGGAAGAATACAGGACGACAAGTTGTGTTCTGAGAAAACTTATAAAATCATTTCGCTCAGTGTATTGATTTGTTCGTTCGATTAGAATTGTCGGCGCATCCAGCCTATTGATATTAGATAGAAGGGATTGAATCGCATCTATTAGACTTTCAGTTCCGATTTTCTTCGCGGCAGTAATCACCGTAGACTCGGAAAAGGAAAATGCCGGTAAACCACAGCACTCTGCATTACAAATAACTTCACAAAGGTCGAGGAACTTTTCAAAGCTCGCCGGGATGGGAGCAATTTTAACGGCGTTATCGATATTTGAGGGGGATTTGAACTGATATTCGAATTCAGCCGATTTTTCTGTCTTGTGCGGCAATACGAATTTTTCAGTCTTGGGCGACGAGCCGTATTGATTGAACGTTCTCGTCGCTTTTCCTCCATGTTCCTTAAGGAGCGCCACCATGCCTAGCAAATGCCGTTCACTTGCGCAGTCTAACGGCGTCAGACTGCCTTCCCGAGAGAGGACATTCACGTCAGCTCCCGCTTGAATTAGGACTAAAGCGATTTCAGTCTTATTACCCATAGCTGCTTGATGCAGCGCAGTTCCTTTGTGGCGGTATTGAAAATTTATATTATCTGCAAATTTTATCCGCTCCTCGACCAGTTTCAAATCTCCGGCTAAAGCCGCAAAGACTAGGCGTTCATTGTCGTGCTCGGTCATGGCTATATCTATGCTTTCCCGCTCAGGGAAATGATGCCCTGAATGACTTGCGCGGCAACCACATATTTTCCTATGCGAATGGCCCGCACCCATTCTGTCATTTCTTGATGACGCCTTTTCTTGGTATTCCCCTTGGTATTCGACCCTTTTCTACCCCCTCTCCCGCCTTTTCCGCCTATCCGGTGCATGTGTTGAGTTGAGGACTGGATGACGATGACGAAATCAGCAGACAAAGAGCGAAACAGACGAGAGAGACATCCTTGGCCAAGGCGTCTGGTTTGAGTCACCCAACTCGGCTTTATATGGTTGGTGCCCTTAAAGTCCGGAACGCGCGATAATGTTTTGCCGCTATACGTCGATGGAACTTAACATCTTAGATGAAGCGCAACCCGGCCGCGCGACAAAGGGGAAAGCCGTAATATCCTTTGCGCGTCTTTGTTAGGACAATACTCTTACTTGTGACCAACACCCAAAAATGGTCTTTTGGCCTGGTGTCACACACGCATAACCGTTTTCGGTCCATTTTCGGCAACCGTAGTCTTCTGCGGGGACCCCCCCCTCGGTTTCCGAGGCAATGGGCGATTCCCGACCTGGCCGAGACGGGCCGCAATTGCCTTTGCCTGTCGTCGCGCTGCTTCGCGTGGATCACTGGCCTTGCCGGACGCCCCGCCCTGCCTGCTCGTCAGAGGCGGCGCGGCACTCCAGACCACGAGCGTACCCCGTCTCGGGGCTTACCGCTGCCTCCGGGCGCGTTCTGCGCGGCGCCCGTTTGCCGGCCCGCAGACCCCTTGTGGACGCACTGTCGGCGGTCGCCCCACCCCCGGGAAGCCTTTGGCGTCAGCCGGCCCTCCGGACAGGGGTCGCCAGGCGCGGGGGCGCGTTCCTGCCCACCGTTGCTGCCCAGCAACACGAATGCCCCGGCCACCCGCAGCACCCTCTGTTCTTGGTATTAGGCTTGGTATTCAGCTTTCCTGGAACGCCTACCCCACCTTCTTCTTCAATTTGTAGACCAGCGTTAGCACCTCAGCGACTGCCATATACCACTTGGTCGGTATTGCCTTGCCGATGTCGACTTCCTTGGCGAGCGCGCGGGCTAGAGTGATATTTTCTACCTGCACGATGTCGTGTTCCCGCGCCAGCTCCTTGATGCGCTGCGCGACCTCGTCGTAGCCCTTGGCCACCACGACCGGGGCGAACATCTTCAGACGGTCGTATTTGAGCGCCACCGCGACGTGGGTCGGGTTGGTGATGACCACATCCGCCTTGGGCACCTCCTGCATCATGCGCCGCCTGGCCATCTCGCGCTGCAGCTTGCGGATGCGGCCCTTGATGTGCGGGTCGCCCTCGGCCTGCTTCATCTCGTCCTTCACTTCCTGCTTGGTCATCATGAGGTCGCGGATGAACTGGATGCGCTGATAGATGTAATCCGCGGCGGCGATGATGAGCAGGACGGCAACCAACTTGATGACAAGGGCGAAGATGAGCCAGGCATCATGGGCGAGGCGCTCGCCGACATCGCCCTTCATGCCCATGATGCGCGGCAGATCGTCGGCGATGACGTAGTACGAGACCAGCAGGACCAGAGTGAGCTTGCAGAGATTCACCACCAGACGCATCAGTCCGCGCATTCCGAAGAGCCGACCGAAGCCCGTCATCGGGCTGATGCGCGACAGCTTGGGCATGAGCGGCTTCAAGCTGATATGCACACCGACCTGCGCCGTGCACAGGGCCAAGCCGGTCAGGAACATCACCGCGAAGAATGGCACGAGCCATTTCAGCGCCATGCCGATCTCGATGGAGAGTGCGCGCAGGCTCTGGTGATCGCTCAAGTCCCAGTTCAGGGCTTCATACAGGGCATAGCGCATCACCCCGGACATGGCATTCCAGAATTGCGGAGCCATGACTGCCAAGGTGCAGAAACCCACCAGCAGGAGTCCCGCGATGTTCACTTCCGACGACATGCATACCTGACCCTCATCACGGGCATCGGTAAGCCGCTTGGGCGTCGGCTGCTCGGTCTTCTCGCCACCACTGGTATTCTCGGGCACGACACCTCCGTCGCTATTCGCGACACCGCTCCCCCTTGGGATGGCGGCGCCCTCGACCGTGGCACGGGGCGTGCCAATCCCAGGCGCGGGCAAGGCTTGCACCCACCCGGTCGCCACGACGATGCCGACGCGGAGACCCTATGCCCATCCGACAGATACTGGTCACGGCCGCCCTTCCGTATGTTAACGGACACATACACATCGGACATCTGGTCGAATACATCCAAGCCGATATCTGGGTTCGATTCCAACGTCTTTGCGGACATCGTGTTGCGTACATCTGCGCCGATGATACCCATGGCACGGCGACGATGATCCGAGCTCGCAATGAGGGTCGCAGCGAGCAATCCATCATCGCCGAGATGAACGTCACCCATCACCGGGACTTCGCCGATTTCGCCGTCGCCTTCGATCATTACGGCTCGACGGATTCGGCTTCGAACCGCCGCCTGGTGGGTGAGTTCTGGCAGGCGCTGACCGCCGCCCCTGGGGTCGTCCACCATAAGGAGGTCACCCAGCTGTTCGATCCCAAGGCCGGCTGCTTCCTCGCCGATCGCTTCGTCAAAGGCACCTGCCCCAACTGCCACTCGCCTGATCAATACGGCGACTCCTGCGACAAGTGCAATACCACCTACAGCCCCGCCGATCTCAAGAACCCGGTCAGCACGCTCACCGGCGCGACGCCGGAGATCCGCTCCGCCACCCATCTCTTCGTCCGCCTCGAGCCGCTGCGCGCTGCGGTCGAGGCGTGGATGAACCGCTCCCCCGCACCGCTCCAGCAGGAAGTCGCCAATTGGCTCAAGGGCACCTTCCTCGCCCCGGACAAGCCGCTCAGGGATTGGGATGTGAGCCGTCCAGCGCCCTATTTCGGCTTCGAGATCCCGGGGGAGCCGGGGCAGTACTTCTATGTCTGGGTCGACGCACCGGTCGGCTATCTCGCCAGCTTGACCGACGCGATCGCTGCCGGGAAGCTGCCCGGACCGGTGGCGTCCTGGTGGCCCGCCAGCAGCGCGCACGCCGGCCAGCAGCCTGCCGAGATCCATCACTTCATCGGCAAGGACATCACCTACTTCCACACCGTGTTCTGGCCGGCGATGCTCACCGCAGCCGGATACCAGCTCCCCACCCAGGTGCACATCCACGGCTTCCTCACCGTCGACGGCGAGAAGATGTCGAAGTCCAAGGGCACCTTCGTCCGCGCCCGCACCTACCTCGAGACGGTCGGCGATCCCGCCTACATGCGCTACTACTTCGCCTCCAAGCTCAACCGCAAGGTCGAGGACATCGACCTCAACCTGGGCGAATTCGTCGACAAGGTGAACAGCGACCTGGTCGGCAAGGTGGTCAACCTCGCATCGCGCTGCGCGAACTTCATCGCCGCCAGCGGCCTGGCCCCCGGCAACACGACGCAGTGGCCCGCCGAGGGCGTCCAGCTGCTGGATTCCTTCCGCGGCGGCGCCGAGGAGATCTCCGCGCTGTACGACAGCGGCGATTACGCCGAGGCGATGCGCCGCATCATGGCGCTTGCCGACCAGGCGAATCGCTACGTCGAGACCGCTGCCCCCTGGAAGCTGGCCAAGGATGCGAGCCGGGCAGCGGAGCTCCAGATCGCCTGCACCATCGCACTCAACCTCTTCTGGCGGCTGACCGTGCTGCTGGCACCCGTGCTGCCCAAGCTCGCCGAGCAGGCCGGGGCGCTGTTCGCCGATCGCATCACGCACTGGGATGACCTCCAGCGCCTGCACGTCGGCAAGCCGATCGCACCCTTCCAGCATCTGCTCGGCCGCCTGCAGATGGAGTCGGTGAAGGCGATGATAGCGGCGTCAGCCAGCGAGGTTCCGCCTCCTCGGCCCGTCCAGGAAGCGACCGCCGCAGCGGGTGAAGAGGTGGCTGCCGATGACGCCGCGGCGGTGGACGCCGAACCGCTGCTGCCGACCATCGCCTTCGAGGATTTCGCCAAGCTCGACCTGCGCGTCGCCCGCATCGTCTCCGCCGAGGAGGTGCCGAAGGCCAAGAAGATCCTCAAGCTCACCCTCTCCCTCGGCGGCAGCCACCAGCGCACGGTGTTCGCCGGCATCAAGACCGCCTATCCCGACGCGCATGCGCTGGTCGGACGGCTGGTCACCGTGGTCGCCAATCTCGCCCCGCGGACGATGAGCTTCGGCGTCAGCGAGGGCATGGTCATTGCCGCCGGTCCGGGCAGCACGGACATCTTCCTGCTCGCCCCGGACAGCGGCGCGAAGCCGGGCCAGCGCGTCCATTGAGGTGCCTGTCCCGCCCGTGATAGGCGGGCTCAGGGCTGGGCCAGCAGGGTGCGGGCGGCAGCGACATCGCGCGCGATCTGGCTGCGCAGGGCATCGAGATCGGCGAAGCGCTGCTCGTCCCGCAGGCGGGCGACGAGATCCAGCGCCAGCCGGCGGCCATAGCACTCGAGCGCGTGGTCGAGGAAATGCGCCTCGACGGTTATCGGCCGATCCTCGCCCACCGACGGCAGGCGCCCGATGTTCACCGCCGCGCGCAGCACCGGCGCATCGCTGCCTTCGCCGACGGTGGCCCAGGCGGCATACACTCCGCCGCCAGGGGTGAGGTTCTCGCGCTCGGCGCAATTGGCGGTGGGGAAGCCGAGCTGCCTGCCGCGGCCGTCGCCGCGCACCACCTTTCCGACGAGGCGGTACGGCCGTCCCAGGCACGCGGAGGTCTGTGCGACATCGCCAGCCGCCAAGGCGGCCCGCACGCGCGACGAGGAGATGGGTGCGCCGAAGGCGCATACCGCCGGCACCACCGCCAGGACCATGCCATGCGCCTCAGCCAAGCGGGCGAGCTGCGGCAGATCGCCGCTGCGGTCGCGGCCAAAGCGGAAATCCTCTCCCACCACCACCGCGCGCGCCTGCAGTGCGCTGCTGAGGAAGACGACGAAGGCCTCCGGGGTCATCGAGCGCACGGTTGCGAAGGGGAGTTCGTGCGCCTGCACCGCGACGCCGAGCTGCTGCGACCAGGCGGCGATCACGCGCTGCCGATCGCTGGCGGCGACCAGGGGCGCGCGCTCAGGCCAGCCGAGGATCTCGGCCATGCCGGAGAACTGCAGCAGGGTGGGCTCGCCGAAGGCGCCTGCCCGTCCGGCCAGGGCGCGATGCCCCAGGTGCAAGGCGTCGAATTTCCCGATCGCGACGGCGGGCCCGCCTGGGGTCCTCATGGGCGCGTCACCGCCGTCTGCGGCGGTCCGGGCGTGGCACGGTCACTGCTCATCGAGCCACCTCACCTTGGCCTGGGCAACGCTCGCTCTCCAGCCCGGTCCCTTCAGTTCGCGCTCGACGGCATCGTAGCGCCTGGCGTGGATATCCGCGACCACCTGGCTCGCCAGGGCGGGAACCTCGGCGAGCTCCATTGCCAGCAGCTCGGTCTTGCGCAGCAGGTGGCCTTCGTTGTGCTGCGCGATGTCGGTGGCGATCTCGCGATCCTGCCTGGTGTCCTGCCCGAAGGCCGCCTTGCGATTCCACTCCAGCAGCTCCTGCCAGGTGCGCAGGGAGGTCACATAGCGGCCGAGGGCGCGCAGATGCTCTCCGCGGTTGCGCAGTCGGTTGCCGTCGCGTTCGATGGCGATCGGGACCATGCGGCGCACGAACGGCAGCACGCGCAGATGGTTGGCCTCTGCAGCGCGGATGGCCGCCATATAGAGGCGCTCGGAGATCTCGTAATTGCCCAAGCCGGGCCCTGGGGGCAGCAGTTCGATGCGGCGATCGGCTGGCGTTTCGGCGTTGATCAGCCCGAGCACCGGGTTGATCAAGGGCGCCCAGGCGGTGGTTTCGATGCGGGTGCGGAATTCATCTCCCTTGTGGTGGAACATCCAGGCGAGGTGCCGCACCAGGCGTTCGCCCTGCGGATTGCGCATCACCCCGCGGACATTGACCTCGAGGCCGGCAAGGAACCAGGCCCATTGCCCGCCCTCGTCCTCGACCTCATGGGCGATGTTGTAGGCCATGTCCCAGGCCATGTATTCCCAGATCTGCTCGAAGCGCGGCTGGATCGTGCTGATGCTGTCGGCCAGGGCCACGCTCTCGTAGTAGTAGCCGTGCTCCTTGGCGTTCTGCGCGCGCATCCACAGCAGGTCGCACGCCAGCCCGCGGAAGCCGCCGAGCATGAGGGTGCCGGCGAACTCGCCCGGTTCGAGCGCCCCGTAGACATCGCGATTCGGCACCAGCGCTTCGCGCTTGGCGACCAGCACCCCGCTAGCCAGCGCCTGCGCCAGCAGCAGGCAGACGAGCCCCAGGATGAAGCAGGTGCGCGAGCTCATGTCCTTCATCCCGCAGTGACCGCACAGGTCGATGTCGGAATCATAGCTCGCGCCTCGCGAAGGACGCCCAGGCCAGGATCAGGAAGACCAGCGTGTAGCTGCCGTAATAGCTCCAGGCGGACAGGACCATCGACCAGTCCACCGCCTCGCTTGCGGCCAGCCGGACCGCCACGCCGTAGCGCTCGAAGTCCGGCAGCACCTCGAGCCCCAGGTTCATCAGCCGCCTGGCGGCCAGCGAGGTATCGTTGTAGGTGATCACCTCGCGCATCGCCGGCAGGGCGCAGCCGGCGAAATACAAGGTCAGGCCGCCGAGGGCGGTGACGCCGATGTTGGAGACCACGGCGCAGACGAGGGTCCAGCCCGCCAGCAGGCTCGCTCCCGCGAGCATCACCAGTCCTCCGCGCACGAGGTTGGCGAAGAAGCTCCCTCCAGCCCCGGCGATCTTGAGGCTCGAGCTGCGCCCGATCGTCAGCGCCGACCGCGATTCGAGGCGGATGAGCTGGATGGTCGCCGCACCGCTGGCATCGATGCAGGACGCCGGCAGGCGCAGGCGCAAGTAGTCGGTGGAGAGATCGGTGCGCGATTCATCGCGATCGCGCACCACCGCCTGGCCTGCCGACACCGGCTGGTCGGCGCGGGTGCGGCCATAGGGCGACTGCGCATCGATGGCCAGCACCTGCGGCGCTGCATCCGGTCCGCCGGCGGCCGGCAGGGCGCTGACCTGCACCAGCGCCTCTTCGACGCTGGCCTGCGGGTCGAAGCCATGTACGCCGACGCGCAGCAGCACCTCGATGCCGGTACTCGGCGGGTGCGCCGGCAGTCCGGTGAACCGCCAGCGCACACCGTTGCCGGGCGCTCCGCTCAGCTGCACCCGCTCCTTCGCTTCATCGATGGGGATCGCCTGACCGAAGGCGCTGAGCTGCTCCCAGCCGGCGGGATTGATCACCCGGCGCATCTCCGGCATGGTGGGAAACTGCCATACCATGGTCAGGGTGCCGACCACGCACAGGCACAGGATGCCGATCAGCAGCCCTGCCTGGACGCCTGCCCAGCGGCCGCACAGGTAGGCGGAACGTGCGAGCGGCTTGGCGAACAGCAGGAATCCCGTGCGCGAATCCAGATCGCGGCGCAGAGCGGTGGCCGCGACCAGCACCGCGAGCAGGGTGATGACGAAGCTGATCGCACCGGTGATGGCGACCACCGCCAGCTTCAGCTGGGCGCCGCGGTCGACCGCCTGCAGGCTGGGGGCCTGGATCACCAAGCAGGCGACCGCGACCACGAACAGCAGCCACAGGCGCTGGCGCATGGCTTCGGTGACCGTCAGTCCGGCGAGCGCCCAGGCGCCAGCGAGCCAGTGCATCATGTGCTCGACCCCGCAGCGGGCGCGACCTGCGCACCCCCCCCAGCGCACCGGCGCGAGCGCTTGGCGGACCCGGCTCTCACGGCTTTCCCTGGGTGCTGGTGCCGGCCGCCTTGATGATGCGGCGGAAGTGCGCCTCCAGCCGCTCCCTGGGCGGTGCCACACCGATCAGCGAGGAGCCTGCGGCACTGCTCACCGCCGCCAGCTGCTCGGCCGTCGGCTTGGCCAGTTCGACCAGGACGCGATCGTCCGAGCGCAGCAGGTCATCGACCCGCCCGCATTCCCGCAGGGTGCCCTGGTGGAGGATGGCGATGCGGTCGCAGAGGTCCTCGACGTCGGCCAGCAGATGGCTGCACAGCAGCACGGTCTTGCCCGCCGCCTTGAGCCGGATGATCAGCTCCTTGACCTCTGCCGAGCCGAGCGGATCGAGGCCGGAGGTCGGTTCATCGAGGATCACCAGGTCGGGGTCGTTGATCAGCGCCTGGGCCAGGCCGAGGCGGCGGGCCATGCCCTTGGAGTACTCGCCCAGGCGGCGCTTGCGTGCATGGCCCAGCCCGACCATCCCGATCAGCTCATCGCTGCGCCGCTTGAGCACCGCCGCCGGCATGCGGAAGAGGCTGCCGAAGAAGGCCAAGGTCTCCTCGGCATTGAGGAACTGGTAGAGGTAGGTTTCCTCGGGCAGGTAGCCGAGGCGGTGCTTGACCGCCTGGTCCGACGGATCGCGGCCGAAGACGAAGGCATCGCCTCTGGTCGCTCGCAGCAGGCCGAGCAGGAGCTTGATGGTGGTGGTCTTGCCCGAGCCGTTTGGTCCGAGCAGGCCGAAGACCTCGCCCTGCCGCACCTCGAGGGTCAATCCCTCCAGGGCGGCCACCCGGGGGCGGCCCCAGAAGTCGGCATAGACCTTGGTGAGATCCACCGTGCGCAGTACGGGGTCGGGCATGCCGGAAGCTTACGTCCCCGCCCATCGAGGAAAGGCTCGGCCGCCCCTGATGGCGGCCCGGACGGGCTGTGCACCGGTGGAGGGGGGCGTGAAGCGTACACCAGCACCCTCCCCTGACCTTTTCGGTTGTGCGCTCCAGCGACCGCCAGGAGCATCAGCGTCATGCCTCGTCTGGTCATGCTCCTTCCCGTATTGGCCCTGTTGGGCGGCTGCAGCGAGAGCCTCTATTACGAGACCCGCTACATCCCCACCGACATCGATTCGAGCTACTCGGTGGCTTCGCAGGCGACCTGGTCGGGCGATCGGGAGGTCTATGAGCTGCCGGCAGCGCCACCCGATCTCGAGAGCGAGCAGGCGGCACGCGTGCGCTGCACCTACCCCTATCAGAAGTTCAAACCCACCCCCATCGTCGCGATCCACCCCGACGACGTGCACTCCTCGACCGATATCGGCCAAGTGCAGTACGGATCGACGGATACGCGTGTCCATCCAAGCGGTCCAACGGTGCCGCTGCACGATTCCCCCTACTTCGCCACCGACAGCCGGCCGAACAATCCCGGCATCCCGCCCGCGCTCAACAATCCCAAGGTCGGCATGACCGACGACCGGCCGCATTCGGCCACCGGCGCGGGTAGCAACGCCATCCCGGCCATCCCGGCCTCCGGCTGGAACGAGAACTTCAATCCCTACTGCTGCGGCCAGGTGCCGCCGACCGGTGTGCGCGCGCCGACCGACGCCGCGCCGACGCCGACGCCAGCCGCTCCCGCCAAATGATGGCGTAGATGGCGTACGGGTGACACCGCGCGCCTAGACCGCCAGCTGGCTGGTGCCCTCCAGGCGCCCCGCATAGCGCGCCAGCGCCGGCTGGACCTCCTCGCTGAGGAAGCGCTCCACCTGCTCCGGTGCCCGGCCGATGAAGCTGCTCGGCTCGAGCAGGGCATCGAGACGGGCATGGATCGGCGCGAAGAAGGCATCAGTGCGCACCCGCTCGATCAGATCGTTGTCACGGCCGTGCTCCTTGACCTGGGCGGCGGCGGCGCGCGACAGCACCCGTATGCGCTCATGGGCCAGCTGGCGATCGCCCCCGGATTCGACCATCGCCATGATCAGGTTCTCGGTCGCCATGAACGGCAGCTCGTCGCGCACATGCCGGGCGATGACCGGCTCATGGACATCGAGCCCCTCGGCGACGTTCTGCAGGATGCCCAGCACCGCATCGGCGGCGAGGAAGGCTTCGGGGATGTAGATGCGCCGGCCGGCGCTGTCGTCGAGGGTGCGTTCCATCCACTGCACGCTGTGGGTACTGAGCGCCTCCTGGCCCAGCGCCAGGAGATGGCGCGCGAGCGAGCACACCCGCTCGGAGCGCATGGGGTTGCGCTTGTAGGCCATCGCGCTCGAGCCGATCTGCTCCGCCTCGATCGGCTCCTCGATCTCCTTGAGATGGGCGAGCAGGCGCAGGTCGGTGGCGGCCTTGTGCGCGCTGGCCCCCAGGCCAGCGAGCGCCATCACCACCTCGGCATCAACCTTGCGCGTGTAGGTCTGTCCGGTGACCAGGAAGGCGGAGGAGAAGCCGAAGGCCCTGGTGACCAGCCGATCGAGCTCCTCGACCTTGGCATGATCGCCATGGAAGAGGGTCAGGAAGCTGGCCTGGGTGCCGGTGGTGCCCTTGACGCCGCGGAAGCGCAGGTCGCCTCGCACGCGCTCGAGCGAGCGCAGGTCCATCAGCAGGTCCTGCAGCCACAGGCAGGAGCGCTTGCCGACGGTGGTCAGCTGGGCGGCCTGGAAATGGGTGAAGCCGAGGGTCGGCAGACGGGCATGGCGCTTGGCGAAGGCGGCGAGACGGTCGATGACCCGCGCGAGCTTGACGAGCAGGAGATCGAGGCCATCGCGCATGATGATCAGGTCGGTGTTGTCGGTGACGTAGCAGCTGGTGGCGCCGAGGTGGATGATCGGCGCGCTCAGCGGGCAGGCGATGCCGAAGGTATGGACATGGGCCATGACATCGTGCCGGCGCTTGCGCTCCTCTGCCGCCGCGAGCTGGTAGTCGATTGCCTGGAGATGGGCGGCCATCTCCTCGAGCTGCGCCTCGCTGATCGACAGCCCCAGGGACCGCTCCGCGCGCGCCAGCTCGAGCCACAGCTTGCGCCAGGTGGAGAACTTCACGTCATCGGAGAACAGGAGCTGCATGGCCTTCGAGGCGTAGCGGCTGGCGAGGGGGCTGTCGTAGCGATCGGTGGCCATGGCAGGCAATTTCGGCGCCCTGGGACAGAGCGCAACCGCGCACTCGCCGGTCTCCCGGCTGCATCCGCCGCCGTGCACGGTTTGCACCCACGACGCAGATGCGCACCATGGCGTCATGCCCGCTCCCCTGGTCGCTGCCGTCGCCGCCTTCACCGCGACCAGCTCCCTGGTCGACAATGCCGCACGCATCCGTGCCTTCCTCGCCGAGGCCGGGCGGGCGCACGCCGCCCTGCTGCTGACCCCCGAGTGCGCGCTGATCGGCTATCCGGGGGCAGCACGCCCCAGCCTCGCGGGCATCGACTGGTGCGCGGTCGCCGACCAGGAGGAGCGCCTCGAGGCCGAGGCCGCACGTGCAGGCGTGGTGCTGGTGCTGGGGACCGCCTCGCCGCTCTCCAGCGGGGTCGGCAATGACGCCCTGGTGCTCGGCGCCACCAGCCGGCCGGTGCGCTACCGCAAGCGCTGCCTGACGCCTCTGGACCGGGAGCACTTCGCCCCCTCGCCGGAGCAGGGCGCGTGCCTGGTGACGATCGCCGGTTGGCGGATGGGGATCACCATCTGCTACGAGCTGCGCTTCGGCGCCCTGTGGGCAGGGCAGGCGGCGGACGGCGCGGACGGCTTCCTCACCATCGCGCACATGGCGGGAAGGGACGTGGATCCCGGCACCAAGGCGGCGGTCGTGCCGCAGCTCTACAGCGCCCGCGCGGCCGAATGGGCGACGCCGCTGCTGCTCGCCAACACCGCCGCGGCGGACCGCTGGCTGGACAGCGGGCTGTGGGATGCGCGCGGGATCGCCATGCAGCACGGCGCTGAAGGCCTGATGCTCGCCCGCATGCTGCCGCGGACGGCGTACGATCCCTGGTATGGCGCGCTGCGCGCCCAATCCCTGGCGCAGGTGCGCCCGCCAGGCCCCGGCTGAAGCGGGAGCGGGCCGAGCGGCGCCTCACCGGTCAGGGCGTGCCTAGCAGTTGGCGGCGAACGCCTGGGAGAAGGCCTGGGCGATCTGCTCCGGCCGGCGTCCCTCGATCTGATGGCGATGCAGCATCCACACCACCTCGCCATCCTTGAGCAGGGCGGCGGATGGGCTGGAGGCCGGGTACTCGGCGAAATAGCTGCGCGCCCGGGTGACTGCATCCTTGTCCACCCCGGCGAAGACGGTGAGCAGCTGGTCGGGCTTCTTCGCCGCCTCCTTGAGAGCGAGGAACAGTCCGGGCCGGGCGCCGCCCGCGGCGCAGCCGCAGACGCTGTTGACGAATACCAGGGCGGTACCGGGCTTGGTCAGCGCGGTGTCCACCTCGATGGCATTGGTCAGCTCGCTCAGGCCGATCTGATGCACCTCGTCGCGGATGGGATTGGTCAGTTCAGCAGGATACATGGCAGCTCCTTGGGCGCATGGCGACTGTATCGCTGCGCCCGGCAAGCCAAGCCTCGGTAGCGCGAGCCTCCACCGGTGCGGCGGCTCACTGCTTCGCGCTGCCGAGCCGCCCGGCCGCCGCGGAGGGTTCGCGGTCGCTGAGGGCGAACTCGATGGCTTCGACCAGGGCGTTCCAGCTCGCCTCGATGATGTTCTCGCTCACCCCCACGGTGCCGAGGATGCGGCCCTGGTATTCGTGCTCGATCAGCACCCTGACCTTGGCGGCGGTGCCGTCGGCGCTATTGACCACCCGCACCTTGTAATCGACCAGGTGCAGGACCGTGAGCGTCGGATACGACGGCAGCAGGGCGGCGATCAGGGCCTGGTTGAGGGCATCGACCGGACCATGGCCCTCGGCGACGCACAGGCGCAGCTGGCCCTTGACGCTCAGCTTGACCGTCGCCTCCACCAGGTCCTTGGCGTCTCCCGGGGTGCCCAGGCCGTGGATGCGGTAGTGGTGCAGCACGAAGACCGGATCGAAGGCGCCCACATGGCGGCGCACCAGCAGGTCGAAGCTGGCATCGGCAGCCTCGTAGCTGAAGCCCTGGTTCTCGCGGTCCTGCACCTCGTTGAGGATCTTGGCGATCAGCTGCGGATCGCTGATCCCGGGGTAGCGAAGGCCGAACTTCGCCTGCACATTGGAGCGGCCGGCGAGCTCGCTGATCAGGATGCGCCGGGTGTTGCCGACCTGCTCGGGCATCACGTGCTCGTAGGTCAGGGCATTGCGCTGCACCGCGCTGACATGCACGCCGCCCTTGTGGGCGAAGGCCGCGCGTCCGACGAATGGCTGGTTGACCGGTGCGTGCAGGTTGATGCGCTCCCACACCAGGCGGCTGATCTCGGTGAGGCGCTGCAGGTGGCCGGCAGGCAGGCAGGTCAAGCCGAGCTTGATCTCGGCATTGGCGATGACGCTGGTGAGATCGACGTTGCCGCAGCGTTCGCCGACCCCGTTGATCGTGCCCTGCACCTGCATCGCCCCTGCGGCCACCGCGCAGAGGGTATTGGCCACCGCCAGCCCGCCGTCGTTGTGGACATGGATGCCGATGTGGGCATCGGGCAGTCGTGCACGCAGCGCCTGCATCGCCGCGGTCACCTGGTCGGGCAGCGAACCGCCATTGGTGTCGCACAGGATCAGCCTGGATGCCCCGGCCTGATGGGCGGCGCACAGGGTGTCGAGGGCATACGCGGGATTGGCCTTGTAGCCGTCGAAGAAGTGCTCGGCATCGTAGAACACCGGCTTGCCGGTGGCCTGGCAGAGGAAGGCGACCGAGTCCGTGATGAGCGCGAGGTTCTCCTCCAGGGTGATGCGCAGGGCGTCGCGCACGTGGAGATCCCAGGTCTTGCCGAAGATGGTGATGACATCGGCGCCAGCGGCGACCAGCTTGCGCAAGTTGTCGTCATCCGCCGGCGTGGTCTTCGCCCGGCGCGTCGAACCGAAGGCGGCGACGCGGGCGTTGGCCAGCTTCAGCTTCTTGACCTCGGTGAAGTAGGCCTCGTCCTTGGGGTTGGAGCCCGGCCAGCCGCCTTCGATGTAGGCGACTCCGAGCCAGTCGAGGGCTTCGGTGAGGGAGAGCTTGTCCGCCAGGCTGAGGTTGACGCCCTCGCCTTGCGAGCCGTCACGCAGGGTGGTGTCGTAGATCTCCAGGGCGCGTGCCCCGCGATTGGCAGTGGTGGGGGTGGTAGGGGTGCTCATGGGGTATCCGTGTCGGTCCGCGTGCTGGGAGGCGCGTTCACATAGCCACTTGCGTCAATCAGGCAAGGGCGCGCGCGGCACGGGTGGCAAACTTGCTCTGCGGACAGCTAGTGGCCGTTACTAATTCGGATCAGGTCAATTCGCCCTGTGCACAGCATGGGGTCAGATGATACGGCGGATGGCGGTGAAGACAACCCGAATTTCACCGTCCGGGCCCGTTGGCGGGACGCTGCCGGCGCAGTGCGCAACGGCTCCGCCCGCTTCACGCGGCATAGCGCATCCGTCCGGCGTCGCCTCTTACAGGCCGGGCAGGCCCTCGTCGCCACCCGTCACCTTGATCGCCAGCGTGGTGCCGAGGTGGTTGTTGAGCGAATCCTGGATGAACTGCAGGGTTCCGCCGATGGACGATGAGCATGAGCCGCAGGCGCCGTGGTACTGCACATAGAGGTCGTCCTGCTTGAGGTCGACCAGGTCGATGCCGCCGCCGTCGCTGGCCAGCGCCGGGCGCACCTGGGTGTCGAGCACCCCCTCGATGCGGCGCACCTTCTCGAACAGGCCGACCGCGGCCCAGGGCAGGTTCTCGCTCGTCTGCCCGGCAGCACCCGCCTGGGTGGCAGTGGTCTTGGCGCCGCTATGGCGCTCCGCCGCCTTGCGCAGCACATAGTACGGATGGTCCCCATCGGGGTGGTTGGTGGCAACCAGCTCCAGCACCGGTCCGCCGCCATCGTCGCGCAGCAGCTGATCGATCTGGCGCGGCGTGATCGTCGCAACCTCGTCCAGGGTGCGCCCCTGGCAGCGCTCGGCCATCACATCATAGGAGGCCAGCTGGGAATCGGTGGCCGGTGTGGTGTAACGCACCTCCTGCACCACCCCGGCGGCATCCACCAGCATGGTCAGATGGATGTGGTCGGGGGCCAGCTGCGCCCCGTGCTCGGTGGCGATGAGGGTGCAGCCGCGCGCGGTTGCATCCTGGCTGGTGAGCGTGCCTTGGAAGCGCGGTGACGCGATCCGGGCGATGGCCCGGGCGCTCAGCACCGGCGTCTCGATCGCGGCCGTAGGAGGTGGCACAGACGAGTCTCCTTCGGCCATCACGGTACCGTGCCCAGGCGCAGGCAACAGGGGCTTCCCGGACGCGTTGGACAGCGCCCGGCCATCCCGGCCGGTCAGCGCGAGCGCGCTGCCGGACGCTTCGCCCTGGCGCTCGCCAGGCGCTGCGCCCGGCGGGCCGCGACGCGCAGCGGCAGGGCCTGCAGGCGGATGAAGCCGGTCGCGTCCGCCTGGTTGTAGGCGCCGCCATCGGCCTCCATCGAGGCGATCGCGGCGTCGTAGAGGCTGTGCTCCGACTGGCGGCCGACGACGATGATGTTGCCCCGTTCGAGCTCCAAGGTGACCCGCCCGGTGACATGGCGCTGGCTGGAGGCGAGGAAGCTCGACAGCGCCTCCATCTCCTCGCAGAACCAGAAGCCGAAATAGGCCATCTGGCTGAAGCGCACCGCCAGGGTGTTCTTGGTGTGCAGCAGGTCGCGGCCGACCGTCAGGGCCTCGAGGTCCTGATGCGCCGCCAGGAGGATCGAGCCGCCCGGGGTCTCATAGACGCCACGGCTCTTCATGCCGACGAAGCGCGACTCGACCATGTCGATGCGGCCGATGCCGTGTTTGAAACCGATCTCATTCGCCTTGGCGAGCAGCTTGGCGGGCGTCAGCGATACGCCGTCGATGGCCACCGGCACGCCGGCGACGAAATCGACGGTGATGCTCTGCCGCCTGGCCTTCACCTGGGTCAACGGCAGGGTCTTCTGGAACATGCGGTCCAGGGGCCTGGCCGCCGGATCCTCGAGCATCCCGGCCTCGAAGCTGATGTGCAGCAGGTTGTCGTCCGATGACCACGGATCCTTGGTGGTCGCCTTGACCGGGATGCCCCAGGTCTTGGCATAGGCGATGCATTCGGCCCGGCCCTTGAGCACGCTGTTGAATTCGGGGTCGCGCCAGGGGGCGATGATGCGCACACCTGGCAGCAGGGCATACGCGGTGAGCTCGAAGCGCACCTGGTCATTGCCCTTCCCGGTGGCGCCGTGGGCGATGTACTGGGCCTTCTCCAGCTTGGCGATGTCGACCATGTGCTTGGCGATCACTGGGCGGGCGAGGGAGGTGCCGAGCAGGTAGCGGCCCTCGTACTTCGCGTTCCAGGCGATCGCCGGGAAGACGAAATCGCGCACGAACTCCTCCTGCACGTCGCGGATGTAGCAGGCGGTGGCACCGGAATTGAGCGCCTTCTTCTCCAGGTCCTTGTACTTCTCCTCCTGCCCGACATTGGCGCAGAAGCAGATCACCTCGAAGCCCTTCTGCTCGAGCCAGCGGACGATCACCGAGGTGTCGAGGCCACCCGAATACGCGAGCACGACCTTCTCCTTGGCGGGAGCGGCCTGGCGGCGGGCTTTGGCGGTCGGGGCGGGGGAAGCGGCCATGTCGGTATCCTCGGTGGGGCGCGGCAGCCTAGCGGGGTTTGCCCCAGCTGCCAACCACCCGGCGCGGCAACGCGTCTCATGGGCAGCGGGCGGCATCCGCACGGTGCCGGGCCGCCGGGACGGTGACGCTGGCGCACGCTCGCGGGCAAGCATTCCTTGCGCGCCGCCCGGCGGGGAACAGAAAAGGACATGCGCCTGACCCTCCTGAGACACGCCCGCGCCATGGAGCGCACTGAATGGCAGGGCGACGACGCTGATCGGCCGCTCACCAAGGATGGCATCCGCCAGGCGACCCGCGCGCTCAAGGGCATGCGCGGGCTGATCGCGGCGGTGGAGATCTGGACCAGCCCCTGGCTACGCGCCCGGCAGACCGCCGAGCTGGCGAGCGGCCTGTGGAAGCTGCCGCTGCGCGAGATGGAGTGGCTGGCAGGCGAGGCCTGCCCCTCCGCCGATCGCGCCTCGCGTCTGCAGCCGCGGACCGATGTGGTGCTGGTCGGGCACGATCCCGACCTATCCGAACTCGCCCGCTTCCTCTGCGGCGCGCAGATCACCATGAAGAAGGGCGGCCTGGCCATCCTCGAGGGGCAGCCCAGGCGCGGCCTCATGCGCCTGCAGCTGCTGATCAGCCCCAAGCACGCGCTCGCGCTCAGTAATACGGCGTGACGCCCGCGGACCCTCACCCGACCCGCAGCGCGACCATGAGCACCTCCAGACGGTCGCCATCCCTGCGCTCCCACGCCGCCGCGCTCGCGTGCGCTCTGTCAGCCGTCGGCGCGGCGTTCCTGCCCCTCCAGCTCGCCATCGGCACCATCGCGCTCCTGGTTGTGGTCGGCTGGTGCGGCGCTGCGCGCTGGCTGGACCGCGCCCTGCTGCCCCTGCTCATGGTCCAGGCGGCGGTGCTATGCCTGGTGCGCCTCGCCGGCCTCTGGCCATGTGACATCGGCTGCCAGGGCGGGGGCTACTACCAGCACCTGGGCGCCGTGCCGGTGACCGCCCTGGCGCTGGCCGTCTATGCTCTGCTCGCCGCGCTGGCGATCCGCGATGCGCTGCGCGCCGCCTGGAGCCCGGCGCTCGCTCGCCTGACCTATGGCGCGGCCGGCGCGAGCCTGTTCTTCCTCTGGGTCGCCGTCAGCCTGGGGATGGACTGCAGCTTCTGCCGCGCCGTCCACCTGACCATCCTCCTCGCGATCAGCTGCCTGATCCCGCCGCGCACCGGCCTCGGCTGGCGTGCAGCGGGGGTGTGGCTGTGCGCCGGCTTCCTGGCGCTCAACCTGGCCTTCCATCATCAGGTGGTCGCCGATGCCCAGCCGCCGAGCGCTGGCGGGCCTGCCGCTGGCACACCCGACAGCTCGCCCGCGACGCTGCGTGCCGGCCGCGCCTACCGCGCGATGGACAGCGGCCGCCGCAGCGGGACTGCGGGCGCCCGTTACCGCGTGGTGCTGGTGGTCGATCCCCACTGCCCGGTGTGCGCCGAGGAGCATGGTCCGCTGCATGCCGCCCTGGCGGCGCTCTCCGCCGGCACCGGGGCGCAGCTGGCCATCGAGACCCTCTTCCTCACCCGCGCGAGCGATCAAAGCGGTGCCGATCTCGCCCGCCATCTGCTCGCCGCTGCCGGCGCCGGCCAGGCGCGTTTCGATGCCGTGCTCGCGGTCGTCCTGGGCGCTCCCGCCGAGGTCGGCTTCCCCGGCATGCGCATGCGCATCGCCGAGGTCGACGATTCCGAGCTCATCGACGCCGCGATGACGCGTGAGCACGCCGCCATCGACCAGCTGCTGGATGATGATGCGGCGCGGCTGCGCACCTGGTACGGCGGCGCCATCAGCCTGGTGACGCCCCAGGTCCTGCTGGTCGATGAGCAGGCGCCCGCTCCCGGCCGCCTGCTGAAGCACTGGACTGGGCGGATGGATGCGGCGGCGGTGACCAGCGCCATCGCCGCCGAGATCGGACGCTGACGTCCGCCGACCTCCGCTGACCTCGCCGTTCGCCGCCCCGGCCTTCCGCGCCGCGCACCGCCCGTAGATTGTCACCATGGCCAAGAAGCCGCCTGCCTACGCCTGCCGCACCTGCGGCGACAGCTTCGCCCGCTGGAGTGGCCGCTGCGCCAGCTGCGGCGCCATGAACAGCGTGGTCGAGATCTCCGCCGGGGAGGCGCAGACGCTCGCCCGCTCCGCCGGCCATAGCCAGGCGGCAGCCGGCCTGGTGTGGGAGGATGCCCGGGTGCAGCAGGATCAGGGCGCAGCCGCCGCCCGGCTCGCCAGCGGCCTGTCCGAGCTCGACCGCGTGCTCGGCGGCGGGCTGCCGGAGGGGGCGGTGGCGCTGCTCGGCGGCGAGCCGGGGATCGGCAAGAGCACGCTGCTCGCCCAGATCGCCGGCGCCGTGGCGCGCACGCGCATGGTGCTCTACGTCACCGCCGAGGAGAGCGTCGAGCAGGTGCGCGGCCGGCTGGAGCGCGTCTGCGACCTCACCAGCCCCGCCGCCCGGCTGCGCCTGACCGCCAGCTCAGACGCCGCCGCGGTCGCCGGCGCCATCCGCAGCGGCGAGTACGCCCTGGTCCTGGTCGATTCCATCCAGCTGCTCACCCTCGCCGGCATCGAGGGCGAGCCCGGGGGGGTGGCGCAGTGCCGGGCCTGCGCCGCGACCCTGGTCGAGGCGACCAAGCTCAGCGGCTCGGCCGGGCATCCCGCAACCGCGGTGGTGATGGTCGGCCATGTCACCAAGGACGGCGGGCTGGCCGGGCCTCGGCTGCTCGAGCATCTGGTCGATTGCGTGCTCTCCTTCGAAGGGGACCGCTACCAGGACCTGCGCGTCCTGCGGGCGGTTAAGAACCGCTACGGCTCGACCAGCGAGCTCGGGCTGTTCCGCATGGGTGCGCGCGGCCTCGAGGAGGTCGCCGACCCGTCGGGGGTGTTCATCGCCGAACGCGATCCCGGCGTCCCCGGCAGCTGCGTGGTGCCGGCGATGGAGGGCAACCGCTGCCTGCTGGTCGAGGTCCAGGCGCTGGTGAATCCCACCACTGCGATCCAGCCCGCGCGCCGCGTCAGCGGCTGCGATCCCAACCGCGTGGCGATGGTGTTGGCGGTGCTGTCGCGCCGCCTGCGCATGCCGCTGGGGACCTGCGATGTGTTCGTCAATGTCACCGGCGGCGCCCACCTCGACGAGCCGGCCGCCGATCTCGGCATCGCGCTGGCCGTCGCCAGCGCCTGGCGCGAACTGCCGGTACCCGCCGACCTGGTCGCCATCGGCGAGGTCGGGCTGGGCGGCGAGCTGCGGCCCGCGCCCCGCTACGAGCAGCGCGCCAGCGAGGCCAGGCGCCTCGGCTTCCAGCGCCTGCTCGGTCCGGGCGCCGGCACCGGTCGGGGGCGCCTGGTGGTCGTGCGCCTGGGCGAGGCGGTCGAGGCGGCGCTTGGCTAGCGCAGCTCACCAGCCGCAACCGCTCGCGAAGGCGCATCTGCCACTTCCGGCATTGAATCGCGCGAATAGCCAGAGATGGTGGCAGGGTCATGCATGACCTGATCTCCACCGCCGAGGCCCTGGTCGATCCCCTGCCGATCGGCGAGCGCCGCAGCCTCCTGGTGCGCTGGGCCGACCGCCTGCAGCGGCACAGCGAGGAGATGGCGCGTACCATCACCACGTCCACCGGCAAGCCGATCCGCCTCAGCCGCAACGAGGTCGAGCGCGGGCTGACCACCATCCGCGGCACCGCCGAGGCGATGGATCGCCTCGCCCCCGCCGTGCTCAGCCTCGATCCTGGCGCGGCGGCCGAGCTCCATCGCGTGCCGCTGGGGCCGGTGCTTGCGGTCACCCCCTTCAACTTCCCCCTCAATCTCGCGCTGCACAAGCTCGCGCCCGCGATCGCCGCCGGCTGCCCGGTGATCTGGAAGCCCAGCCCGCGCGCCCCGGGCGTGGCCGAGCTCGCCTTGAAGCTGCTGCTCAACGCCGACTGCCCCGAGGGCCTGGTCCAGCTCGCCAGCCTGAGCAATGACGAGGTGGCGGAGATCGTCCAGGATGAGCGGCTGGCGGTGCTCTCCTTCACCGGTTCGGCCGCAGTTGGACGGCAGCTGCAGCGCCTGTGCGTGCGCGCCCAGGTGATGCTCGAGCTCGGCGGAAATGCGGCGGTGATCCTGCACCAGGTCGATGACATCGATACGGTGGCGCGCCAGATCGCCGTGGGCGCGTGCGCCCATGCCGGCCAGGTCTGCATCAGCGTGCAGCGGATCTTCGTGCCCGAGAGCCAGCCGCAGTGGAAGGAGGCGCTGGTCCGCGCCTTCCGCGAGCTGCCCAGCGGCGATCCCTGGCAGGAATCCACCATCAACGGTCCGGTGATCGGCGAGGATGCCAAGAGCCGCATCAGCGGCCTGCTTGAGCGCTACCGCGTGCAAGGGGGGCGCCAGCTCACCGGCGGGACCTGGGATGGATTGGTGCTGACGCCGACGCTGATCGATGGCCTGCCCGCGATCGCCCCGGGGGTCTACGATACCGAGGCCTTCGCCCCGCTCGCCACCCTGCACGAATACGGCGACATCGCCTCGGCGATCCACCTCTCGGAGCTGACGCCCTTCGGCCTGCAGTGCGGGCTCTACAGCCACGACCAGGCGGTGATCCGGCGCGCCTTCGCCGCCATCAATGTCGGCACCCTGGTGATCAACGATGTGCCCAGCAGGCGCGATGACCGCCTGCCCTATGGCGGGATGAAGGATTCCGGCGGCGGGCGCGAGGGCACGATGGAGACGCTGCTCGCCTACACCCAGCCCAAGGTCCTGCTGCGGACCAGGTAGCGCCCGCTCGAGCCCTCCGCCCGGCGGGCGGAGGGCGACATCCCTGCGGCCTTCAGGTGAGCGTCTCGCTGAGGATCTTGCGCCGCTGCTCGTCGCGGTACGCGACCAGCCGGGCGGCCAGCTGGGCATCCTGCAGCGCGAGGATCTGGATCGCCAGGAGCGCTGCATTGACCGCACCGGGCTTGCCGATGGCCAGCGTCCCCACCGGCATGCCGGGTGGCATCTGGACGGTCGACAGCAGGGCATCCAGCCCCTTCAGCGCCCAGCCCTCCATGGGCACGCCGAGCACCGGCAGGATGGTATGCGCGGCGCAGGCGCCGGCGAGGTGGGCTGCACCGCCCGCGGCGGCGATGATGACCTTGGTGCCGCGCCCGGCGGCGGCGCTGATGTAGTCGACCGCCTCCTTGGGCGTGCGGTGCGCGGACAGCACCCGGCACTCATGCGTGACGGCGAAGCTCTTGAGCGTCTCGGCGGTGCTCTTCATCACTTCCCAATCGGATTTGCTGCCCATCAGGACGGCAACGAGGGGTGCAGGGGTGGTCATGGCGTATGGTTCTCCGCAGTCGGGGTTTGGGGGGGGGATGGGACGGACGGTGCGGCGCTGCGGCGCAGGCGCAGCGCCGCATCGCCGAGCTGCCCGCAGGCGGCCATGATCGAGCGGCCCTTGGTGACGCGCCGGCGGACGGCCAGGCCCTCGGCGCGAAGGGCGGCGATGAAGGCGGTGACCTCCTCCTCGTGCGGTGCGCGGGT
The DNA here is from genome assembly GCA_003136555.1 of Planctomycetota bacterium. Taxonomy (GTDB): domain Bacteria; phylum Planctomycetota; class UBA11346; order UBA11346; family UBA11346; genus BOG-1363. The sequence goes on along the minus strand of PLEW01000175.1, from coordinate 45,511 downwards.
GAGCGGGGCATGGCCGGGATTGTAGGGGATGAGGTTGACCAGCACCCGGCCGAGCGGCCGGCAGAAGTCCGCCACCGCCACGGCATCGGCGGGGGCATCGTTGATGCCGGGCATCAGGCAGTAGTTGACGCCGAGGGTGAAGTTGCGCCGCTGGGGGTAGGCGATCATCAGGCGCTGGAGCTCGGCGAGCGGCGTCCGGCGGTTGATCGGCATGATGCGATCGCGCACCGCATCGCTGGCGGCATTGAGGCTGAGCGAGAGGTTCAGCCTCTTCCAGCCGAGCGCGCGCAGGCGCTCCAGGCCCTCGCGGTGGCCGGCGGTGCACACGGTGATGCGCTCCTGGCTGTAGTGCAGGCCGCGGCGGTCGCACAGCACGCAGCGCCTGGATGAGGTTGCCGGCATTGTCCAGGGCCTCGCCCATGCCCATGAACACCAGGTTGCGCGCCTGCCAGCCGAGTTCGCGGCCCACCGTCACCACCTCGGCGACGATCTCCGCCGCGCTGAGCTGGCGCAGCAGGCCCATGCGGCCGGTCTCGCAGAAGGTGCAGCCCATCTTGCAGCCGACCTGCGATGACAGGCACAGGGTATAGTGCACCTCGGCTCGCCCGGCCGCAGGCGCGGGCCCCTGGCGCGACTCGGCGATGCGCATGGGGATGCGCACGCATTCGATCTCGTAGCCGTCGCCGGTGCGCAGGATGGCCTTGCTGGTGGAGGCATACTCGCCCGGCTCCTCGACCACCCGCACCACCTCCAGCGAAGCGACCACCACCTGTTCGCGCCAGGCGGCGGCATTGGCGGCGCTCAGCGCCAGGCCATCGATCGCCAGGCGCCCCTGGCTGAAGGCCGTGCGGTAGATCTCGGCGCTGGCCCCATGCCCGCCCGGCAGCTGGGCGCGCGCCTGGGCGATGAACTCGTCGCCGGTCAGTCCGAGGAGGTCGATGGTCATGGCATGCGCTGCGTGGCGCCATCATTCCAGCCTGGTCGGCAATGCCAGCGTCCGCCCGGCGGCCCGCTCACGGCGCACCCGGGGCCAGCGTCAGGTCGATGCCGTCGCCATGCACCCGCACCTGGGTCAGCAGCAGGTGCGCAAGTCGCTCCCGCACGTCGGCCTGGTCGAGATGGTGGATGGGCATGCGCTCGAGGTAGGCGCCCAGGGCCAGATCGGCGCCCTCCTGGACGCGCGCCAGGCGGTCTGGCGCGACGCCGGCGATCGAGAACTGCTCGAGATGGGCGTTGGCCAGGTAGAAGTCGCCATGGTCGCGGTCGTAGCGGACCACCCCGCTCACCTGCGCGCTCCCGGCATGGCTGACGCCCAGGGGCGAGAAGCGCGCTTCGACATCGATGGAGAAGCGCAGCCGGTCGGTGCCGTCGTCGAGCTGCAGGCGCGGATGGAGGAAGCGGAAGGTCACCACCAGGAGGTAGGTCTTCTCGACCGGGAAGCGCGTATCCAGGGCCTCCTGGATGCGGCTCCTGGGCACATGGATCACCAGCGCCAAGCCGCCGAGCAGCCACCAGGCCAGCATCCCGACGGCGGCGCCTGCCAGGGCGAGCCACAGCCAGCGCCGGCTCACCGCCTGACCTTCCTGGCTCTGCTCACCGCCCCCCTCCGCCATCGACGGACGGGGCGCTGCCCGCCGCATGGCTGCGCGCCTGGGGTTCGGGGCGGAGCAGTATCCACGCCACCTGCATCAGCACCCCGGCCAGCACCACGCCGATTGCCGCCAGCCATTGGCGCGTCGTGAGCCTGAACATGCCCGCTCAGGTCTCCTCGAGGCCGCGCGCCATCAGGATCTTGCCGGAACGCACCAGTTCGATGATCTCGAAGGGCCGCAGCAGGCCGACCAGGGCGTCGATCTTGTCCGAGTCGCCGGCGCAGCGCAGGATCAGCGATTCCGGGCCGTAATCGACCACTTTGGCGCGGTAGTTCTCGGCCACCTGGAGGATCTCGGTGCGGTTCTTGAGGTCGGCCTTGAGCTTGACCAGCACCAGCTCGCTCTCGATCACCGATTGGCCGGTGTGATCGATGGCATGGACGACATCGATGAGCTTCTCCAGCTGCTTGATGATCTGCTCCAGGGTGTCCGGGTCGCCCGAGCAGGTGATGGTCATGCGCGAGAACTCGCCGGGCGCGCCTTCGATCCCGCCGGTGGAGATCGCCGGCGAGACCACCAGCGATTCGATGTTGTAGCCGCGCCGCGAGAACACCAGGGAGACGCGCACCAGCACCCCCGGCTTGTTGCGCACCAGCAGGGAGATGGTGTGCAGCGGCGGGGTGGTGATGTCGGCGACCGAGAGCTTGCGCGGCGCCTTGCCGGGATCGAGCTCGAAATTGGTGCCGCGCGGGCTGGTGGTGCTGGACGATGCCATGGTGATTGACCTCGAGGAGATGGGAGGGAGGGCGGTGCGGGGGAGCCGGGAGCCGGTCAGGTGCTCCCGCTCGGCTTCTCCATGCGCACCTTGGGCTTCTCGATGATCATGTCCCTGATCGCCGCGCCGGCCGGGATCATGGGGAAGACGTTGTCCTCCTTGACCACTTCGGCCTCGATCAGGCATGGCCCCTCGTTGTAGGCCATCGCCCAGCGCAGGGCCTTGTCGACGTCGCCCGCCCGCTTGACCCGCTTGCCCGGGATGCCGTAGGCCCCGGCGAGCTTGATGAAATCGGGGTTGCCCTCGAGATCGGCGCCCGAGATGCGGTTGTCGAAGAACAGCTCCTGCCACTGGCGGATCATGCCGAGGTAGCTGTTGTTGATGATCAGGATCTTGACCGGCACCTTCTGCAGCGCGGCGGTGGCCATCTCGCACGAGGTCATCTGGAAGCCGCCATCGCCGACCACGCACCAGGTCGGCTTGCCGGTGGCCATCGCCGCCCCGATCGCTGAGGGGAAGCCGAAGCCCATGGTGCCGGCGCCGCCGGAGCTCAGCCAGTGGCGGTTCTTGGTGGTCAGGCAGAACTGCGCCGCCCACATCTGGTGCTGTCCGACGTCGGTGGTGATGATGCATTCGCGACCGCCGAGCTTGTCCAGCCGGTCGAGCACGTACTGCGCGCGCAGCCCGCCCTTCTTGGCGTACTTGAGCGGGAACTGCTTGCGCCAGGCGGTGATCTCCTTCCACCAGTCGGTGGTCTCGGCGCGCTCGACCAGCGGCACCAGATCCTCGATCACCAGCCGCGCATCGCCGTTGATCGAGACGTCGGGGCGCACCACCTTGTTGAACTCGGCGACGTCGATGTCGACGTGGATCTTGACCGCATCCTTGCAGAACTCCGACAGCTTGCCGGTGATGCGGTCGTCCCAGCGCGCGCCGATGGCCATGATCAGATCGCAGTTGGCCACCGCCTTGTTGGCGTAGGCGGTGCCGTGCATGCCCAGCATGCCGAGGTGGTTGGCAGCGTCCTCCGGACAGGCGCCCTTGCCGAGCAGGGTGTTGACGATCGGCGCACCGAGCTTGTTGGCGAGCGCGACGATGGCCGGACCGGCGCCGGAGATCACCGCGCCGTGGCCGACGTAGAGCACCGGCTTGCGGCTGCGCTGCAGCAGCGCGGCCGCCTTGGCCAGCAGCGCCGGGTTGCCGCGGCCGGGGATGACATAGCCCGGCAGGGAGACGGTGTCGATGAAGGGCGCCGGGCAGGGACCCTGGGTGATGTCCTTGGGCAGGTCGATGAGCACCGGTCCCGGGCGGCCGGTGGTGGCGATGAAGAAGGCCTCTTTCATCACCCGCGGGATGTCGGCGGCATTCTTGACCAGGTAGCTGTGCTTGACCACCGGATAGGTGATGCCGGTGACATCGGCCTCCTGGAAGGCGTCCTTGCCCAGCATCGAGGTGATGGTCTGGCCGGTGAGCACGATCATCGGCACGGAATCCATCAGTGCGGTCAGCAGACCGGTGACGCAATTGGTCGCGCCGGGTCCGGAGGTGACCAGGACCACCCCCGGCTTGCCGGTGGCGCGGGCATAGCCGTCTGCCATGTGGGTGGCGCCCTGTTCATGCCGCACCAGCACCAGCTTGAGCTTGCTGTCGACCAGGGCATCGAAGATCGGCATCGCCGCGCCGCCCGAGTAGCCGAAGATCACCTCGACGCCTTCACGTTCCAGGCACTGGATGACCTTTTCGCCGCCGGTAGTGATTTTCTGCAGCATGATGCGATCCTTAGGTAGCTCATCTGGCGCGACAGGCTTGCGATCACGGCCCATCAGGACAGGAAATTGACGTGTTCAGACGCGACGAGGTGGTGATCCTGAGCTTTTGGGAAGGAAAGTCCAGGGTAAAACCGCCAAATGGATCCTAAGTTGGTGTTTTTGGTCTATACTTGGTGGTCATGGGATCGTCTTCGTCCCGAAAGAGCGATTTACCGCGACAAGTCGCTACCCGGCTCCGGCCGGCCCCCGGTAGCGCCGCGCCACCAGGCCGCTTCCCTGCGCTTGCACCCTGCGGTCCTGCCTGCGATGGTGGCGCCCCCACCGGTTCCAGGAGGCTCTCCATGGCCAAGGTCGTCATCAACCCCCGAATCCGCGGCTTCATCTGCCTGACCTCGCATCCGGAGGGCTGCGCGGCCAACGTCCGTCGCCAGGTCGCGCTGGCCAAGAAGGCGCCTGGCTCGGGTCTGGGTACCGTCCTGGTGATCGGCTCGAGCGCCGGCTATGGCCTGGCGTCGCTCATCACCACGGTGTTCGGCTTCGGCGCCAAGGCGATCTCGGTCTGCTTCGAGCGGCCCGGGGCGGGGGAGAAGCCGGGCTCGGCCGGCTGGTACAACCTCGCCGAGGTGCATCGCCTGGCCAAGGCCGAGGGTTGCCAGCTCGAGACCATCAATGCCGACGCCTATGCCACCGCCACCAAGCAGCAGGTGGTCGCCGCGCTCAAGGCGCGCTTCGGCAAGGTCGACCTGGTGGTCTACAGCCTGGCCAGCCCCAAGCGCAGCGATCCGACCACCGGCACCACCTACAGCAGCACGCTCAAGCCGATCGGCAGGCCCTACACCTCGGCCAGCGTCAACCTCGACACCGACCAGATCGTGCAGATCACCCTGCCTGCTGCCAGCGACGCCGACATCGCCAGCACGGTCAAGGTCATGGGCGGCGAGGACTGGGGCTACTGGATCCAGGCGCTCCAGGATGCCGATCTGCTCGCGCCCGGCTGCCGCACGGTGGCATACAGCTACATCGGACCCCAGGTCACCCATGCCATCTACACCGCCGGCACCATCGGCCGCGCCAAGGCCGACCTCGAGCGCACCGCCGCTGTCCTGACCACCCGCCTCGCCCCCCTGGGCGGGCACGCCTATGTCAGCGTCAACAAGGCGCTGGTCACCCAGGCCTCGAGCGCCATCCCGGTGGTGCCCCTGTACATCAGCCTGCTCTACAAGGTGATGAAGGAGCGCGGCACCCATGAGGGCACCATCGAGCAGATGGTGCGGCTGTTCACCGGCCACCTCGCTCCCGGACGGACGCCCGTCCTCGATGCCGAGGGGCGCATCCGCGTCGATGACTGGGAGATGGATGCCGGCGTGCAGGCGGAGATCGCGGCCCTGTGGCCGCAGATCACCAGCGCGACGCTCGATACCCTGGGCGACTACGCCGGCTTCAAACGGGAGTTCCGCCAGCTCTTCGGCTTCGAGGTCCCGGGCATCGATTACCTCGTGCCGGTGGAGGTCGAAGCCCCGCTGGTCTAGCGTACCGGGGCGTGGCGGCGGAGCGGCCGCGCTGGCAGCAGCTACGGCGGCGCGTAGGCCAGGGAGGCGCGGCTGTCCTCGGGCAGGCGACCGGAATCGGTCGCCACGATCATCGAGGTGCTGCGCAGGTTGGAGCTGCCGAGCGTGCCTTCGTAGCAGCCGCTGGCGGCCAGGATGGCGATCAGCAGGCCGAGGGCCATGCCGGAACGCAGAGCGACATCGCGGGCACGCATGACCGCACCGTCACGCCCTGCGCGTGATGCGCCACCGGAAACCGGCCGATTTTCGACCAGGTCGCTCACACGTCCGCACGCGCCCCGGCGCGTATGATGCTGCCGCTGGCGATGGTGCGCACCCCCTGGTCGTCGCCGCGCAGCAGCAGGCAGCCCATGCCATCGAGCCCGTCGGCGATGCCGGCCAGGCGCTGGTCGGCGACCTGGACCTCGATCGGCCTGCCCATCAGCCAGTCCCGTGTACGCAGGTGCGGCAGCAGCTGCGGCCAGCCCCCGACCGCGAGCAGGCCGGTGGCCTCGATCAGGTAGCGGCGCAGCGCGATGAGCATGCTCAGCATGTCCGGGGCCGCCTGGATCTCGCTCAGGCTGGCGGGGGCGAGCTCGCGTTCGGCCACCAGGGGCAGGGCGGCCGGCTGCTGGTCCCAGGCCGGATCGATGTTCATCCCGACTCCGACCACCACCACATCGCGGGCGACCTGGCTGCGCCCGCGCAGCACCCGCTCGCACAGCACCCCGGCGACCTTGCGGCCGTTGAGATGGCAGTCATTCGGCCATTTCAGGTCGATGCGCGCCGCCGGCACCAGGTCCTCGATGGCATGCGCCACCGCGAGGCCGGCGCACAGCGACAGCTGGGTGGGCAGCACCGAGCTCGGGACCTCGATGACCACCGAGGCGGTGAGCACCCCTGGCGGTGAATGCCAGGTCTTGCCGTTCTGGCCTCGGCCGGCGGTCTGCCGCTGGGTCCAGACGCAGGCGCCATGCGCCAGGGCATCGATGTGGTCGAGTGCCCAGCTGCTGGTCGATGGGCAGGTCGGCAGGGTGATCAGCCACGACAGGCTCGGCGGGTCGCTGGACATCGGCGCCATGCTGGGCGCGCCCTGGAAACGACAACCCCCGCGTCGAAGCGCGGGGGCGGTTCATCTCACGCGCCGGGCGGACGGTGCCGCCGGACGCATGGCGCTGCGCTGGGCGCGGCGGGGGCCGGGCGCCGTTCAGCGCACGTGCTGCGCTGCGGTGGCTTCCATCTTCTCCTGCAGCAGGCGCTTCTCGAGCTTGCGCGATTCGCGGCGCCGACGCTCGCTAGGCTTGTCGTAGTAGAGGTTCTTCTTGATGTCCTTGGTCAGACCTTCCTTCTCGCAGCGCTTCTTGAAGCGGCGAAGGGTCTTCTCGAGGGGCTCACCGCTGCGGGCTTCGACGCGAATCATAACAACCGATGCTCCTTGCGTGGGGCCGGGGATTCTAGTGCAGGTCCCCGATGAGCAAGGCCTTTCTGACATGCCGCTGCGCGGGCCCAGAGGGCCGGGGTGCCTCTATTCGACGATCTCGACCGCGGTCGGGCAGCGGTCCGGATGGGCGAGGGTCTGGTAGAGCTCCTTGGCCTGGGGGGTGTCCAGGCGGACGCAGCCATTGGAGACCATCGCCTGCATCTTCGCGTCCGCTCCGGTGTAGCCGTGGATGCCCAGCCCGCTCTGGCCGATGCCGTCCGGGGAGAAGGACATCCACACCCCGCCGAGGATGTTCCGTGCGTCGCCTGGCTGGTAGACCTCGTGGGTGTGCGGATCGGTCCAGGTCGGATCGAGGACGCGATCAACCAGGTGGGTCTTGCCCACCGGGGTCGGGGTCTCCTTGGCGCCATGCGAGATCGGGTAGCGGCGGATCAACAGGCCGGCGATGTAGCAATCGAGGTAGAAATCGCTCTTGTCGACATGCAGCAGATAGCCGCCGTGCTCACGCACCGCCACCACCTTGAGCCGGTCGCCGGCATGCAGGCTGGCATCGGTGAGGTTGGTCATGCCGCGCAGGCGGTTGAGCAGCTCGACGCACATGCCGTATTTCTTGGCGATCCGGTCCGGGCTCTCCCCCGGCTGGGCCTCATGCATCACCATGATGCCGGTCTCATCCTCGGGATAGCGGGTACGCGAGAAGAACAGCTCGTTGCCCAGGGGCGTCAGGCGGTCGGCGACCAGGCGCTGCTCCAGCTCCTTGTGCTCGCTCTTGTTGTAGATCCCCTGGAGCACCTTGCTGTAGAGCTGGTCCAGGAGGGGTGCCTTGACCGTGACCGCAGGGGAGCCGTCCTTGGCGAGCTGGGCCCACAGCGCCTCGGCCCGGTCATACTCGGCCTTCAGCTCTGGCGGGAGCGGCGCATCGGGCTGCGCCGGCGATCCGAAGCCGGGGTTGGCCTGCGGAGCGGTCTCCTTGGCGGGTGCGTTCGCCACCGCCTCGTGGTTGGCGGACGCCTGACGTCCCGTGTACCATTTCCAGCCGCCGAATCCGGCTGCCGCTAGCACCACCAGGATCACGAATGTGCGCATGTCCGACTCCCTGTGGCTCGCGCCGCACCTTGCCATCGCCACGCTCGGATGCAAACGACTGCCGTGCGACCCTCACCCGGGGACCGGCATACGCGGCTCCTGCGGGGCAAAGACCGGGCTCTCTGCATTGCGCAGCGCGCGTGCACGGGTAATGTCCGCACCCCTCCGCTCCCTCGTCAACCCGTCTGGTCATCGCCCCGAGGTCACATGCCACCGCGTTTCGCCTCCCTGGTCCCCAGCCTGCTGCTGATCAGCGCCGCCCTACCGGTCGTCGCCGCCGATTCCACCAACCCGCCACCGACGCTGGCGCCGACCCCGGTGGGCAGCCCGAACGGCTCCAGTCCGTCGGTGATCGGGCCGAATGGCGGCCAGGTGGAGGTCTCCCCGGGCAAGTCGCAGAGCGCCAACCGGCTGGTCTACATCCAGGGCCTGGTCGACATCGATTTCGTCATGCTCGGCCACTACACCGCCGCCGACGGCGATATCCCCGACCATCGCAACGAGGAATGGATCCGCACCGAGCTGGGCGCACGCGTCGAGGTCGACGACCGCATCGAGGTGTCGGTGGGGCTCGCCTACCAGGGGGTCTCCGGCACCAATTCGCCGACCCAGCCCGCCGGCACGGCGGCGAACAACAACTCCACCTCCAACGCCCCGGTCGACGGCTCGTCCGGCAATGCGGTGGTCAACGACGCCTTCGTGACGCTCAAGGAGTTCCTCAACAGCCGCAATCTCACGGTCGAGGTCGGCCGCATGCCGGTCTGCTGGAACTTGCGCAAGGACCACGCCGCCTTCCTCTATGACAGCCACGCCAACGATCCCACCATCACCAGCTGGGACGGCGCCCGCGCCCGCTACAATTACGACACCCTGGACTTCACCCCCTACGCGCTGCGCATGCCCGACAACAGCTCGCTGTTCGGGGCGATGGTCGATTGGCAGCCGGAGACCACCGGCAACGACCGCTACTTCGTCACCGCATCGGCGAATCTCGAGCGCGACATCCAGCTCAACACCAACGACGGCTTCGCCTCGGTGAATGCCGCCCCGGTGTACGGCAGCAAGCTCTACACCTACTACGTCGGCGCCGATGCCGACCTCAGCGATGTGGAGCTGTTCGGCGAATTCGCCATGCAGCGCGGCACCCAGGACGCCAACACCACCTTCGGCGGCTTCGGCGTCAGCGGCGGGGTGGACTGGCACCTGGACACCAACCTGGTCTTCGGCCTGCAAGGCGACTTCCTCAGCGGCGATGACACCGACAATAACGCCGCCGGCACCCCCAACACCACCAACCATGCCTTCATCAACAAGTGGTCGGGCACGAGCGACACCCTGATCGTCGAGAACCCGAAGTACGGGCGTCTGGCCAACCTGGTGCAGGGCGACCTGGAGGCGCTCAAGGCCAAGTTCGAGTACGCCCTCGACGACCGCAAGCGGGTGCGGGTGAAGCTCATCTATGCCGATTACCGCCTGGCCAAGGCGACCACCGCCGGGACCAAGGACTTCGGCCAGGAGGGCGACTTCACCCTCGCCTGGGACTACACCTCCAATGCCACCATCAGCCTGCTGGCCGGCGCCTTCAAGCCGGGCTCGGCCTATGACTCGGTGTCGCTCAGCCCGAACCCGGCGCGCGACCTGGTCTACCTGATCGCGGGCAACCTGACGGTGAAGTTCTAGGCGCCACCAGGCGCGCAGAGGACCGGCGCATCTGGTGGTTCACACCGCCGGCCCTGCGCTATGGTGCGGGCATGCCCTGCCGGCGGCCCTGAACCCATGTCCGATTTCACCCATCTGCATGTCCACAGCCACTACACCCTGCTGGAGTCGCCCATCACCGTGGGCCGGCTGCTGCGTTCGGTCAAGGACAGGGGCATGGATGCGGTCGCGCTCACCGACCGCGGCAACCTCTTCGGCGCCTACGAGTTCTACAGCGCCGCCAAGGAGGTGGGGGTGGGCGCGATCATCGGCTGCCAGGTCAACGTCGCACCCCTGGGGATGAAGGAGCGGGTGCGGGACTGGCACCAGCTGGTGCTGCTGGCGCAGAACGAGAATGGCTACCGCAACCTCGCCAAGCTGGTCAGCCGCGGCTGGCTCGAGGGCTTCTACTTCGAGCCCCGCGTCGATATCGAGGCCATCCAGGCCCTCAGCGCCGATATCGTCTGCCTGACCGGCGCCGGCCGCGATGGCTTCCTCAACCGCCACCTGCAGTCCGGCGCCGAGGATGAGGCGGCGCGCCAGCTCGGCCTGCTGGTCGACATCTTCTCGCGCGAGCGCGTGTTCGTCGAGCTGACCGACCACCAGTGCGATGGACCGCTCAGCACCCGCACCGCCGCGCTGAGCCTGGCGCGCGCGCAGCAGGTCGCCGTGGTCGCCACCAACTGGGTGCACTACCTGGAGCGCTCCGACCACTCCATCCACGATGTGCAGCTGGCGATCCAGAAGGTCACCACCATCGATGACACCCATCGCAAGCGCATGCCTTCGGACGAGTTCTACCTCAAGACCGCAGAGGAGATGACGGCGCTGTTCCACGATCTCCCGGAGGCGATCGGCAACACCCGCCTGGTGCGCGAGCTGTGCTCGCACTCCATGATCCCCACCGGCTCCTACTACCTGCCGATCTTCACCTGTCCGGACGGGCACAACCAGGAGAGCTGGCTGCGCGAGCTGTGCGCGCGCGGCATCGCCCGGCGCTACGGCGACACGCCGCCCGCCGAGGTGCCGGAGCGCCTGCGCTTCGAGCTCGAGACCATCCTCAAGATGGGCTTCGCCGCCTACTTCCTGATCGTCGCCGATTTCATCAACTGGGCCAAGGACCGCGGCATCCCGGTCGGCCCCGGGCGCGGTTCGGCGGCGGGTTCGATCGTCGCCTTTGCGATGGGCATCACCGACATCTGCCCCCTGCGCTACGGCCTGCTCTTCGAGCGTTTCCTCAATCCCGGCCGCAAGTCGATGCCTGATATCGACATCGACTTCTGCAAAGACCGCCGGGGCGAAGTCATCGAGTACGTGGCCAACAAGTACGGCCACGATGCGGTGACGCAGATCATGACCCTCGGGACGATGAAGGCACGCATGGCGATCAAGGACGTCGCCCGCGCCTACCACTGGACGCCGGAGGAATCGCAGGAGCTGGCCAACCTGGTGCCGGAGGACCCCTCGGGGAAGCACGACCTGCAGGTCTGCCTCGGGCGCAAGCCCATCGACAAGGACAAGAACGAGTACGGCGCGGTCGAGCAGATGGTGAAGCGCTACGAAGGCGATCAGCGCTCGCGCCAGGTGCTCGACTGCGCGCTCCAGCTCGAGAAGCTCGGCCGCTCGCTCGGCGTGCATGCGTGCGGCATCATCATCGCACCTGGGCCGGTGCACGACTATGTGCCGGTCTGCCGGGTGAAGGACAAGGCCGCCACCCAGTACAACATGAGCCAGGTCGAGAAATGCGGCCTGCTGAAGATGGACTTCCTCGGCCTGAAGACCATGTCGATCCTGAAGAAGACCGCCGACATCGTGCGCCAGAGCGAGGGCCGCACGCTCGATTACGGGCTGGTGCCGCTCGATGACCGCAAGACCTTCGAGATGCTGGGCAAGGGCGAGACCCTTGGCGTCTTCCAATGCGAGTCGCCCGGCTTCCAGGAGCTGATCAAGCTGCTCAAGCCCGACCGCTTCGAGGACCTCATCGCCCTGGTCGCGCTCTACCGCCCCGGCCCGCTGATGGCCGGCATGCACATCCAGTATTGCGACCGCAAGCATGGGCGCGAGCGGGTCGACTACCCGCATCCGGTGCTCGAAGGCGTGCTCAAGGAGACCTACGGCCTGTACATCTACCAGGAGCAGGTGATGTCGATCAGCCGCGAGCTCTGCGGCTTCACCCCGGCTGAAGCCGACGACCTGCGCAAGGCGATGGGCAAGAAGGACATCAATGTGCTCAAGAAGCTCGAGGAGAAGTTCATCGCCGGAGCCTGGTCGGCGCACCAGTTCGATCGCTCGAAGTGCAAGGAGATGTGGGAGAAGATCCTCGGCTTCGCCAGCTATTGCTTCAACAAGTCGCACTCTGCCTGCTACGGCCTGATCGCCTACTGGACCGCCTTTGTGAAGGCCAACCATTATGCCGCCTTCATGACCGCGAACCTCATCTATGAAATGGACAACAAGGACAAGATGACCAAGTTCGTCGAGGAGCTGCGCTCCTCGGGCATCCCGGTGCTCCCGCCTGACATCAACGAGTCGGGCTGGGAGTTCACCCTGGTGGCGGCGCGCCCGGCGGCCGGACCTGGCGATGGCGCGCAGCAGGCCGAGGCCAGGCCGAAGGTGCGCTTCGGCTTCGGCGGCGTGAAGGCGATCGGCGAGTCCGCGGCCGACACCCTGATCCGCGAGCGCACCGGCAATGGACCCTACCTCAGCCTCTACGACCTGTGCGAACGGGTCGATACCAGGGTGGTGAACAAGCGCGTGGTCGAGAGCCTGATCAAGGTCGGTGCGCTGGACAGCCTGCACCAGAATCGCCGCAGCCTGATGGAGACCCAGGACCGCGCCTTCGACCGCGGCAACCGCGTCACCAGGACCAAGGCCGACAACCAGCAGACGCTGTTCGATGCCTTCGAGAGCGAGGCCTCCTTCAAACAGGAGACCCAGGGCTACCAGGATGTCCCCGATTGGTCGCAGGCCGAGCGCCTGGCCTTCGAGAAGGGCCTGACCGGCTATTGGATCTCCAGCCATCCGCTGGCCAGCCATCGCGACGATCTCCTGCCCATCGCCACCCAGGTCAGCCGCGGTCTGGCGGACCTGGCCAGCGGCAGCAACGCCACCGTCGCCGCGGTGGTGCTGGCCAAGCGCGTCATCCGCACCAAGGCCGGCAAGACCATGGCGGTGCTCACCCTCGAGGACGAGCATGGCCGCTTCGAGGCGGTACTCTTCCCCGGCGGGCAGAACCGCCGTGGCGAGGCGAACCCGGGACCCTATGAGCAGTTCGGGGCCGAATGCGAACCGGACCTGGTGGCGCTGTTCAGCGGCACGGTCGAACGGCGGGAGCGCCGCAGCAGCCGGCCGCCACCGCCCAGCGACGATGCCGAGCCGCCGCTGGGCGACGGCGAGGACGCCGGTCCGGTTGAGCCACCCCACAGCGACGAGCTGCCCAGCCTGCGCATCACCGAGGTGGTGCCGGCGCACCTGGTGCTCGAGCGCCTTGCCCGGGAGCTGGTGGTCACCATCGATCTGGCCTGCGCCGCTGACGCCGCGCAGCTGCTGGGCCTGGTTGACCGCTGCGACATGGTGTTCAAGGAGCACAGCGGCGGCTGCCCGGTGACGCTCCTGGTGCATACCCCCGGCGATGTGCTGCTCACCCTCAAGGTGGGCGAACGCTGGCGCGTGCACCCCAGCAGCGCTCTGGTCGGCCGTCTGCGCAGCCTCTGGGGGGAGAGCCGCATCGCGGTGGTCTGCGGACCACCCCGGCAGGCCGAGGCGTCGGGACGGTATGTCCCCGCCCACGCCGGCTGACGTCAGATGGACCGATGAGACAACGAACCGGAGCAGGTCATCCCTGCTCCGGTTCGCCTGATAGCTCTTTTACTAACCCAGGTTCTTGCAGTGGGTTAGCGCTTGGCGGCGCCCGCCGTCGCAAAGCATCCCTGCTCAGCGATGAAGGACTTGGCCTTGGTGTCCACGTCGGCGGTGGTCACCAGCCATCCGGTGACCTTCTGGCCCGGATAGCGCTGCTGCAGCTTGTCGCGCATCTCGACGAACGCCTCGCCATCCTTGGGCGAGATCTTCGATGCCCGACGCTTGATATCGACGAACCAGACATCCTTGCGACCACGCGCGACGACGATGCGTCCCGTGCCTTCGATGCCGTAATTCTTTACGGGAACGGCTTCGACACTCTGAAACACCGGCAATCGGGTCTCCAACTCGCGATCAACGACGTCACCAGGCAGGGGGTGCCCGGCACGCAGCAACCGGATGATGGCTTCCTCGGTGGCACGGACGGCAATGCGCATGCTGACTCCTTGTGTTGTTGGAAATGAGCGGAACGATTAGGGCTGCGGCAGCCGCAAGATCGCTCAATTTTTGCGCAAATGATGCTAGCGATCGGGTGGAAATTTCAAGAGTGATTCCCTCTTGCCTTGGGCGGCAACCAGATAGGTGCCCTGGATGGGTGCGCGCGAGCCGTCCAGCCAGCACGACGGACCAGGATGGGATGGGAGCCCTGGCGCCGGCGGAAATCAGGACAGGATGCCGCCATGACCCCCCTTGATGCCCTGCGCGAGCGGGTGCTGACCGCGAATTGCGATCTGGTGCGCCACGGCCTGGTGCTGTTCACCTGGGGCAATGCCTCGGCCGTCGATCGCGATGCCGGGGTGATGGTGATCAAGCCCAGCGGCGTCGATTACCAGCACCTGCGGCCAGAGCACCTGGTGGCCATCCGCCTGGCCGACGGGGCGGTGATCCCTGCCGCCGCCGGCCAGGCCACCCTGGCCCCGAGCTCCGACACCCCCACCCATCTCGAGCTCTACCGCGCCTGGCCGTCCATCGGCGGGATCGTCCACACCCATAGCGAATACGCCACCAGCGTCGCCCAGGCCGGCCTGCCCATCCCCGCCTTGGGGACCACCCATGCCGACTACTTCGCCGGCGACATCCCCTGCACCCGGCCGCTGACCGCCCAGGAGATCGAGGACGGCTATGAGGTCAGCACCGGCGCGGTGATCATCGAGCGCTTCGCTGCCGATCGGCTCGATCCGCTCAGCATCCCGGGGGCGCTGATCAGTCAGCATGCCCCGTTCGCCTGGGGTGCGACGGTGGAGAAGGCGGTCTACCATGCGGTGGTGATGGAGCGCCTGGCGCGCATGCTGGTGCACACCCGCACCCTCGCTCCCACCGCCATCAGCGTGCCGCGCTACCTGCTCGACAAGCACTATCAGCGCAAGCATGGGCCGGCGGCCTATTACGGGCAGAAGCGCCCCTGAGTCCTTGGTCGATCAGGGTGCCGGACGTGCAGGGGTGGCGTTCGCCAGCCCGAGCACGCCTGAGAGCGCACGCACCACCACGCGCACGTCATCCGGCAGCTTGCGGCCGATGCCGAAGAAGCCGGTGCCGGACTGCCCGAGGTCGGTGGCCGCGCCGATCAGCGCCCTCGAGAGCTCGTCGAAGGCCGCTGCCCCCAACGCTGGTCGCAGCACCCCGGCCATCGCATCGATGCCGCCGATCGCCTCCTTGGTCCGGCGCACCGACGCGGCCGCCTCATCGACCCCGCTCTCCGCAGACGCCACCAGCTCGACCAGCGCCGGCGCCTCCTTGGCCAGGCGGCGCTTGACGCCGCTGACGAACGCCACCGAGGTGCCGTCGCCGACGGCGCCCTTGGCGTGCTCCGTCACCACCCACACCGCCGCCAGCCCCTGGGTGAGCACCAGCACCTGGCCCGCCTGATCGGCCGGCTCGCCGGAGGAGGAGGCGGGGGGTGCGCCGGCATAGCTGCTCAGCTGGCCCTTGTTGACCACCATCAGCCGATCGCTGATCGGACCCGCGCTGTCGCGCACGGCATCCTCATAGAGTCCCTTGACGATGCCGCTGAGCAGGCCGGGGTGGGTTGCGGCAACCATGGTGAAGAGGCAGGGGATGGCGACGTAGTAGCTCGGCGCGTCGAGGAAGTCGTTGAGCCGCAGCAGCCCCTTGGCATTGAGCACCCCTGAGGCGACCAGCTCATTGCCGACCCGCATCACATAGCTCTCGCCGCCCAGCTTGTGCTCCTGCCAATTCGGACGGCCGGGCACCTTGAGCATGTTGCGGATGGCGCGGATGTGGATCTCGACATCCGTCAGCTCGCTGGCCTTGCGGCCGGCCTGGGTGAGGTAGGTGACGCTGGATGAGCCCAGCAGCCCGTAGGCGATCACCAGGTGGCCGTCGTCCTTGAGCAGCGGACAGGTGAAGCAGTCGGCAATGCCCGACCAGGTCGATGTGCGGATGAAGGGCACGAAATTCGGATCGTCGAGCATAAGCTTCCCCCAGGCGCGTCCCGGACGGCGGATGTCGCCCCCTGAGGATCACGCGGCATGCAGATCTGCAAGCCTATGTCCTGCATTCTGCGATCATTTCGACCCTTTTGCCACCGATGGGAGGCCCTGCCGCCGGAAGGCCGCATAACACGCTCTCAGCACAGGCGGTTGCGGATGCCCCCGGGGGGCCGCCGGCAGGTCACCCCCGGTGCAGCTCGGTGGCGAGTTCGCGGTGCCTGGTGAAGGCTGCCCAGGCCGAGCCGTCTGAGATCAGCGCCCGCGCCTGGGCGAAGCCGGGTCCATCGCCGCGGATCGCCTGGCCATGCCAGCAATCGAGCGCCGTACCGGCATTGATGCACACCATGTCCAGCAGCGGCCCCTGCTCGGCACCGGTGAGCAGGCGCTCGAAATGGCGGGCGTTCTCCGGTGCATCGCCCCCTGGCAGGTTCTCATGGCTCAACCCCGGCTGATGGAGGCGTTCCATGATCGCATGGTGGACCTTGCCGTCGCGCACATCCCACACGTTGGTGGGCCCGGTGATCGAGACCTCATCGATGCCCGGATGGCCGCTGACCACCAGCGCGCGCGCGCCCGGCCGTGGACCGTTGAGCAGGTGCAGCGCCTCCGCCATCACATGCGCGGTGCGCCCATCGGTGACGCCGATCACCTGCTTGAGCGGCCGGGCGGGATTGGCGAGCGGTCCGGCGAGATTGAAGATGGTGCGCACCACCCGTGCGCGGGCGAGCTGGCGCGCCGGGGCCAGGGTCTTGACCAGCGGGTGCATCTGGCGCGCGAACAGGAAGCACACCCCGGTGCGCTCCAGCAGCCGATGCACCGCCGCGGCCGGCAGGAGATAGGGCACCTTGAGGGCCTCGAGCAGGTCGAAGCTGCCGTTGGGCCTGCCACTGCCCTTGTTGCCGTGCTTGACCACCGGGATGCCGGCGGCCGCGAGCACGAAGGTGGCGGTGGTCGAGACGTTGAAGCGGGTCAGGCCGCTGCCGCCGGTGCCGCACAGGTCCATGCTCCCGCGGAACGCTCCCAGATCCACGGCCTTGCTCAGCAACCAGCGTACCACGCTGGCCAGCTCGATCGCCGTCTCGCCGCGTTCGCTCCAGCACACCAGGAGATCGGCCGCCTGCTCGGAGGTGAACGCCCCGCCGACCAGGCCATCCATCAGGTGGATGACGGAAGCCTCGGTCATGCCCGCCTCGTTGCGGACCAGGGCAACCGCGTCGTCGACGGTGATGGGCATGGACGCCTCCGCAGCGGTACGCTAGAGCGATGGCCCTGACTGCCAAGACCAGCCTATCGGTGCCCCTCCCGCGTGTCCGGTGGGGCCGCAGGCGCGTCCGGCCGCATTGCCCGGCCGGCGGCGCATGCCGTGCGCGCGCGCAGGAGCTGCTCCAGCTCGGGCCTGCAGGTGCGGCAGCCGGTGCACGCGCCGGTGACGTCCTGGAGCTCCTCCACCGTCCGGCAGCCCTGCAGCACGCACGCACGCAGCACCTCGGCGCGCGTGACCCCGGTGCAGTAGCAGCGCTCGAAGGCGTTCAGTGACCCGTCCATGCTCCTCCAGCATACCCCCGAAATGGGCGTGCCAGCAGGGGGCAACCGCTCAAGCCTGATCAGCGGGGCGGAGGCGCCGGCGGCGGGATATGGAACTTCGCCGGATCGATCGGCTGGTTGTAGACCGCCTGGTCGATGGTCACCGCGTAGCGGTTGCCCTGGGGGTCGTCCCACACCACCCGGGTGATCGCCAGGGCGGCATCGAGATCGATGGTGATGCTGGTCATCTGGTCGCTCAGCTGTGCATGCAGAGGCCGCAGGGATACGCGCGCACCGTCTGCGACCGCCTCGGCCTGGACCGAGAAGTCCTTGCTGAGCAGCGGCACATCGAAGCGGAAGCAGGCGAGCAGGCGGGTGAACTCCGCATCATCGGTGCCGACCGGCGTGACCGTGCTGTCGGGTGCGGTGTCGCGGAACTGGTACTTCAGCTCCTCGCGCCTGATCCCGTCGCTGCGCACGATGTCCAAAGAATCCTCATCGCCGGGCTTGGTGATCGCCAGATGGTACTGGTCGGGCAGGACGAAGAAGAACCGCACCAGCTGCACGCGTTCGTCGCCAGCCGGCTCGTCGCGGTGGCGGGTGCGCCAGGTGGCCCGGCCCTGGACGCTGATGATGGCGCGGTGGGCGGCGGCGATGCGCTTGATCAGCGACGCACCGTCGTCCGGCGCCTCGAGCCCCACGGCCCGGCTGAGGCCGCAAAGCCCCAGGAGGCCCAGGAGGCCCACCAGCGCCGCCAGGCGGCCACGACCGTGCATCTGTGCCATGACCATCCTTGCACCCCGCTGCGATCATCGATCATTGCCGTACCGGCCTGCGCGCAACGCTGGACCCGGCAGTCAGGACGTTCCCATGGCCCGTGCCCTCGTGGTCCTCGCCCCCGGCGCCGAGGAGATCGAAACCGTGACCGTCGCCGACGTGCTCGTGCGCGCCGGCGTCCAGGTCGTCATCGCCAGCACCACCGGCACCACCCTGGTGACCGGCAGCCGTGGCATCCCGCTGGGTGCCCATGCCCTGCTCGATGGCTGCATCGACCAATCCTGGGAGCTGGTCTACCTGCCGGGCGGCATGGGCTCGGCGGCAACCTGCCGGGATGACCAGCGAATCCAAGCCCTGGCGGAACGCCAGCTGCACCGCGGCAGCCTTCTCGGTGTGATCTGTGCGTCTCCTATCGCCTTGGTGCCAAAGAAATTATGCGCAGGTCGCCGGCTGACCTCCTTCCCCGGCGTGCGAGCCCAGGTCGAGCCGCATGCGCTCGCTTGGCTCGACCAGCCGGTGGTCGTCGATGGCACCCTGGTGACCAGCCAGGGACCCGGCACCGCCTTGGCCTTCGCCATGCGCCTGGCCGCCCTGCTCGCCAGCTCCGACATTGCCAGCCAGGTCGCCAGAGACATGCTATGGACTGTGCCCGCCTAGCGGGGTGAGGAGATGGCCATGAGCGCGACCACGTCCCGACGGAATATCCACCTCGCCTGGCTGCTGCTGGCCGGCCTCGCGCTGGGCTGCGCCCAGGCGACCGAGAATGAAGCGGTCACGGCCTTCACCCAGGCATTCGCCGGGGGCGATGCGACGCCCAAGCGCGAATCGCTGCGTGCCGTCGCCGCATTGCCCAAGGAGATGGACGACATCGTCTACAGACTGCTCGTCCAGGCGGTCGGGGACCGCCAGACCCACGATGACGCGGTGCTCGCCCTGCGTGCGCGCTCCGGCTTGCAGCCGACCATCTACAACAAGGGCAATGGCTATCCGGGCTACCCGAATTCCGACGAGCCCGCGGACTGGAATGCCTGGCTGGCGGCGCGCACCAAGGACAAGGAGCAGACCAAGCAGCTCGCCGACCAGGCCAAGCAGCTGAAGGATCTCGAGGACAAGAAGAAGAAGGATGCCAAGGACAAGGCCGGCGGGGCCGGCGGCACCACCGACAGCGGCAAGACCGCGGACAACGGCAAGCCGTCAACCGCGGATGCCGGCACCACCACCGAGAGCAAGACCAGCACCCCCGAACCGCCACCCAACGATCTCGGCAAGCCCAGCCGCATCATCTTCAAGAATGGCGGCAGCCTGGTGTGCTATGTGATCTTCAAGCGCACCGATTCCGATGGCGTCCTGCAATCGGTCCGCATCATCCACCTCGACGGTGGCGGCGAGGAGACGCTCGCGGCGGACCTGATCGCACGCATCGAGGAGAGCGCGCGGTGACGCCAGGCCGCCGGCCGGCCCGTGGCCCATGACACGTCCATTCCCCACGGCGCCGGTTTCGGCAGGTTGTCTGCCGGTCCAACCAGCTCGTCGACGCGTGAATCCGGGCGCCCGGGCACGAGCGGAAGATGGTCTGGCCAGATCAGCGGTCGGCTCCCAGGAATAAGAGATGAAAGCGCTCTACCCCGGCAGCTTCGACCCGCCGCATCTCGGCCATCTGGACCTCATCCGCCGCGCGGCGCCGCTGGTCGGCGAGCTGCTGGTGGGCATCGCCGAGAATCCCGACAAGCACGCCTTCCTGGCGCTGCAGCAGCGGGTGGCTCTGCTGAGCCGCGACTGCGCCGCCTTGCCGGGGGTGAGCATCGTCAGCTATGCCGGTGCCACGGTGTCCTTCGCCCGCGCGCAGGGCTGCACGGTGCTGGTGCGCGGCGTGCGCAACGCCGGTGATTGGCAGACCGAGCAGGCGATGGCCGAGGTCAATCGCAGCCACGGCCTGGACACCCTGCTGCTGCCCAGCGCCAGCTCCCATATCCATATCAGCTCGCGCCTGATCCGGCAGGTGCTCGATGCCGGATTGCCGCTCACCGGCCTGGTCAGCCCGACGGTCGCGTCGGCGCTGGCACAGCGCTAGGCCTGAGCCTCAGGCGAGCATGCCCTTGGTGCTCGGCACCCCGTCGCCGGTGATGCGGATCGCCTGCCTGAGGGCGCGGGCGCACGCCTTGAAGGCGGCCTCGACGATGTGATGGCTGTTGCGGCCATGCAGCTGGTGCAGGTGCAGGCAGACGCGCGCGTTGTCGGTGAAACCGCCGAAGAACTCCGGGATCAGCTCGGTCGCCCAGCTGCCCAGAAGCGCCGCCTCGGGCTTGAGATCGTAGGCCAGATAGGGCCGGCCGGAGATGTCGATGGTGGCGGCGACCAGGGCCTCGTCGAGCGGACAGGTCATGTGGCCGAAGCGTTCGATGCCCAGACGCTCGCCCAGGGCCTCGCGCAAGCACTGGCCGAGCACGATGCCGACATCCTCGGTGGTGTGGTGGCCGTCGATGTGCAGATCGCCACGGCAGGCGACCTGCAGGGTGGTGCCGCTGTGCTTGCCCAGCGCCTCGAGCATGTGGTCGAGGAAGCCGATACCGGTGCTGATGGTCGACGGCCCGCTGCTGTCGAGCGACCAGGTCGCGGTGATGTCGGTCTCCTTGGTGGTGCGCACCACCTTGGCGGTGCGGCTGCTGCTGGCAGCAGGGGTGGCGGCAGGGGACATGGCAGGCGCCTCCGATAGCCGAGGTTGGCATCCGCCAACGCCGAGCGTGCCAGGCAGGGTACGCCGGTGCGTCCCCGCGGCAATCGCCGGTGCCGGCCCGGAGGCACGCTCTCCACTTGCCCGCTCAGGGGAGAGTGCGCACGATGGGCTGCCATGACCGATCCGGTCCGCAGTTCCGCAGTGCAGGTATTGGCGCTCTCGATCGCCTGCTCCGCCAGCGCCGCCCTCGGACTGATCCAGCCCGGGCTGCCCGCTCCGCTGGCGGGGGCGCTGTGCGCCGTCTGGGCCTGCGCCGGCATCCAGAGCCTCGGTCTGCCGGCGCTGGCGCTCTCGGCTCCGATCCTCGCGCTCTCGCCCTGGGGCGGCTGGGAGGCGCTGGTCGCCTGGGGGGTGTGCGGCTTCGCCGCCACCCTGGTCATCCGCCTGCTGCTGATGCCGGATGGCGAGAGCCTGCGCATGCTGCGCGCCGAGCTGCGCGACGCCGAGCACGAACGCACCCTGCTCCACCGCCACATTCAGCGCTATCCCGCCTTGCTCGACGCCTGCCTCGAGATGTCGGCGGCGCGCGAGCTCGATCAATTCGCCCGCGTGCTGTGCCAACGTGCCCGCGAGATGCTGCCGGAGGTGCGCGAGGTGCAGGTCTTCCTGGGCACGGCGGAGGAGCAGCGCTGCAGGGCGTCGTGCGATGCCGACGGCCATCCCTGCGCCCGCGAAGCGGGCGCCGATGAGCATTATGTCGCCGCCGAAGCGCGTTCGCTCATCCGCCGCGGGAGCGGCAGCCTGCGCATGCTCATCCCGCTGCGTGCCGATCGGCGCCAGGGCCGCGATGCCGGCGACTCCCTGCGCGGCGTGCTGGTGGTCAACCTGCTCACCAGCGATGTCGGCGACCGGCTGGCGCTCGAGCTCCTGGGCGCGCTCGGACGCCTCGGCGGCCTCGGGCTGGCGGCGGTCGACCTGGTCAACCAGGCGCGCGGGCTGGCGCTGCGCGACGATCTCACCGGCCTCTTCGGCCAGCACGAGTTCCTGCGCCGCCTCGAGGAGCAGAGCGCCGCCTGCCGCCGCCAGGGCATCAGCCTGGGGCTGATCATGTGCGACATGGACCATCTCAAGCGCTTCAATGACCAGCACGGCCACCTCGTCGGCGACGCCGCCCTGCGCGTGGTCGCGCGCGCGCTGACCAGCACGCTGCCGCCCAATTCGATCGCCTGCCGCTATGGCGGCGAGGAGTTCGCCGGCCTGGTCATCGGCTACGATCTCCAGGCGCTCAGCGCCCTGGCCGAGCAGTTGCGCCAGGCGATCGCCTCGAGCACGCCGGTGGCCGATCAGCCGGAGCTGCATGTGACCGCGTCCTTCGGCATCGCGGTGGCGCGCGTCAACCAGGAGAGCGCCCGTGCCGCCCTCGAGCGTGCCGACGCCGCCTGCTACCAGGCCAAGGCCCTCGGCCGCAACCGCGTCGAGATCGCCTCATGAGGATCTCCGCCCTCTCGCTGCCCATCACCCTGACCGCGGCGGTGGCCGGCACGGCGGTGCTCCAGGGTGCGTGGCTGTACGGCGCGCTGGCGGTGCTGGCGCTGTTCGGCGGCACGCTCGCCTCGATCAGCTCGCGCCGCCGGGAGCGCGGCGGGCCCAGGGCCGGCACCAGGACCATCGCCCTGGCCACCGATCCGCGCCTGCTCGAGCTCAAGCGCCACACCATCGCCGACGAACTGCGCGTGCTCGAGGATGCCCAGGACCTGCAGCGCGGCGTCTTCGAGGTCAGCGCCGAGCTGGTGGGCTGCGTCGAGGAGGGCGACGCCCGGGTGCGCTTCACCTCGGCGATGCGGCGCTACTGGTCGTGCTCCCAGGCCGACCTCCTGGTGTGGGAGCGCGGCAGCTGGCGCAGCCTCGGCGGCGAGGCCTCCGGTCCGGCGCCGGTGCTCGGCCGACCGGTGGCGCTGCCGGAGGAGGATGGCGGCGACCTGGTGCTCGATCTGAGTCCCGGGGTCGATGGCCAAGCCGCGCTGGTGCTGCGCCAGACCACGGTGCAGCCCAGCCTGCTGGGACGCACCATCGCCGACCAGCGCTACGTCGCCGAGGTCCTGCGCACCCAGCTCTCGCTCAGCCTGCGCCGGGTCACCCTCTACGGCGGGCTGCAGTCGCTCGCGCGCATCGATCCGCTGACCGGGACCAACCGCCGCTGGTACGGCGAAGCGCGCCTGCGCGAGCTGGTCGACGCCGGGGAGGTGGTGGCGGTGGCGATGGTCGACATCGACTACTTCAAGCGCGTCAACGACGAATTCGGCCACGCCGGCGGCGATGCGGTCCTCTCCGCGGTCGGTTGCGCGCTGATGGGCCATCTGCGCGCCGGCGACCTGGTCTGCCGCTACGGCGGGGAGGAATTCCTGGTCATCCTGCCGGACACCCCCCCCAAGGGCGCGGCGCATGTCTCCGAGCGCCTACGTGCCAGCGTCGCAGCGCTCACCACCGTGCCCAGGCAGGTGACGGTCTCCATCGGTCTGGCCGCCTGCCACCAGGATGAGACCGCCGAGGTGCTGATCGGCCGCGCCGATGCCGCGCTCTACCGCGCCAAGGAGCAGGGGCGCAATCGCGTCGAGCTGGTCGATGACGAACTCGCCGACAGCTTTCTGCGCACCACCGCGCGCAAGAACCGCAAGGCTCACGGGAGCGACACCGGCCTGCGCCGCGCAGTCAGGCCAGATCCCGCCACCGTCCAGGCGGAGAGGGCGCAGGGTGATCTCAGCGCAGCACCTTCGTCTCCGCCGCCACCTTCTTCGGATCCGCCCCCTCGCGGATGAACGCCGGCACGCCGGCACGCAGCCTGACATTGACGATGTCGCCGGCCTTGACCTGATTGGAGGCGATCAGGCGCGACAGGGGCGCGACCAGCATGCGCTCGACCGCCCGGCGCATCGGCCGTGCGCCGAACTGCGGATCGGTGCCCTCCGCCTGGAGCTTGTCGAGGTAGGCGGACGAGTAGTGCAGGATGATCGGCACATTCGCGCCGAGCAGGCGCTTGTAGACGTCCTGCAGCATGAGGTTGAGGATCTTGCGCAGATCGGGATTGGTGAGCACGCGGAAGCAGATGATGTCGTCGAAGCGGTTGAGGAACTCGTAGGGGAAGACCTCCTTGGCCGCCTCGACCGCCTTGGCCTTGATGTCCTGGTTGATCGCCTCGGCCTCGGTCTTGACCTCGAAGCCGATCGACCGGTGGCGGAGGGTCTCGCTCATCTCCTCGGCGCCGACATTGGTGGTGATGACGATGATCGAGCGGGTGAAATCCACGGTCTTGTTGTTGCCGAGGGTCAGGTGCCCGTCCTCCATCAGCCCGAGCAGGGCGTTCCACACCTTCGGGTGGGCCTTCTCGACCTCGTCGAAGAGCACGATCGACATGTAGTGCGACTTCACCTGCGGGAAGAGCTTGGCGATCTTGCCTTCGCCCTCGGCGAACACGCCGCGGCCTTCGGTCTGCGCCTCCTTGTGGTGCTTGTCGAGATTGTCCTGCGACAGCATCGGCTCGACGTCGTTGCCGACGTACCCCGGCGGGGAGCCGAACAGCTTCGAGACCGTGAATTCGCTTGAGAATTCCTGGCAGTTGACGCGGGTGAAGGCGGTGCGCTTGCCGAAGATGGTCTCGGCGAGCGCCTTGACCGTCTCGGTCTTGCCCACCCCGGTCGGGCCGAGGAACAGCAGGGTGAGGATGGGCCGCTCGGGATTGCGTATGCCGGCGAGGATCTTCGAGAAGGAATCGAGGATGGCGTCGATCGCGCTCATCTGCCCGACCACGCGCTCGCGCAGCATGGTCTCGAAGCGGGTCACCTGCGGCGAGCGCTTGAGGGGGTCGAGGACCAGCGCTTCCCGCTGCACGGCTGATTCGGCATGGACCATATGATTCCTCTGTGGGTCGGGTTACCGCGGTCTTCGATCCTCTGGCATCATGTCACGGATTATACCTTAGGAAATGTCGCCGCGCCGGATCTCTATGCCGCCACCAGCGGCCAGCGCGCCAGGGCGCGGTAGCGGATCTGCTGCTGGCCGGCGGACTGGTAAAGCACCAGGTCGGTGGTCGGGCAGGCGCCCCAGTCCGCCAGGCCGTTGGCTGCGAACATCCCCGGCCAGTCGTGCCCGCCGCTCGCGGCTGCCAGCTCGCGGGCGGCGCTGGTACGCGGGCGGCAGAGGGTCACATGCGGCGAGAACTGCCGCCGCGCAGGGAGATCGAGGGCCGCGCACAGGTCGGCATGCATGCCGGCGCAGGCATGCTCCGGGTCATCGAGGGCGGCGAACACCACCCGGGGTTCGGCTCGCCCGCCCTGCGCGCCCAGGCCGCTGAAGCGCAGCTCCGGCCGCCGCAGGCTGCCGGCGACATCGCCGATCACGTGCGGCAGGACGCGCACCTCGTCGTCATCGAGCTCGCCGATGTAGGCGAGGGTGAGGTGGTAGTCCTCGGGATGGACCCAGGCGGCGGGAAGCTGCCAGGCCTGCAGCCGTTCGGCGATCATGGCCAGACGGTCGCGCGGCTCATCTGCGAGGCGCAGGGCGAGAAAGTGGATCATGGCCTAGCCGTCCACCGGGGCGGATGGAGGTACGAAGGTGAAGGAGTGTAGTACCAGCGGGAATGCCGTGCTTGGCAGCGGCGGCAAAGCCTCGACAATGCACGGCATGAGCGGCGAAACCCTCGTACGCCTCCTCGATACCTGGTTGTCCCAGCGTCTCAAGGGGGAAGCCTGGCAATGGCTGCAGGATGCCTGCGCCCGTGTCGCCCAGCTGGAGCCCGCCGCCTCCGAGCGCGCCCTGTTCCTCGCCTTCGCTGCCGCCGGGCGGCGGGTGGGCAGGCAGGACCTGTCGCCGGTGGCGGACGAGCTCGCTCAGGCCGGGGAGCTGATCACGCATTGGCAGCCACGCGCCTGGAGCCTCGACCAGCTCGCCCGCGTGCGCCTGGTATTGTCCCTCAGGGACGCCGATCCGACCTCCTGGCTCAATACCCTCGACAAGCTCTTCGCCGCCAGCGGGCTCGAGGAGCTGGTGGCGCTCTACCAGGGGCTCCCGCTGCTGCCGCATGGCGAC
The DNA here is from genome assembly GCA_003136555.1 of Planctomycetota bacterium. GTDB lineage: Bacteria > Planctomycetota > UBA11346 > UBA11346 > UBA11346 > BOG-1363. Next base: position 19,235 of record PLEW01000175.1, on the reverse strand, counting down.
CGCCTGAAGGAGCGGGCCGCCGAAGGCATCCGGGCGAACATGCGCAGCGTGTTCGCCGCCGTCGCCCTCGACAACCCCTATCCGGAACGCTGGCTGGAGCAGGGGCCGTGGAACCAGATGGTGCTCAAGTGCCTGTTCGTCGACTGTCCGCTCGGCCGCATCATCGGTCTTGAGCGCCGCGCGAATGCCGCCCTGACCCGCATGCTCTGCGATTACGCCCATGAACGCTGGGCCGCCAAGCGGGTGGTCAATCCGCAGCTCTGGCGGCCGGTGGGCGTGTGCATCGATGCCGGTGCGCTGAAGGACTTCGAGCGCCTGCTGGAGCAGGGCGGTCCGGCCGATCGCCAGGCCGCCGCGCTGGCCCTGGGGGGCAGCGGCGCTCCAGCCGCCCAGGCGCTGCTGGCGCGCCACCCGGGCGAGGCGGCGGCGGCCGCCAGCGGTCAACTTTTGTGGGATGCGCTCGTTTAATCTCCCTCATGGCTGACGGCATCGACCCGACGCAGCCAGCCATCGACACCATCTGCGCCGATACCGCAGAGGAAGGCAGCCGACCATGAAGCTCATCGACCCCCATGTCCATATGAGTGCGCGCACCACCGACGACTACGAGGCGATGCGCGACGCCGGCGTGGTCGCGGTCATCGAACCGGCCTTCTGGGTCGGCCAGCCGCGGACCACGGTCGGCTCCTTCCAGGACTACTATTCCTCGCTGGTGGGGTGGGAGCGCTTCCGTGCCAGCCAATTCGGCATCCGCCACTACTGCACCATCGGGCTGAATTCCAAGGAGGCCAACAATGCCGCGCTCGCCGAGCAGGTGATCGACCTGCTGCCCCTGTATGCCGGCAAGGATGGCGTGGTGGCGATCGGAGAGATCGGCTTCGACGACATGACCGCGGTGGAGGAGAAGTACTTCCGCATCCAGCTCGAGCTCGCCAAGGAGGTCGGCCTTCCGGTGATGATCCACACCCCGCACCGCAACAAGAAATCGGGGACCAGCCGCTCGATGGACATCTGCATCGAGCACGGGCTGCCCCCGGGCATGGTGGTGGTCGACCACAACAACGAGGAGACCGTGCGCGAATGCCTGGACCGCGGCTTCTGGGCCGCCTTCACCATCTACCCCAAGACCAAGATGGGCAATGAGCGCATGGTCGAGGTGGTGCGCCGCTATGGCAAGGAGCGCATCATCGTCGATTCGAGCGCCGACTGGGGGGTGAGCGACCCCCTCGCGGTGCCCAAGACCGCACGCCTGATGCTCGAGCGCGGCATCGCCGCGGATGCCGTCGAGGCCACCTGCTACGGCAATGCCATCCTCGCCTATGGCCAGAGCGGCCAGTTCAACGAGTCGGACTGGCTCACACCCGCGCCGATCGACCAGCGCCAGCTCTTCGACGGCAACAGCGTCCTGCGCGGCCAGCAGCCGAAGGTGGATGCGGTGGCGGCCGGCGGCCTCATCTCCTGACGCCCGGCCGGCAGCCCGATCGCGCCGGCGTCCGGCAGCCGTGCCTGCTCCTGGCCATTGCCGGGCTGGTGAGTCAGTCCGACGCATGCACGGGATTGCCCCCTGGCAGGTGGGCTCATGGCGTTACCGTCGGCTGCACTCATCGGCGCGCGTACGCGCCGCACCTCTGCAGGAGACCAGCCATGCGCCTGACCCTTTTCACCCTCGCTCTCGTCGTCGTCCTATGCTCATGCGACCCGGTCGGCTCCTCGTCGCGCACGGGTCCCTCCACCCAGGCCCCGGCCCAGGTGGCCTGGGCCAAGACCCGCGGCATGGACCGCTTCGGCCAGTTCGCCGACCTGCCGATCGGCTCGGTGGTGGTGCGCCTGCGCTGGATCCCGCCGGGCTCCTTCACCATGGGCAGCGCAGCAGGGGACAGCCCCTGGCGCGGGGAGGATGAAATGCAGCACCCGGTCACCATCGAGAGCGGCTTCTGGCTGGCGGAGAGCGAGGTCACCCAGGACCTGTGGCAGGAGGTGATGGGCAGCAATCCCAGCCAGTTCATCGACCCCAAGCGGCCGGTCGATAGCGTGAGCTGGAACGATGCGCAGCGCTTCATCAACCTCCTGCGCACCCGCGTCACCGGTTTTGACGTCCGGCTGCCCAGCGAGGCGGAGTGGGAATACGCCTGCCGCGCCGGCACCACCACCCCCTTCGCCATCGAAGCCAACGCCAAGCCGGCGCAGACCATCAACGACCTCGGCTGGTACCGCTCCGACGCCGACGCGCAGACGCATGCGGTCAAGCTCAAGCAGCCGAATGCGTGGGGCCTCTACGACATGCACGGCAACGTCCAGGAATGGTGCCAGGACGTCTATGGCCACTACCAGAGCCGCGGTACGGGTCAAAGCGCGATCGGCACCGGCGAACGGGTGAGCCGTGGCGGCTCCTGGCGGCAGAGCGACTGGAGCGCCCGCAGCGCCGCCCGGCGCGCCGTTCCCGCCGAGCAAGGCGACAATGACCAGGGCCTGCGCCTGGCGGTGACCGCCCCGGCGCCTGAGCGCTGAGCCGCTCCGATCCGCTGTATCCGCTCAGGAACCGGCGCTTCCCCGCGGCGGGATGCGCCAGCCACGCTCAACCAGCCCACCTGCTCACGGTACCAGGTGCATGGCCGCCCGCACCATCGCCCTGCTGCTTGGCATCCAGGCCGCCGCCTGCCTGCTGGCGGGGGAGCCGGCAGACGCCCCTCCGGCACCTGACGCCATCCTCGCCACCCTCGAGCGCGGGCATCCACGGCTGCTGCTGCGTGACGACCGCCTCGCCGAGCTCAAGCGCCTGGCCACCAGCGATGCCCTGCTGGCCACCTGCATCAGCCAGGTGTGCGCGGACGCCGACACCCTATGCCGCGCCAAAGCGATCGAACATGTGCTCATCGGTCCGCGCCTGCTCTCGGTCAGCCGCGAATGCCTGCACCGGGTGCTCGTCCTCGGCCTCGCCTGGCGGCTCACCGGGCGCACGGCCTACCTCGACCAGGCGAGAGCCACCCTGCTGACGGTGTGCGCCTTCTCCGACTGGAATCCGTCGCATTTCCTCGATGTCGCCGAGATGTCCAACGCCGTCGGCATCGGCTATGACTGGCTCTATCCCGCCCTCGCGCCCACCGAGCGGGATACCATCCGCACCGCCCTGATCCGCCTCGGCCTCGAGGAGGGCGTACAGGCGGTGGGCGGCTTCGATGGCACGCTCAAGCACGCCTTCTGGGTCGATTCCGCATTCAACTGGAACCAGGTCTGCCATGGCGGGCTGACCGTGGCCAGCCTGGCGGTGGCCGAGAGCGATCCGCGCTATGCGCAGGTCCTGATCGCGAGCGCCTGCCGTCATCTGCCGACCGCCATCGCCTCCTACGACCCCGACGGGGCCTGGCCGGAGGGGCCCGGCTATTGGGCCTACGCCACCGACTACACCGTCTACTGCCTGGCCGGCATGGAGAGCGCCCTCAAGACGACCTTCGGGCTCGATCAGCATGCCGGGCTGTCGACCACCGGTCTCTATCCCGTATGCGTCAGCGGACCGACCGGGCTGATGCCCAACTTCGCCGATGCCGGCGACTTCAGCCGCTTCAGCGGCACGCCGCTGCTCTCCTGGCTCGGACAGCACTACCACCAGGCCGGCTTGTGCGATGCCCAGGACGCCTACCTGGCTGCCGGCAGGAAGGCCACCCCGCTCGATATCATCTGGTATCGGCCAAGCAGCGGCAGCTCGATCACCCTGCCGCTCGACCGCTCGTTCGGCGGCGCGGTGGAGCTGGGGGTGATGCGCTCCGCCTGGAAGGACCCCAACGCCCTCTACGCCTACATCAAGGCGGGCTACAACCAGGTCAACCATGGGCATCTCGATCTGGGCAGCTTCGAGTGCGATTGCCTGGGCGAGCGCTGGGTGCGCGACCTCGGCTCGGACGATTACAACCTGCCGGGCTATTTCAGCGGCGGGACCAAGGGCCCGCGCTGGCGCTATTTCCGCCTCAACTCGCACAGCCACAGCGTACCTCTGATCGACGGCCAGGACCAGCTGGTGGCCGGCAAGGCCAAGCTGCTGCGCTTCATCAGCGCCGATGCGCCCCGTGCCGTGGTCGACCTTTCCAGCGCCTACGTCCCCTCTGCCAGCCGGGTGCAGCGCGGCATCAGCCTGATCGAATCCCGCAGCGCACTGCTGGTGCAGGATGAACTCGAGCTGACCCGCCCGGCGGACATCACCTGGGCGATCACCACCGACGCCGCCGTCGAGGTACAGGGCGGCTCGGCCATCCTCACCCTGCATGGCAAGCACATGCGCGCCACCATCCTCGCTCCCGCCCAGGCGCAGTTCAGCGTCGAATCGGCCGAGCAGACTGCTCCCCAGAAGCCCAACCACGGCGTGCGCCGGCTGCTGATCGTGCTCGCTGGCGCGTCCGACAGCGTGCGCATCGCCGTGCGCCTGGCGCCCCAGCCCCCGATGCCCCCGCTGCCTGCGCTGACACCGCTGTCCGCCTGGTGAGCGCAGGCAGGCTTTGCTCGGGTGGGCTTGTGCGAGCCGGGAAGCGCGCCTAGCATGCGTGCATGGGCACCGCAACGGCGACCAGCAGCGATTCCCTGCTCAAGGAGCACCGCCTCAAGGACATCATCGCCGGCTACGGCACGGCGATGGTCGCCTTCTCGGCCGGCGTCGATTCGACCTACCTGCTCGATGTCGCCTTCGAGGTGCTCAAGGACGCGGTCCTGGCGGTGACCGCCGACAGTCCGAGCCTGAGCCGCTCCAGCCTGCACGAGGCCGCCGCCTTCTGCGCCGCCAAGGGCATCCGCCACGCGGTGGTGAAGACCGACGAGTTCGAGCGGCAGGAATACCTCGCCAACGACGCGCGGCGCTGCTACCACTGCAAGGCGGCATTGATGCGCGCGATGGACGGCCTGGCGCGCGCCACCGATGCCGGACGGGCGGGTTCGGCCCTGCTGCTGGGCGCCATCGCCGACGATCTCAATGATTACCGTCCCGGCATGGCCGCGGCCGCCGAGGCCGGCGCCCATTGGCCGCTGGCCGAGACCGGCTTCACCAAGGATGACGTGCGCACGCGCGCGCGCGCGCGGCAGCTGGCCAGCTGGAACCGGCCGGCCGAGCCCTGCCTGTCCAGCCGCGTGCCGTACGGCGAACCGGTCACGGTGGCGGGGCTGGCCATGATCGAGGCCGCAGAGCGCGTGCTGCGGCAGGCCGGCTTCGGCCACTGCCGGGCGCGTCTGCACCAGATCGGCGGGGGGCGGGGCTACCTGTGCCGCATCGAAGTGCCGGCGAATGATCTCGGCCGCGTCCTCGCGGCGCGCGAGGCGCTGCTGCCGGCACTGCGCCAGCTCGGCTTCCTCAGCATCACCCTCGATCTGGCGGGACTGGTGAGCGGCGGCTTCAATGCCCTGCTTGACACCACTGCGGTGACCGGCTGAGCCGATCCGCGCGCCCCCAGCCATCGCCTGCGCAGTGCCTGATCGCCATCACCCCGTCCGGAGCATTCCGTGAGCGACACCCTCAACCTCGATTTCGATCGCAATCGCCGACTCGGCTTCCCGGAAGTCGTCTTCGCGGCCAGCAAGACGGTCAACGAAGTGCTCGGGGCCGCCACCCGCCTGGTCGAAGCGCATGGCCAGGTGCTGGTGACGCGCGCGACACCGGAGGCGCTCGCCAGCCTGCAGGCGGTCCTGCCGCTCGGACGCGCCCATCCGCGTAGCTCCAGCTTCTCCTATGGCGAACCGCTGGCGAGCCATGGTCCGGTCGGCGTGCTGTCCGCGGGCACCGGTGACGAACCGGTCGCCGAGGAGGCCGCCGTCACCCTCGCCGCCCGCGCCGTCCAGGTCATCCGCTTCCGTGACAGCGGCGTTGCGGGATTGCATCGGCTGCTCGCCCATCTCGACACCATCCGTACCTGCGTCGCCCTGGTGGTGGTGGCCGGGATGGACGGCGCCATCGCCTCGGTGGTCGGCGGGCTGGTCGACATCCCGATCATCGCCTGCCCGACCTCGGTCGGCTACGGGGTGTGCGACCACGGGCGGACCGCCCTGCACGCCATGCTCGCAAGCTGCGCACCGGGGCTGACGGTGGTCAACATCGACAATGGCTTCGGCGCCGGCTACGCCGCTGCGACCATCGCCCGGCGCAGCGCGCGCAGCAGCGCTCCCGCCTCATCGCCGGACCTCCCGCAGACGGGCGGCCAGGTCCAGTGACAGGGCTCACGGGGACACCGCTGCCTGCGACCCCGCCAGGCGCGCGGCCGCGGCATCCAGATGCAGCCGGCGGTAGACATCGATCAGCAGGGTGCGCATGCCGCTGCAGGATGGCGACAGGTTGACGCCCAGGGCGGCGACATCGAAGGCGTGCTCGAGATCTCCGGCCATCTCATAGGCGTAGGCCAACGATTGCAGCTGGCGCTCGAGGTTGTCCATCTCATGGCCCATGTTGATGATGTCGCCGATGGCGCCAGGCTTGGCGGCGATTTCGATCATCGGTGGCTGCTCATCCGGCAGCACCTCGCCCGAGCGGCATTTCTTGCGCAGCAGCGCGGCCGCCGCCTGCATCGATGGCTCGTAGAAGCGCTGCAGCAGCGCGATGGCATGCTGCGAATCGCCGATGCGCAGAGCCACCTGGGCGCGCACGATGTCGGCGATCCGCCCACCATCTTCGGGCAGCTTTGCGACCTCGCGTTCGACCAGTTCGTTTGCCTGGCGCCGATCGCCATGCCGGTGCAGTTCGAGGGCGGCGAGCACAATGATCATGGCTCGATTCTCGGGGAGGATGCGCCCATTGTCCGCGCAGGCCAATGCGCGCTCCGCGGCGCGGCTCGCCAGCTCGAAGTCGCCGCCCGTATCGAGCAGGCAATGGCAATACAGCGACCAGTTGGTGCCCGATTCGGGCTGGTACTTCACTGCCGCGGTGTACAGCGTCTTCATGTCCTTGAATTCCGGTAGGCGTACCAGAGCCAGCAAGGTGAAGAAGAGCGCCAGGCCGGCGACCACGATATGGGCGGCACGCGCCGCTGCAGCAGGCGGGAGACGCTGGCAGGCGTCGCGGACCAGCACGCCGCCCATGAGCAGCAAAGCCGGCAGCGCCCACAACAGATAGTGGTCGGCCAAGGGCGCAAGCTGAGGCACCAGATTGAGCGCAGGTGCAAGCGCCGCACCGGCATACAGCCACGAAAAGGCCACCAGGGCGCGGCTGCGGACCGCTTTGAGGCTGGCGAGCACCAGAGCCGCCAGCGACATCCAGGCGAGGAGGACCGGCAGGGGATGCACGCTCTCAGGCACCGCGTAGTAGATCGTCAGGTGCTGTGGCAGCAGGATCATGCCCAGGTAGCGCAGCAGGATCTGCCCGTCGATCAGGATGGCTGCGAACCGGCTGCCGCCGAGAAACCGTCGGTCGAGATCGGAGCGCACGAACTGCAGCTCGATGAAGACGAAGGTGGCGATCAGCAGCATCGGCAGGGCCACGCGCACCAGGCGCCGCCACCGATTGCCGCTGCCGAGCGTCAGTTCGTACGCTGCCAGCAGGAACGGCAGGCACACCGCGTTGGGCTTGGCGAACAGGGCGAGCGCACCGAGCGCCCAGGCGCCGATGCTCGCAGCGGCCCCCCCATCATCGCGCACCGCCGCCACATAGCGCTCGACGCACCAGACTCCGAGGGCGAAGGCGACCAGGTTCTTGCGCTCGGCAAGCCACAGGACCGACTCGCCTCCAAGGGGATGAAGCACGTAGAGCAGCGAGATCGCCAATGCGAGTCCGGCGCTCGTGGTCAGGCGCAGGACCAGTGCATGGACTCCCCAGGCCCCGAGGGCGAACCAGAGGATCTGCTGCAGATGGGCGAACCACCACCGATCGCCGACCAGCGCCAGGTCGAGCCACATGGTGAGCTGGCTGACTGGCGCGTAATCGCTCAACGCCAGAGACGTCCATATCCCGGTCAGGCCACGCCAGGAACCGCCGGCGAGCGCCGGATTGTCATAGTAGCCCTGGTCATCCAGGCCGATCAGGCCAAAGCCCAGCGAACCGCCGTACACCAGCAGCGGCAGCGCGAGCAGGAGGGCGCGGACGGACCAGATCGGCCAGCGTTCCGGAGTAGTGAGCAGACGCCGCCACCGTTCATCTGCCATGATGGACCAAGTCTGGGCTCGGCGCCTGGCATGTCTACCATCATTGGCACGCATCGCCTGGAGACGCGCGGCTGGACTGCCGCAGCTGAGGCTCGCATCGCGGCCAGGCGGCAGATCATGACGCCATGCCCACCATCCTCCTGCTCATCGCCTCCAATGCGTTCATGACCTCGGCGTGGTACTGGCACCTCAAGGTCAGATCCGATGCCATGCCGTTGATCGGCTTCATCGCCCTCTCCTGGTTCATCGCCCTGCCCGAGTACTGCCTTGCGGTGCCGGCCAACCGCATGGGTGCCGCCAGCCTCGGCGGCACATACACCTCCTGGCAGCTCAAGGTGCTGCAGGAAGGCATCGCCTTGACCCTCTTCCTGGTCTTCGCGCTCGCCTACCTGCGCGAGCTGCCGCGCTGGCAGGACCTGCTCGGCCTGGTGCTGATACTCGCGGGGCTGATGGTCTCGCTGTGGAGCCGCTCTCCGCTGGTACAGGCCTGAGCGTCGACCGATGACTCCACCCGCTCCCACCGAGGTCAGCGCCATGGCTACCGCACCGCTCCGCTGGGGCATCATGGGCACCGGGAACATCGCGCGCAAATTCGCCCAGGGTCTGGGCCAGGGCAACGCGCGTCTGGAGCTGGTCGCCGTCGGCAGCCGGCACGCCGACAGCGCCGCCGCCTTCGCCCGCGAATTCGGCCCGCACGTACGCGCCCACGCCTCGTACCAGGCCTTGCTCGAGGATGATCAGGTCGAGGTGGTCTATGTCAGCCTGCTCAACCATCTGCATGCCGAATGGTCGGTGAAGGCGCTCGCGCGCGGCAAGCATGTGCTGTGCGAGAAGCCCGCGACGATGACGGCGCGGGAACTCGAGGGGGTGCTGGCGACGGCGCGCGCGAACCGGGTGTTCTTCATGGAGGGCTTCCTCTATCGCTGCCACCCCCGCTGGGCCCGCCTGCGCGAGCTGATCGCCGACGGCGCCATCGGCACGCTGCGCCTGCTGCAGGCCTCCTTCTGCTTCGATGGTGGCGGGCGCGCGGACGGCCGGCTGCTCACTCTCGCCTATGGCGGCGGCGCGCTGATGGACGTCGGCTGCTACCCGATCAGCTGGCTGCGCTGGATGGCGGGCGCCGAGCCGGTGGCGACTTCGTGCAGCGCGCATATCGGTGAGACCGGGGTCGACGAATGGAGCGGCGGACAGCTGCTCTTCCCGGATGGGGTGCTCGGGAGCTTCGTCGCCAGCATCCGCGTCGCCGCCCCTCCAGGCGCGGCTCTCCATGGCAGTCGCGGCTGGATCGAGGTCACCGAGCCCTACCGCTGCACGCCGGGTTCGTCTGCCTTCATCGTGCATCCCCAGGATGGCCCGCCGCGCACGGTGGTGGTGGAGGATGACGGCACTACGCGCTACACCCGCGAGGCGCTCGAAGTGGCGGATCATATCGCCGACCTCCAGTCTCCCGTGATGACCTGGGCCGACAGCCTCGGCCAGGCCCGCACCCTGGATGCCCTGCGCCATCAGGCCGGGGTGCGCTGGCCTGGCGAGCCGGAGGAATGAATGCCCGACCTGGATGCGCGCCATCGCCGGCCGGGAGCGCGTGGCATTGCACATTGACTTGGTCCCCGACAGCCAAGCATTCTCAGGATGACCCCTGCACCTGGCGCCGGCGCCGGCACGAGCGTGCCGCCGCCTGGCCGCTCCCGTTCGTGGCGCTGGACGCTACTGCAGGCGGCCATCGCCTGCGCCGCCATCCTCTACCTGGTGTCGGCGATGAATTGGCACGACCAGGTGGTCATCCCCGCTGGTGCGCGCCTACCCGGCCTGCCTCCCGCGCCAGCGCAGCGCCTGGCGCAGGTGGTGGACGCGGATGGGAAGTCGCTGCATCTGGTGCTCGATGGCGCTGACATCCTGTTGCCGCGCGCGCAGCTGGGGACCGCGGTCGGGGAGGTCCATCTCAAGCCTGGCATCATGCCGGTCCTGCGCGGCGCCAAGGTCGGCGACCTGGTCACGGTGCTGCTGGTGATCGCCTGCGTGATCCCGGTCCAGGCCCTGCGCTGGTGGCTGCTGCTGCGCGCCCGCGGCATCGCGCCGTCGCCGCTCCAGACCCTGCGCCTGCATCTGATCGGCTGCTTCTGGAACTGCCTGTTCCCGGGCCTGACCGGCGGAGATGCGGTCAAGGCCTGGCAGGTCGCCCGGCAGAGCGGGCGCACGGCGGATGCCATCATGAGCGTCCTGGTCGACCGCCTGCTGGGCCTGCTCGCGCTCTTCGTCCTCGCCGCGCTCGCCGGGATGACGCTCAGCGAATCGACGTCGCATCAGCTGCTGACGCAGCGCATCTGGCTGGTCCTGGCGATCCTGGTCCCCGGCATCCTGGTGTGGGTGTCGCCGACCATCAGCCGCGTCATCGGGGTCGACCGGCTGATCACCTGGTCGCTCACACATCCCCGCGTCGCCCTGGTGGCCGCCGCGCTGCTCGCCTACCGCCGCCACCATGCGGTCATGCTCGCCTGCTTCGCCTGCTCCGTGGCCGGCCATCTGCTGCTGATCGGGGGCTGCATCATCGCCGGGCGCACCCTCGGCATCGTCACGCCATGGGGCGAGATGCTGATGCTGCTGTCCCTGGTCTTCCTCATCGGGGCGGTGCCGATCAGCCTGTTCGGGCTGGGGGTGATGGAGGTGGCGGCGGTGGCGCTGATGGGCTCCCTGGCCAGCCCCAACCAGGTGATCTCGATGCTGGTCATCTACCGCCTGGCGCTGATCGCCACGGCGCTGCCCGGGGGCTTGCTGATGATCGGCGGAACGCACTTGCGTCCGGTTGTGGGCCCTGTCCCGGGGGCGGGACGGCCATGACTACCGTGGTCATCACCGACCGTGGGCATGCGGTGCACTGGTGGCAGCGTCCGACCTGGCTGCGAGTGGCGCTGGTGCTCCTGCCCATCGCGCTCTACAGCGAATCGTTCGGCTTCGGCCTGCTCGGTCTCGACGATCGCATCTACTACCTCGACAACGATGCGCTCCATGGCGGCGCCTGGCGCGGCATCGCCTCCCTGTGGTCGAGCACGGTGCTGTGGGATTATACCCCCATCTGCCAGCTGACATTGTGGCTGGACCTGGCCATCGGCGGGACGCACTCCTGGTGGTTCGCACGCCTACACGAGCTCGTCTGGATGGGCATCGGGACGCTCGGCGTGCATGCCCTGGTGCTCAGGGTGGGTGCGCGGCCCGGGATCGCCCTGGCGGTCGCCCTGCTCTATGCGGTCCATCCGGTCTGCGCGCAGTCGGCGCTCTGGCTCGCCGAGCGCAAGAGCCTGGTCAGCCTCGCGCTCAGCCTGTGGTGCGTCGTCTGCTACATCACGGCCGTGCGCCACGGCGGAGGCTGGCGCGCCGGGGCGGCGGCCTGGATACTCGGCGTGCTCGCACTGTTCGCCAAGCCGCATGCCATCGCCCTGCCGGCGATGCTGGCGGCCTATGAGCTGGTGCTCGGGTCGGGACCCTGGCTGTCCCGGGCGTTGCGGCTGGTCCTGCCATCCCTGGTGGTGGTCGCCTTCGTCGCCACCAGCCTCCTCTACCTGCGGGATGACCTCCACCGCTCCTACCTGGGCGGCAGCCTCGGCAGGGCCCTATTGCTCGATGGCGGCATCCTGTGCCGCTACCTTGCCCACACCCTGCTGCCGACCGACCTGACGATCTACTACGCTATCGATGAGAGCCGCTCTGCCGGCGCAGCCCTCGGCAGCTGGGCAGCGGTGCTCGGCATCGCCGCCGTGACCCTGCTGCCGGCGGCCACCCGCCGGCTGGTGGCCTTCGCCTGGCTGTTCAGCCTGGCGGCGCTGGCGCCGGCGCTCAACCTGGTGCCGCAGCTCGCCGCCATGACCGATCACTACCACCAATGGGCCTTGCCGGGGCTGCTGCTGATCCCCTGCCTGCTGATCGACGCCGGTCTCCGCCGGCTGGACCCCGCCGGCCCTCGGCGGGCGCTGATCGTAACGCTGGCCGGGGCGGCGATCTACACCGCCTCGCTGTCCCTGGCACGGGTGCCGGAATTCTCCTCAATGCCGCTGTTTGCCGCCGCGGCGGTGCGCAGGCAGCCCGATTCGGCGATCAACTGGTCGCTGCTCGCCTATGCCCGCACCGAGGGCACCGAACCGGCCAAGCGAGCCCCCGCAGGGGAAGCCGCGCTGCGCGCCTTCTCCTGTCCTGACGCCGACCGCATCTTCGACGGGGAGCGCCTCGCGATCCTGATCGAGGCCGCTGTCCTGCTGCACCAACGTGGCCTGGATCGCGAGGCGGACGAACTATGCCAGCGGGAATACGCACGCCTGCCTGGTGGCGGCACAGGCGAGGATGCCGCCCTCGCCCATGCTCAGATCAGCATGCGGACCGGATATCCGCAGCAAGCCGTCCAGACGCTTGCGCCGTTCTTCTCCCAGGTCCAGATCCAGGCCGCCTCCGAGCTGCGCCGGCTGTGCCGTGATGGCATGCGGCTGCCGGACATGATCCCTGCGCTTCTCGAGTGGTCCGGCGCTCCCGCCTCCCGCGCAGACCACGCCGTGCATAAGCAGCAGTATATCCGCCTGCGTCTGCAGTGCTGCCTGGCGGTCGCCTACCTCGAGAGCGGCCAGGCCGAGAAAGCCTTCGACGTGGCGGCGCTGCTGGTCAACCTCCATCCCGACGATCGGCCTGCGCGCCTCGCCCTGGCGGCGATCTACCGTGCGCTTGGCCTGGCCGATGCCGCCAGCCGCCTGGCCGCTGCGTCAGCGCCCTGAGCGCGCCGGGGGCACCAGGCCGCTGCGGCGCCAGCGCCAGGCCAGGCGCAGCAGGCGGGTGGCGTTGTCGGTGACCGCCATCTTGCTCGCACCGCGCTTCTGCTCGTAGCGCAGCCGCAACGGCACCTCGGCACAGCGTGCCCCCAGCCGGCCGAGCTTGAGCAGCACCTCGACCATCGAGGCGAAGCCGCGCTGCTGCACCAGGTCGCCGCCCCAGACGGCATGGGCGCGCCTGAGCAGGTCGCGCGAATACAGGCGGTACCCGCACGAGTAGTCGCGTATGCCGCCGAGCGGATGCAGGCTCTTGAAGATGAAGGCGGCCGCCTGGCTGAGCATCAGGCGGTGCAGCGGCACGCCGCTGATGGTCGCCCCGGGGCGGTAGCGCGAGGCGATCACCAGGTCGAGGTGCCGCTCTGACAGCAGCCGCCACATGCGCGGCAGCTGCACCGGATCCATGGTGTCATCGCAATCCATCAGCGCGAGCGCCTCTGCGCCCGGCTGGCCGCCCGAAGCGGTGCCGGCGAAGTCCTTCAGCAGGCTTGCCAGCGCAGTGCCCAGGCCGCGGTTCTCCTTCAGGCCGATGACGCGCACCGGCAGGCCCTCCCGGCCGTTCCAGGCCCGCGCCTTCTCAGCGGTGTCGTCGCGCGATCCGTCATCGTAGAGCAGCACGCTGAGGTTCGGCATCAGCCGCGCCCGCACCCGGCTGATGCGCTCGAACAGGGGGTCGATGTTCGGCGCTTCGTTGAAGGCCGGCAGGCCGAGCACCAGGCGCGCGCTGCTTCGGCCTGGTGCGGATGGCTGATCGGTGCACCCGCTGGTCATTGCGGTCCGCGGGTGAGCAGATCGGCGACGATGCGCCGGCTCGCCTGCCCGTCGCCATAGGGGCTGATGCAGCGGCTCATGCGTGCGTAGCGCTCCGGCTCATCGAGCAGGGCGGTGGCGGCGTGGACGATGCCCTCCTCGTCGGTGCCGACCAGCTGGACGCCTCCGGCGGCGACCGCCTCCGGACGTTCGGTGGTGTCGCGCATCACCAGCACCGGCTTGCCAAGGAACGGCGCCTCCTCCTGCACCCCGCCGGAATCGGTGATCACCAGGGTCGAGCGGTCCATCAGCCATACGAAGGGCAGGTAGTCGGCCGGCGGCACCAGATGGATGCGGGGATGCGCGCCCAGGATGCGCGCCACCGGCTCCTGCACCTGGGGGTTGAGGTGGACCGGGTAGACCAGCTGGACATCCTCGCGCGCCGCGATGCGCGCCAGCGCCCGGCACATGCGCTCGAAGCCGGGGCCGAAATTCTCCCGCCGGTGTCCGGTGATCAGGATCAGCCGCCGCCCGCCATCGATGAAGGGGAAGGCGGCGGCGACCTGGCGCTCGAGCGCGCCGTCCGCGCGCAGGCGCGCGACCACCTGCTGGAGGGCATCGATGCCGGTATTGCCGGTGACCACGATGTCGCACGGCGGGACGTCCTCATGCAGCAGGTTGTCGCGTGCCTGGGCGGTCGGGGCGTAGTGCCAGCGCGCCAGCCGGCCGGTCAGCCGCCGGTTGATCTCCTCCGGCCAGGGTGCGTTGCGGTCGCCGGTGCGCAGACCCGCCTCGACGTGGCCGACCGGCAGCCGCCGATGGAAGGCCGCCAGGGCGGCGGTGAACGAGGTGGTGGTATCCCCGTGCACCAGCACCTGGTCCGGTCGCCAGTCCTCGATCACGCGCTCCATGCCGCTGAGCACCCCTGCGCACAGGGCCGAGAGCTGCTGGCCGGGACGCATCAGGTCGAGGTCGTAGTGCGGGACGATGCTGAAGAAGCGCAGCACCTGGTCGAGCAGGTGCCGATGCTGGGCGGTGACGCAGACGCGCTGCTCGACCGACGAAGTGGCATCGAGCTGATGGACCAGCGGCGCCATCTTGATCGCCTCGGGGCGGGTGCCGAAGACCGTCAGCACCCTCATGGCAAGGTCCTGGCCCGGCGCGCGGCCAGACAACGGCCCTCGCCGCTGGGCGTGATGAGGCCGGAATGGCGGTCGCTAGCGGATATCGGCAGTCTCGACGCCATGCGCCTCTTTCGTCGCGCCTGGTCTAAAGTACGCGGAAAAGGCCAATCTATCGTCACGCCGCTGACTGACAAGCCGGCTGGGATCGCTGTGCCGCGCGGTCGCTCCCGCACCCCTGCGGTCAGCCGAGGACGAAGCGGATATCGAGGGTGCGCAGCTGGGTATGCAACCCGGCATCCTGGATCGGCAGGACCAGGGCGTCATGGTCGCTGTTATTGTGGTGCGAATGCCACCAGCCCGGCGGCGTGGTGAAGGCAGCGCCCGACGACCAGTCGGCGCGCTGCGGATTGATGATCGCGCCCTGATCATCGATGTGCTCGCCGATCAGGGTGTAGGTCCCGGGGTGGGCATCGATGCACAGATCCAAGGCCACCGAATTGTGGCGATGCGGCTTCTGCGTCGCACCCGCGGGCAGCACGTTGAGCAGCGACCACAGGGTATGGGTGAGGGTCAGGGTCTGGGCCGTGGCGCTGTTCCCCAGCAGGATGCCCATGCGGTTGCGTTCCGTGGCATGCGACTGGGCCCTGATCACCTCGAGCTCGGCCAGCAGGCGCTCTCGGCGGAACAGCGTCGGGCGGAAGCGCGGCACCCCGGGCTGGACGCCCAGATAGGCCAGCAGTGGCTCGTCGCTCACCCAGTAGAGCGCGGCATCGCTGCGCGCGGTATGGTCCATCTCGGCATTCATCGGCACCACGAACAGGTCCCCTTCCGACCAGTCGATGGCGCCGAAGCTGGCGCTGCTCTTGCCGCTGCCGCGGATGACATAGAACATCTGCGAAGTGGCGCTCGCCTGGGTCGGCAGCGTTTCTCCGCTGCGCACGCGCAGGAAGCTGGCGAGCAGGGCGGGGCTGGTCGCCGGATAGGGCAGCTCCAGCGCGCGCGACAGGTCGAAGGGGATGATGCGGGTCTCGCCCTCCTGATGCAGTGCGGCCGGGAGGAAGGCGATCGGGATCGCTGCCATCTTGGGGTTGGCGGCGGCGGTGTACTCGAACAGGCGCACGTCCGCCTCCCACTCCTGCGAGACCTTCTTGCGGTACTGCGACGTCGGGCTGGGCTGGGACTCGGTCGTCATGGCGGGACTCCTGGGCGATCACACCCATGACGATGGCGGCTGGCGCAGGCGACTCAACGCGCATTAGCCCCGGCTGAGGCACCGTCCGCTCCGGCGTGCTAGACGGTAGTGGCGCGGCTGATCGCGCCTTGCATCGGTGGTGGCATGCCCTGGTCGCTGCTGCCGAGGCGCTCGGCCGCCTGGTCGGCCTGGGCGATGATGTCGGGGATGCCCACCCCCTCGTAGCCGTTGCCGACCAGCGCCAGTCCGGGGATGGTCTTCTCGCGCAGGCGGATGCCCTGCAGGCGCTCAGCATGGCCGAGGACGTATTGGGCCATCGCCTTGGGCCAGCGGTGGATGCGCACCATCGTCGGCTCGCCCTGGATGCCCAAGAGGTCGCGCAGGTCGCGCATCACCGCCGCGAGCACCTCGCCGTCGCTCAGCTCGCAATGCTGCTGGTGCAGCGCCCCGCCGACGAAGGCGCGCAGCAGCACGCTGTCCGCCGGTGCGCGCTCGGGGTATTTCAGGCTCGCCAGGGTGCAGGCGATCAGCGTCCGGCCCTCGATCGCCGGGACGACGAAGCCGGCCGCCTCCGGCAGCTGCGGGATCTGCTGCCGCTGGAAGGCGAGGTTGATGGTCAGCACCCCGGCGTAGGGGATGGTCACCAGCAGATAGGAGAGCAGTGGATCGAGGGTCTTGACCATCTTGCCTGCTGCATGCGCCGGCGCCGCGATCACCACCTCGTCGGCATCGAGGTACTCCTCCTCGAGCGCGACCGTCATCCTGCCCGCATTGCGCACCACCGCCGTCACGCTGGCGCCGAGGCGCATGTCGACGCGGCTGCGGCCGCTCGCCGAGGCCGTCGACAGCTTGGCCACCAGCGCGTCGGTGAGCGTCTGCAGCCCGCCGCGCAGCGAGGTGAAGAGCCCATAGCGCGGACCGCTCGCCTGCGCCATCCCGGCCTCCTGCGAGCGCAGGCGCATGGCCAGGATCAGGCTGCGATGCTCGCGTTCCATGCGCAGGAACAGCGGCATGGTCGAGACCATGCTGAGCTGCTCGGGATCCGCGGTGTAGATGCCGCTGATGAGCGGCTGGGCGATGCGGTCGAGCGCCTCCTGGCCGAGCCGGCGCCGGACGAACTCGGCCAGGCTCTCCTCGCTGGCGAGCGGGTCGCGGCGTGGCAGCACCAGGTCGAGGGCCATGCGCAGCTTGCCCGGCCAGCTGACGATGGGCGAGCGCAGGAAGGGCAGCAGCCGGCCGGGCGCCATCAGGTAGAGGCCTTCGGGAACGGGCAGCAGCCGCACCTTGCGGGCAATCAGGCTGCGGCGGGCGCCGGCGCAGGTCTCCTGCATCTCGCCGGAGAGGCCCAGGTCGCTGATCAGCTGGATGCCGGCAGGCTTGGTGCGCAGGATGGAATCCGGACCGTGCTCGAGGACGTGGCCCTCCTCGGTGGTTGATCGGATCACCCCGCCCCAGCGCTGGCCGGCCTCGAGCAGGCGGATCTCCACCTCCTCGCTGCGCGCCTCGGCGATCGCGCGCCGGCGATAGGCCGTCGCCAATCCGCCGATGCCGCCGCCGATGACGATGATCTGCCTCATGGTCACCTCGTGGAGCGTGCCAGGGACCGTTCAGCGTGCCTGGCTCTGTTCATGGACATGGCTGACCAGGGCCCTGGCCTGCTCCGGATCGGTCTGCTTGAGCACGCCATGGCCGAGATTGAAGATGTGCCCGGGCTGACCCGCTGCAGCCGCGAGCACCGCGTCGGCAGCGGAGAGCAGGCGCTGACGCGGTGCCAGCAGCAGTGCGGGGTCGAGGTTGCCCTGCACCGCCACGCGCCCGGGTCCGCCGCAGCGGCGCCAGCCCGCACCCAGGTCCGAGGTGCTGTCGATGCCGATGACATCCGCTCCGCAGTCGGCCATCAGGTCGAGCAGGTGATCGGTGGAGGTGCCGAAGAGGATCACCGGAACGCCTGCCGGGATGCCCGCCACCAGGCGCGCCAGGTGGGGAGCGGCGAATTCGCTGAAGTCGGCACGCGTCAGCTGTCCGACCCAGCTGTCGAAGATCTGGACGCAGGTCGCACCCGCGGCGATCTGCGCCGAGAGGTAGGGAATCAGGGCATCGACCAGCAGGCGGGCCAGGCGGTGCCAGGCCGCCTCCTGGGTGTACATGAAGCTCTTGGTGCGCGCGAACTGGCGGCTCGAGCCGCCTTCGATGGCGTAGGCGGCGAGGGTGAATGGCGCGCCGCAGAAGCCGATCAG
>PLEW01000175.1:0-1016 GCA_003136555.1 Planctomycetota bacterium | reverse complement strand
GATGTCGCTGAAGATGATCGCGGCATCGACGCCGAGCCAGTTGCGCGCATAGACCGTGACCTCGGCGCTGAGGGCGGGGTCCTTGCATAGCGACAGGAAGCTGTGCGCCGCGCGGATGCCGCGGTAATGCTGCATGTAGCGCCCCGCCTGGCGCATCAGCCACACCGGCGCATGCGCCACGCTCTCGCCCCGGCAGGCGCGCAGGAAGACGCTGTCCCACATGGCCGGGGGCAGGTGGAGGGCGTTGCCGCTGTGACGGATTGCGGTTCGGGGCATGGCTGTGACGGTAGGTCCCCGCCCGCCCGGGGCTAGGGGCCAATGGCCGGGGCGGCGGGATGCTGCGGGGGGGCCGGGAGGGTGGCGCTGCGGCGTCGGGTGTCCTTGCGGCTCTCGGGCGTGGTGCGCCAGCGCGGATGCCACCATACCCACTGATGGGGGGAGCGCCGCACCAGCGCCTCCTCGTAGGCCATTGCCCAGGTGGTGATCTCCAGCACGTCCTGCTCGCGATCGCTGGTGCGCGCGAAGCGCCGGCGCGGACCGATGTGCAGCACCCAGCGGCCGGCACGGCGGAAGAGGAAGAGCGGCTGGACGCACGATGAGGTCAGCAGCGCCAGCGCTGCCGGTCCGCTGGGCGTATAGGCCAGGGTGCCGAACCAGGGGACGAACACCCCGGCGAGGCGGGGGACATCCTGGTCGGGCAGGATGGCGAGCCCACGGCCCTGGCGCAGCTCGCGCACGAAGGCGCGCAAGTCCTCGTCCTGGTAGAGCACCCTCCCGCCGCTGGAGCCGCGCGCCCCCTGGACCAGGCGGTCGGCCAGCGGACTGCGCAGGCGCCTGCCGACCATGGTGGTCGGCACCAGGGTCGCGCCGACGCGCGCGAACAGCTCCCAGTTGCCGAAATGGCCGGTCGTCACCACCGTGCCCTCGCCACGGCGGCAGGCGGCGGCGAGCGCGCGCAGGTTGTCCCCGCCCTCGACCATGATGCCGCGCCTGAGCCGCTGCGCATCCTGATGGAG
>PLEW01000211.1 GCA_003136555.1 Planctomycetota bacterium | reverse complement strand
GTCAGCACGATGCGCGTGGCGGCCTTGTTCGCCGCCACCAGCCTGGCCGGCGTGTCGAGCGCGATGATCTTCCCGTGGTCGACGATCGCCACGCGGTCGCACAGCAGCTCCGCCTCCTCGATGTAGTGGGTGGTCAGCAGCACCGTGCGTCCATCCTCCTTCAGCTGGCGGATCACCCCATGCAGCTCGCGGCGGGCCTGGGGATCGAGGCCGGCAGTCGGCTCGTCGAGCAGCAGCAGTTCCGGCTCGTTGATCAGCGCCAGCGCCATCGCCACGCGCTGCTGCTGGCCGCCGGAGAGGCTGGAGAAGCGCGCCGTCGCCTTGTCGGCGAGGGAGAAGCGCTCGAGCAGCCGATCGGGGTCGGCCTTGTTGCGGTAGAAGGAGCCGAACAGCACCAGCGCCTCGCGCACGCTCAGCTGCTCCTGGAGCGCGGTGGCCTGGAGCTGGACGCCGATGCGCTCCTTGACCTCGCGCGGATGGCGGGCGGCATCGATGCCGCAGACTTCGATCGACCCCTGATCGGGATCGCGCAGGCCGATCAGGCATTCCAGGGTGGTGGTCTTGCCCGCTCCGTTCGGGCCGAGCATGCCGAAGATCTCGCCGGCAGCGATGCTGAAGCTGATGCCGCGCACCGCCTGCACGGGACCATAACTCTTGGCGAGATCGGTGACTGTGACAGTTCCAGGCATGCGCCTGGGAGGGTACGTGCGACCGCCCACCGCGACAACGGGAAATCCCCTGCCGGGGCGGCACCGGCAGGAGGCGACTGGCGCGTCGCCCCGTTCCCCGGCCCGACGGGCGCTCTAGGCTTGAGGCCACAGCCACCCGGTGGATCTTGCCATGCCAGAACCGCAGCCTGGACACCCCCTCCCGACGCCGGCCGCGCCCACGCTCGCCCTGGCCCTCCTGGCGATGCTGGCTCTGCTCGCCTGGCCCGCGGCCTCGGGCGCCGAGGGGCCATCGCTCTCGCCCCCTGCCGATCCGCTGCGCGATACGGTCCACCAGATGGTCTTCCTCGCCGTCCTCGATGGCTGCTTCAGCGATGGCATCGCACGCGAGGACATCGACCTGATCCTGCCCAAGAACCCCGATACCGGGGGTACCCGGCTCGAGGAGCACTTCATATGGTCGTGTCCGCTATGCATGCCGGTGGTCGATGCCCTGCGCTGCTTCCGCGAGCGCGGCCGCTTCCTCAGCGACAAGGCCGGCCGCGACGCCTTCGGAGCCGGACTGAAGCCCGAGCTCAGGGCCCGCCTGCGCTCCGCCGATCGTGAGGTGCGCTTGGGCGCGCTGCAGGAGCTGGTCGCCACCTGGGTCGGCCGCCGCTTCGCCCTGATGCGACTGGCCGATGATGAGCGCATCTCCTGGAATGCAGCGGTCGAATCCCGGGTCGCGCTGGGGATGCAACGGCTGCGGGCGCTGAAGGCCGGCGATCTCGGCGACGACTACCGCCAGCTCTACCAGGGCTGGGGCGACCACTGCCCGGTCTGCGATGGCATCATGGAGGCCTGCCGCAGCGCCCCCGCCGCCCCTGCCCATTAGCACCTGCTGCACGTCTCCTTCCGAAGCGGCGAGATTGGCCTTGTCTTGGGCCACCAATCGCGCGACGCTGGCTGGTCACGCTGCGGGAGATTCCCCATGAATCGTGATGATGCGCCAGGCGATGCCGCACCAGCAGATCTGCCGGAGATGCCCAAGGACGGGGCCGGTAGCGCTGGCGGCCTGGATGAGGTCGGCAGCCGACCCTCGAGCGTCAAGGCGGCCGGCGGTCCGATCGCCAGCCACGATGAGGATCTCCCCTTCCCCCTGCCTGCGGATTGGTTCGAACGCAAGGCCAAGAAGCAGGCGGAGGCCGCCGCCAAGGCCGCCGCCGAGGCGGCTGAACAGGAGGCCAAGGCAGCAGCGCAGACGGTTCAGGCACAGCCCAGCTCCGGCGGGCGCGAAGCGCCCGTGGTGCGCCAGCGCCCGAGCCCCGAGCTGCTGCGCAGCGCTGCCCACGCCGCCTCCGGCGAGGGCCGCATGGAGGCCTACCAGAACCACGTCTTGAGCGCGGATGCCAGCGCGGCAGCGCATCGCTGGATGGAGGCGGCCAGCGCCTACGAGGCGGCGGCACGCAAGGCTCCGAACGCGGAGATCGCCGCCCAGCTGGCGGCCAAGGCGGTCGCGGCGCGTTCCCGCTCCGGCCGCCTGCGCCGGGTGGCGCTGCTGGCGCTGGCGCTCGGGGTGCTGGGCGGAACTGCCGCCGGTGGCTGGTGGATGCTGAGCCACCGCAGTGCGGGCGGTGCCGCGCCGGCGGACCAGGGCCTTCCCGGCCCCACGGTGGCGAGACGGCCAGCGGAGGACAATAACCTCTCGGCCAAGGACAAGGCCAAGGCGTACGCCATCCAGGTCCAACTGGTCGCCGACGAGAAGGATGCGGACAAGACCTGGACCTCGGTGCAGACCGAAGCCAGGGCCGCGCTCGCGCAGCCTGGCATCGACCAGGCGGTGGTCTCGGCGATCCTCCAGCACGCCACCGCCGAGGTGGACCAGCTGACCAAGGATTTCGACGCCGTGGAGGCCGCCCGCAGCCATGACGCGGCGAAGGCCCTCGCCCTGGCCGCCGCCTTCCGCACCACGCACCAACGGGCGGGCGATTACGGGGCCCGCCTGCCGCTGCCTGGACGGCTGCTGGTCGGCAACGCACCCTTGGACCTGGAGATCAGCATCGATGGCATGGTCCTGGATGCCGCGGCAGCGGCCAATCCCGACGGCGTGCCGTTCTGCCGCAGTGCCCAGCATCCAGTGACCATCACCGCCCACGCCCTCGGATACTTCACCGTCACGCGCGAGATACCGGCCACGCCTGCGACCCCCACCGACTGCTCCATCACCATGGTCGAAGTCCCCCAGTGGACATTCCCGGCACCCTCGACCCCGAGCACCTGGATGTCCCTGGTACGTACGCCGGGTTCGCAGCTGGTGGCAGCCAGCTCCAGCACCATCGCGGTGATCGATCCGGCCTCTGGCCAGGTGCGCTCGGCCCTGCATGCGGGCGATGCGATCGTTGGCGCGCATCCTGGCAGCTACACCTGGAGCGCGTTCATCCAAACGGCGGATCCCGCCCACTTCATCTTGGGCACCACTACCGGCAGCCTCTGCGATGCCACCGCCGATGGCCTGCACATCACGCTGCTGGGCATCAGCGAGCATCCGGTGGCGCTAGCCGACAGCGGCATCCTGCTCTACCATCTCAATGCCCCCGTCCAGTATGTCACCACCACCCCCCGTCCGCCCAAGATCGCCTTCGGCACGTCGCTGGAGGAGCGGGATAAGATCCCGTTCGACAGCGACCTGTCGGCGATCAGCGCCGGGCGTGTGCTATGGACCATGCCGCTATCCGGTGACCTCCCGCCTTTCGTGCGTGCACACGGCGAACAGGTCATCGCCATCGATGACAAGGCCGTCCATGTCTTCGACCAGGAAGGCAAGGCGCTCAGCACGCTTGCGCTTCCCAGTCGTCGACAGGCAGCGGTGGTGGATTTCGATGACGGCGCGGTGGTGATCGTCCCCTGCGCGAAAGGCATGACGCTGCTGCGCGATACCGGCGGCGGCGCCTACCACATCGGCTCCTTCCCCAGCGATGTCCGCCTCATTGCCGCCAGCCACCAGCGCCGCGCCGATGGCACGCGTGAGGAGCGCTTGCTCGCCTACCGCGGCTCCACCCTCACGCTCTCCCAGGTCAGTGCGACCAGCATCACCGAGCTCTGGAGCATGGATTGTCAGGCCTTGGGGGCGCTCATGGTGACCGATATGGTCGAGGGCATGCCGGCCGTCATCGACGCCCACCATGCCTTGCTCCTGCTCGACGCGTCCGATCACCATGTGGTGCGGCGCCTGAACGTCCCCGATGGCCTGCTCGCTCCACCCCTGCTCATCGGAAGGTCCCTGGTGGTCGCCGATCGGCTGGGCGCCGTGCGCGCCTATCCGCTCACCGCCCCATCGTCAGCACGCAATCCGGCGCCCTGACGCGTCCTGCCCAATTGTGCCACCGGTGAGCGGGGCGGATGCCCACCGGCGAGCGGGGCGGACGCCGTTCGCATGGCTCCCCTAGCCGGTCAGGCTGATGCCGCGGGCGATGGTGATCACCGGCTGGTCGGACCGCCCGCGCCGCTGGACCTGGCGCACCAGCGCGAAAGCGGGGTCGACCGCACGGAAGGAGGCGAGCCAGAACTCGGGCGCGCGCAGGGTGAGATGCAGGCCGCGGCTGTCGGGATAGCAGGCGATGGTGTGGAATTGCCGAGGACCGGCGGCCGCCAAGCGCGCAAGGATGGCGGGTATCTCGTGCGGGAAGAGCTCCTCGAGGAAATCCGCCGAGGCCACCAGGCCGGCTTGCGGCAGCTCACCCATCAGGGCATCCTGGATGCTGTAGGTGAGCGTGGCCGGCAGCGGCTGGGCACGCATCACCGGCGATTCGACCCAGTCCAGCGCCCAGACGGCGGCAAAGTGCCGCGCGGCGGCGGTGGCGAAGCGTCCATTGCCGGTTCCGAGCTCAAGCACCGAATCGGTGCCGTGGCGAACCAGCAAGGCGAGATCGTCGAGCAGCCAGTTGTTGGCCTTGTAGTCGGCATTCTCCTGATGCAGGACGCGGTAGATCGCCCGCATTTCCGCCTTGGTCGGACTCTCAGGTCCTGTCGTCGCCGCGGCGGCAGCGGCGGCCTGCTTGGATTTCTCGCCGAGATAGCCGCTGTGGTGGCGCAGGGCGTAGTCCGCGGGGGTGTAATTCGAGATGCGAACCACCAGCACCGCCAGGACATCGCCGATCACCGCCATGGTGGTGGTCGAGGTGGTCGGCGTCAGGGCCAGCGGGCAGACCTCCCGGGGAGCCCCGTTCCATAGCACCAGGGAGGCGCGCTTGGCGAGGTCCGCATCGCGGTTGCCGGTCAGCAGGATGGTCTTGAGGCCGGGATGCAGGCGTCGGCTGAGCATCTCCAATTCGATGATCTCGCGCGTCTTGCCCGAATTGGAGATCAGCAGGAGGACATCCTGGGCATGCAGCACGCCGAGATCGCCGTGCTGGGCCTCGAGGGGATGGAGGAATACGCTCGGCACGCCGACCGAGCAGAAGGTGGTGGCCATCTTGCGTCCGACCTCGCCGGCCTTGCCGACGCCCGACACCACCACCTTGCCTCCCTGGTGGGTGGCGGCGAGGAACAGCGAGACGCAGTCGACGAAGGGGTTGTCGGCCGGGATGGCGCGGATGGCCTCGGCCTCGGCGATGAGGATGTCCTGGATCATCGTGAGCATGCGCGGACAGCCTGGTGGGAAGCGGATTGAGCCCGACTGAGGGGAATTGTCGCCGCCCACCCGTGGCGTCAACCGCATTGCCGTACCGCAACCTGGCAGGGCGGGAGCTTCCCCGCCGCTGCCGGCCGCATACACCTTCTGCACAAGGAGCAGATCATGGATCTCGACGCCCTCATGCGCGGTCTCGGCCCCCTCCAGGACACCCTCAAGAAGGCCGAGAGCGAGCGTGCCGCCAGCGCCTTCGATGGCTCGGCGGGTGGTGGCGCGGTCAAGGTCCGCCTGCAGGGCAACCTGTCGATCTCGAAGGTCTCAATCGCGCCAGCAGCGGCAGCGGCGTCACAAGGCGATGCGAGCCTGATCGAGGATCTCGTCGCGGTCGCGGTCAACGATGCGCTGAAGCAATATATCGCCCGTTTTGGCGGCAGCCCCGACGAGCAGATGCAGAAGCTGATGTCCGGCAGCGATCTCGGCTCGCTGATGGGACCGCTGATGCGCGGCCTGGGCCGCTGAATGGCGTCCGCCTCCTGGCGCTGAGCACCTATGGCACCGACACCCCCTCGATCCGGCGGCGGCTGGCATGCCATCGGCTATACCTTGCGCAAGGCGCGCGAAGGCGGCGGATTCCTGCGCATGTACCAGGCGATGCGCAGCAAGAACGCCTGCAAGACCTGCGCCCTCGGCATGGGCGGGCAGCTGGGCGGGATGGTCAACGAGCTCGGACATTTCCCCGAATTCTGCAAGAAGTCGATCCAGGCCATGGGTTCGGATCTGCAACCGGCGATACCGGCCCACCTGATCGAGCAGGCGCGCTTCGACTACCTCGGCGGACTGAGCCCGCGCCAGCTGGAGACCATGGGGCGGCTGGTCACCCCCCTGGTCGCCGAGGCCGGCAGCGACCATTACCGTTCGGTGAGCTGGGAGTCGGCGATGGTCCGCCTCGCGGACAAGCTCAGGGGCACGCCGCCCGACCAGTCCTTCTTCTATTTCAGCGGGCGATCGTCGAACGAGGCCGGCTTCCTGCTGCAGCTGCTCGCACGCATCTTCGGCACCAACAACGTCAACAACTGCTCGTTCTACTGCCATCAGGCTTCGGGCATCGGCCTGAGCGGGGCGCTCGGCGTCAGCACCGGATCCGTGGCGCTCGAGGACCTCGACCAGAGCGACATGATCATCCTGATCGGCGGCAATCCCGCCTCGAACCATCCCCGCTTCATGCGCACGCTGATGGATCTCAAGAGACGGGGCGGCCGGGTGGTGGTGGTCAATCCGCTCAGGGAAGTCGGGCTGGTGAACTTCAAGGTGCCCTCCGACCCGCGCAGCCTGCTCTTCGGCAGCGCCATCGCCGACATCTATGTCCAGCCCCACATCGGCGGCGACATCGCCTTCCTCGCGCTGCTCGCCAAGGCGGTCGTCGCGCGCAATGGCCTCGACCGCCGCTATCTCAGCGAGCATACCAGCGGCAGCGAGGAGTTCCTCGCCAGCCTGGCGAGCCTCGGTCAGGCCCGGCTGCAGGAGCAGTCCGGCGTTCCCGCCGAGGTGGTGGACAGCGTCTGCACCGCCTACCTCGCCTCGCGTGCGACGATCTTCTCCTGGGCGATGGGCATCACCCACCACCTGCACGGCGTCGACAACGTGCGCATGATCGCCAATCTCGCCCTGCTGCGCGGCATGTGCGGACGCGCGGGCGCCGGGCTGCTGCCGCTGCGCGGGCACTCCAATATCCAGGGCCTGGGCACCGTCGGCGTCACGCCCAGGCTCAAGCAGCAGGTGTTCGCTGCCCTGGAGAAGCGCTTCGGCATCAGCCTGCCGTCGACTCCCGGTCTCGACACCATGCAATCGATGGAGCGCGCCGCTGCGGGAGGCATCCGCACCGCCTGGTGCCTGGGCGGCAACCTGTACGGCTCGAATCCCGATGCCAGCTACGCCCAGCGCGCCCTGTCGCAGATCGACCAGGTGGTCTACCTCAACACCACGCTCAACACCGGTCACATCCATGGGCGCGGCAAGGAGACCTGGATACTGCCGGTGCTGGCGCGCGACGAGGAGCCCGAGCCGACCACCCAGGAGTCGATGTTCAGCTATGTCCGCCTGTCCGATGGCGGGGTGGTCCGCCACCAGGGCCCACGCTCCGAGGTGCAGGTGATCGCTGGTCTCGGACGCGCCGTCTTCGGCGACTCCACACCGATCGACTGGAAGGGGTTGGAACGCCATGGCGCGATCCGGGACGTCATCAGCGCGGTCATCCCCGGCCTGGAGCAGCTCGCCACCATCGACCAGACCAAGAAGGAATTCCACATCTCCGGACGCGCCTACCATGATCCCGACTTCAAGACCAGCGATCACCGCGCCCATGTCCAACCGGTCGCGCTCCCCAGCCCGCCGGCGCTGGAGGCCGATCAGCTGCGCATGATGACCATCCGCTCCGAAGGCCAGTTCAACACCGTCGTCTATGAGGACTACGACCGCTATCGCGGCCAGGAGCGGCGCGATGTCATCCTCATGCATGCCGCCGATCGCCAGCGCCTCGGCTTATCGATCGATCAGCGCGTCACCATCACCAGCAGCGCCGGCAGCATGTCCAACATCCTGGTCCGGGAGGCCGATATCCGCCCCGGCAATGCCGCGATGTACTATCCGGAGGCCAACGTCCTGGTGCCCCGGGCGGTCGACCGCGAGTCGGGGACTCCGTCCTTCAAGCATGTCGTCGTGCGTGTGCACGGCGCCACCTGAGGTCCGCCACCCGGGCCAGCGGCCTGCGCGCCGAGCGCTGCCAGCGGCCGTATCACTCCTCCTTGTTGCCGCGGCTGGTCTTGATCATCAGCCGGACGCACATCAGGAGCACGATGATGGCCCCCACCAGCTCGATCTGCAGCAGGGTGTGGTTCTCATAAGCCGGCTGCTTGAAGGGCGCGGCGGCGACCTGAGATCCGCCGGAGGCATTGATCATCGCCAAGGTCGTTCCCGGGGCCAGCTCCTTCTTGGCCTCGGCATTGCCGAGGAAGGCGGCCTTCTGGTACCAGCTCTGGGCGAGGGTGTCGTCCTTGCAGACACCCAGCGCATGCTGGTAGCAGAAGCCCATGCCGTACTGGGCCTTGGCATCGCCCTGGTCAGCGGCGCGGCGATACCAGGTCGCCGCCTGGACCGGATCCTTCCTCACGCCCGTCCCTGAGAGATAGCAGTAGGCGAGCTTGGTCTGCGCTTCAGCAAGTCCCTGCTCGGCCGCCCTCTGCAGATACTGGGCGGCCTTGCTCTCATCCTTGCGCACGCCGGCACCGATCATGTAGCAGGTTCCCAGGCCTTCCTGGGCCTGGGCGAAGCCAGCATCGGCCGGCTTGCGGTACCAGCCTGCCGCCTGGGTGAGATCGATAGGCACGCCGTGGCCATACTCATAGCAGGACCCCACGGCATTCTGCGATTCGAGGTCGCCCTGATGGGCAGCCTTGCAATACCAGGTGTAGGCCTGGCCCTCATCCTTGATGATGCCGATGCCATGGGCATAGCAGAAGGCGAGGCCGTACTGGCCCTTGGCATCGCCCTGTTCGGCGGCCTTGCGGTACCACACCACGGCGCGGACCTCATCCTTGGGCACACCGACGCCCTTGACCCAGCAGTAGGCCAGCTTGGTCTGCGCATCGGCGAGACCCTGCTCGGCCGCCCTGGTGATCCAGGCCACGCCCATGGCTTCATTCTTGGGTACTTCCGGGGTGCCCATGATGTAGATGGAGCCGATGTAGTTCTGCGCATTGGCATCGCCACGCTCCGCCGCCATGTGATAGGGATCCTTGGCCAGCGGATCAGGCACGACCGGGGTCGGCATGGCGGTGGCGGGCGCCGGTGCGGGCGTACCGGCCACTGGGGCCGGAGCCGGAGTTGCTGGCGCAGGGGTTGCCGGGACGGGCGCGCCGACCACCGGGGCCGGGGTTCCTGGCGCGGGGGTTGCCACCGCAGGGGCAGGGGTCACGACGGGAGCGGGCGCAGGTGCCGGAGTTGCCACCACCGGAGTCGGAGCAGGCGTCGGGGTCACGACGGGAGCGGGCGCAGGTGCCGGGGTGGGAACAGGTGCAGGAGCGGGTGTTGCCACCACCGGGACCGGAGCGGGGGCAGGGGTCACGACGGGAGCGGGCGCAGGTGCC
>PLEW01000158.1:52714-82014 GCA_003136555.1 Planctomycetota bacterium | reverse complement strand
ATCGCCAACGCGCTGCGCGTCGGCGACCATCTGCTCCAACGCCTCACATGATTGGCGACCATGGCCCAACGCAGGGAAATCATCACCGTCTATGCCGCCGGCTTGATTCAAGGCGTGGCGCTGGTCACATTTCCGGCGGCCAACGCCGTGTTCACCAGTTCCAGCGCTTATGGATTATCGAGCACGGAATACGGCTGCATGTTCGTGCCGCAGGCTGCCATGGCCATTCTGTCCTCGTTGCTCGGCGCTGGGTTGAGGAAGCGACTCGGCACCAAACGCATCTATGTGCTGGGGCTGATCGCCAACCTGCTGTCCATGACCCTGCTCGGTGCGAGCTGGTTCGCGATGAAGGATCGGCCATTGGCCTATGGCATTCTGCTGGCTGCGACCGCCTGCATGGGAGTTGGCTTTGGCTTCACCGTGCCGGCAGTCAATACGCTTGCCGCCGCATTCTTCCCCAAGAAGGTGGACCGGGCGGTGCTGGTGCTCAACGCGCTCCTGGGCCTGGGAACGGCGCTGGCCCCGGTATTCATCGCCATCTTTGCGGGATTCGGGATCTGGTGGGGACTGCCGCTGCTGGTTGCCGCGCTGATTCTCGGATTGCTGCTGGTCAGCGCCGGCCAGGAATTGAAGGACGGCGCGCAATCCCACGCCGCGAATCAGGGGAAAATGGGCGTCCCCGCACGATTTTGGGTTTTCGCCGCCTTTGCGCTGCTCTACGGCGTGGGCGAGACCATGAACGGCAACTGGGCGGTGCCGTACATGACGAAGCATCTCGGCGCGAGTGCCTCGATGGCGTCGATCGCCCTGGCCGCTTTCTGGACCATGGTGACCGCAGGCCGCATCCTATTCGCGGCGATCGCAGGATGGTTTTCGGAAAAGGCGGTTTTCCGGGTCTTGCCGTTCGTCCTCGCCGCCGCTTTCATCGCCACCGCCTGCGTGCCGAAATCCAGTCCTGTCGTCGGCATCATGGCCTTTGCACTGGCGGGCATCGGTTGCTCGGCGCTGCTGCCGCTGACCATCAGCTTCGGCCAGAAAGAGCTGACATCCATCGCCGCTTCGGCGGCGGGCGGCCTCATCGCCTTCTACCAGATCGGCTACGGCATCGCCGCTTTCGGCGTTGGCCCGTTGCAATCGTGGGCCGGGCTGGAATTGAACGTCATCTACGGTGGAACGGCGGCCGTGGCACTCGCGATGGCAGCGGCCTCCGTCGTCGTCACGCGGCGATCGTCAGCGCACACGTGACATGCACGTCGGCTGCAACCGGAATCATCGCTGCCGTCAGCCACCGTGCGGATCTGTACGGTGGGCGATCCGACGTGTGCGTCCTCACCGTGATGGACTCGTCGCAGTGACTACGCTTTCAGCGATGCATCGCTCATGAGGACCGAGAAATTCCGGCCCTCCCACTGCTGACGCTCCTTCCAGTAGAAGGTGAATTCGATCAGCGAGCCCAGCTGATGGCGTTCCGTCGGCACGTCGACGAACCAGGCATGCAGCGCGCCGATGGGAGTCGTATCGACGGTGCTGATGCTCACCCAGCCGTCGGCAGTCCAGGTCATCGCAGCGTGCGCGTTGACAATGATGCGCAGGATCTTCCCATGGCGCATACGGCGAATGGCATGGCACGCGGTCCATATGTCATGGGCATCGGCAGCCGATCTGACGACATAGCGCTGATATGCAGGCTCGATGCGATCAAAGCACATGCCATCGCGTGCGCTGCGTACCAGGGACATGTATTCCGCATGTGCCCAGCACAGGGGCATCGCTGAACCTGTCGGCTTGCCGAACGTCATGTGCTTAGCCGGCACGTCGGCCGCATCCCAGAGCTGCTCTGGCAGCATGCCGCCTGGATTGGCGAATGCTTCCATGGCATGGATATACGGCATGGGATCGCGTCCTGCGGCCAGTTCGTAGTGGCCGCGTTCTCCCGTGAGGATTGGCCATGAGCGGCCGATCCCGGTCCCGTCGAAGGCGGCTCCGTCAGCCTTCTGCCCATAACCATCATGATTATACCGACGCCAGCAGGGACCTTGCGGCAGATCCTGCTTCAGCACGTGATCGATGACCGCGATGGAATCGATCACCAGCGGATCATGCGGTGAGCGCACGCCCAGGCGGACCAGCTGGAGGAAGTCGCCGCTGACGATGTTGCGTGCATCCCGCTGGCCGCCGCCGTTGGCGATCTGGATGGTTGAGGTGCTTGGATCGTCCGCACCATCGGACCGCTGCGGGATCGCAGGCACTATGCGTACGAAGTGCCGCGGCGTCCCCTTCACCAGTTCGCCCTGAGCGGTGACTGTCCATTCCTCGAGATGCGACGAGAGCCAATCCGCATACACAAGCAGGAAGTCCGCGGCGGCCCTGTCATCTCGGTCACCCGCGAATTCCGCCGCGCAGACGAGTGCGGCTATGACCGCCGCCAGCGTCGAAGGCGAGTATCCGGCGTTCTCCTCCCATCGCTCCTGTTCGGTCACGGGTCCATTGAGCATGATATAGCCCGACGCACGCGACACCAGCGTCCACGGATCGAACTGCCGCAAGGCGGTCGCCCTTCGCACGCGCCAAGCGAGCAGGATCGGCACGGCAACCTCATCCAGCTGCATGCCCTTCCAATAGGGCTTGCCTGTGATCGTGCTGTTCTGCGGCATGCTCCCATCGGGCGCCTGCACGCATGCCATCCAGATGAGCGCCCGCAACGCCGATTCGGTCCGCCCGCACGCTAGCAACGCGGTCGCAGATTGGACCATGTCACGCGTCCAGACCAGATGGTATCCGCCGCGATCCCTGTCGTCCTTTATCTCGCCCCAAGGAATGCTCAACGATGCCACGAAGGCGCCGGGGAACGTCTTATCCTCATGCGCCAGCAAGATGCATTGGCTCAGGCGCATGAGGTGCGCCTGGTCTCCGGTATGAGCGCTCATGTCGATGTCTGAACGGGTATGCTGCCATTGGGCGACATATCTCTCGCGTTGATCGGCGAACGGCGTTGACAGGGCCTGCAGCAGCCTGGTCGATGCGATCTCGACATTGCTGCCGAACGACACGGCAAGCGTGAATTCCAGATCCTGCGCTACGTCGATCTCGCCGGTCAATGCGATATTGCCATCGATGGCCTGGCGAAACTCCCAGTCCATCCTGAAATTGCCCATCACGTCCCGCCAGCCATCGCTGTGCCCGACGAATCCGACCGAGCGATGTGCAAAGTCGGGCGAGCAGCCGAAGACCATGTGGACGTCCTCGCGCTCTGCCCGCATGAGCTTCCTGCCTCCGGTGCTATGCCACCATGCGGAGTTGTTCTGACCGGTTCCCTTCAGGTGCGGGGCGAGCAGCGCGAAGAGGCGCATTTTCCCGTGCAGCTTCGGGTCAAGGATGTCCAGCCGGGCATGGATCAGCAATACCGATGAGTGCGGTTCTCCGATGATTTCCTTGATGATCCGATAACGGCCCTGACGGTCCGTATTGGTGATCCGATACAACAGCGCGTTCTTCTCCGGATATTCCGTCAGATGGTCGAGATCGCGCCGCTCCTCATGGCAGAACGTCTCGCCATCGGTGATGAGGAATTGCAGATCGCGGATGTTGGGCGTATCGGCATAAGGGAAATACACCTCATTGACGATGCCATGGCTCAACGTGAACCAGAGCTGTGAACTGGTATGATAGGCGGTGCCGATCCCGTCCTTTGCGCTGGACGACCAGCGCGGATCACTTCCTGGTGCACCAGGTGCGTTCTGCTGCGGTTGAGGCATGCGATATTCCGATAGTGAAAAGATGGCTATCCGCCATGGGAGAAGTCGGGGTAGTCGGTCATGCCGCCATCGACGAAGATCGTGCGTCCAGTGACATAGGAGGCGGCGTCAGACACGAGCACCAGGGCCATGCTGGCTATCTCATCCGGCTCGCCGATCCGATTCAATGGGATCTTGCCCAGCAGATTCTTCATCCTCTTGGCATTGTCCCAGACCGAGCGATTGATCCTGGTCTTGACTGCCCCAGGGCCGATCGCGAGCACGCGCACTCCATAAGGCGCAGCTTCCTGAGCGAGGGTCTTGGTCATCATGCTGACTGCAGCCTTGCTGGCGGTGTAGGCGCTGTGCCTCGACCATGCTATCTCCTCATGGACCGACGTCGTGCTCAAGACGACGCCGCTCTTCTGCGCCACCATGCGCTTCAGCGCTTCGCTGGCGCAGTGGAAGGCGCCGAACAGATTCACTTCGATGACGCTT
The DNA here is from genome assembly GCA_003136555.1 of Planctomycetota bacterium. Lineage (GTDB taxonomy): Bacteria > Planctomycetota > UBA11346 > UBA11346 > UBA11346 > BOG-1363. The sequence goes on along the minus strand of PLEW01000158.1, from coordinate 77,782 downwards.
TTCCACGCATCGGCATCTGCCTTCCAGCCCAAAGCGCTCACGCCATCGATCCCGGCGTTGTTGATGAGGATATCGATCCCATCCCATGTCGCGTCCAATTTCCGGAACATGCTCACAACTGCCTTATGATCGGAAATATCCGCCTGGATGGAGATGGCCTCGCCATGCTGCTGCTTGATCGATTGCAGCATCCTGTCTGCCCGCTTGGATTCGCCTATGTAGTTGATCGCCACTCGTGCACCGGCGGCGGAAAGAGCCATCGCGATTGCCGCGCCGATGCCGGAGCTGCCGCCTGTGACCAATGCGCGTTTCCCAGTGAGATTGATATTCATCGCAGCCTCTCGATAGTCATCATGACCTTAAGTGCCGGTCGCAGCCGCACCTGCTGTCGGCTTTTCCGGAAGTCGGAGCTCAACGATATTTGGGGGGAATGGCATGCTGCATGCCCAGCTCATGGCCACCTCCAGCTTGCGGCTGAAGGTTGGCAACTTCGCGAGGTAGATGCCGCGCCAGAGGAACCAGGCGATGATCCCCGAGAGCCGTATGCCGTAGATGACCGCCACCGCGTTACGATGCCCGATGGAGGCGAGTATGCCATGCGCGTGATACGAGAACGGCTTTGCCGCCAGGCCATCCGAGATGGACCGTAAATTCTTCGCCAACTGCCGCGCCTGCTGGGTCGCGAATTGCGCTGTCGCAGGACATGGATGCCCATCATGGGCATTGGGGATCAGGGCGCAGTCGCCTATAGCCCAGAGGTTCTCGGTTCCCTCGACCTGCATATCAGGCCCGGTGATCAGTCGACCCTTCTCCATGCGCAGCTTCAGGTCCTTGATCAGCGGATGGCCATGGGTGCCCACGGTGGAGACGACCATGGCCGTTTCGATCTTGTCACCTGAGGTCAGATGAACCGCTTGGGAGTCAACGCTGGTCACCGATGTCTCCAGCTGCACGGTGATCCCGTTGCCGCGCAGCTTGCGCACTGCGAATTCCGACAATGAGTGATGCTGCAGTTCCGGCAGCACGGATTTCCCCTTATGGATGAGGGTGATCATCGGCTGTTCACCATGCAATTCGGGATAGAAGCGGTGAATGCCCCGCATCAGATCGGCCATATGGCCTGCCACCTCCACTCCGCTGAAGCCCCCGCCGATGACGACCGCCGACAGCAGGCGTCTGCGCTGTCGTGCATCCGGCTCGGCAGAGGCCGCCTCGAAATTCCCGATGATATCGTTTCCCATGGCAATGGCATCGATGACGGTCTTCAAGGCATACCCGCGCGACGAGAGACCCGGTATCTCGTCCATGTCGGCTGCGCATCCGCAGGCCAGCACAACATGGGAATACGGCAGTGATACGGCGGTGCCGTTTCGCGTCGCATAGTGGACTTCATTGGCGGCGCGATCGATTCGGCTCACCCGCGCTTCGATCCAGCGTGCGCGCCGTGTCAGCTGTCGGCCAGGTGCCGCGACGTGCAGAGGACTTATGGTTCGTCCCACCACTTCGGGGAGCATGGGCGTGAAGACGAGATGATTGGTCATGCTCATGACGACGATATCGGTCTCTGCCGGCAGCAGGCGTTCCAAGCATTGCGCCAGCGTTACGCCGGCAAATCCACCACCTACGATGATAATCCTGATGGCGCCTGGCGGTTGCGCGTCGTGGCTCTGGATCATGGTGATCACGCTGGTCCGGTGACGTTGTTCTGGATTGTGAGCAATAGCTGTGCGGTTCTGGAATGTGCATGGGGTAAACACCCCATAGCGGTGTAGCCGCGAATCCCATACACGATCGCTCTGATCATCCGACTCCGCCATTCCTGCACGTGATCGACCCGTGTTCGTTCAACGGTGCTTATCCTGCTCGGCCCCAGAGGAGTGTCCGCATGCTCGGTACACCATATCTCATGTCGTATCATCCTGCCGGTCATCGTGATAGCGCGTCAGAGTCATCACGCTGCGCATCACGATGCCAGCTCGTGATGCGTCCGCCCGCTCGTTATGATCGCGAGATCGCATCACGACATCGGATGACCGGGTCACTCCCGAGGTGTCCGCCGCACAGTCGCCTGGTGCCTGGTGCCTGATCTGCCACAGGCCGCCGCGCCATGCCCATACCAGGCATGCGGCATGGTGCCATGCAGCCTTGAGGGAATCGCCGGCCGGTTCCTGCGCACGCTGATCCTCGCCAAGGACTTGGTCCGGTCACTCCCCATCCGCGGCACTCGGCTCTGACATTCATGCGATATGCGCTGTTCCCATCGTGGTCGAACTCGGCAATCCGTGCCATCCTGGTTGGAGCGGGAGCCCTCATGGTCGCCATCCCCTCTGCGCTTGCGTTCGCCATGCGCCAACCGCCGGTGACCGAGCAGGGCCATATCATCGATCAGCCGATCGCCTTCGATCATCGGCATCATGTGCGCGACCTCGGCATCGATTGCCGCTATTGCCATGAAGGCGTCGACCATAGCGCTTATGCCGGCGTCCCGCCCACCTCGCGCTGCATGAACTGTCACAACCAAGTCTGGACCGCTGCGGCCCTGCTCGCCCCTGTCCGGTGGAGCGCTGAGACCAATACCCCTGTCGCCTGGCAGCGCATCCACCATTTGCCGGATTTCGTCTACTTCGATCATTCGGTGCACATCAGCCGCGGGGTCGGCTGTTCGACCTGCCATGGTCCGGTCGACACGATGGCCAGGGTGTACCAGGTCGCCCCCATGACCATGGGCTGGTGCATCGATTGCCATCGTGACCCAGCACATGCGCTTCGGCCCTTGGACCGCATCACGGATATGGATTGGACGCCGAGTGCCGCCGAACAGGAGCGCGTGGGCACGGACATGGTCCGTCGCCTGGGGATATCGCCGACCCTGGACTGCTCTGGTTGCCACCGATGAGCGCTCATCTCCACGATGATCACCGGAGCGACGGGGCTCCCCACCGTGACGCCCTCTACTGGCGCACGCTGGCCGATTCCTTCGACGTCCCATCCGGAACCCGGGAATTCCCGCCCGCAGCCGATACTCCGCCGAACGCCTGGTCGAGGCGGCAATTCATCGGATTGATGAGTGCCAGCATGGCCCTGGCCGGATTGAGCGGTTGCCGTCTGACCAGCGATGACCATCTGGTTCCCTATGTGACGCAGCCGGTGGATGTCATTCCCGGCCGGCCCAGCCATTATGCCACCACCGTGACCATGGGAGGATACGGGACGGGAGTCGTGGTCACGTCACATGAAGGTCGGCCGACGAAGATCGACGGCAATCCGGAGCATCCTGCCAGCCTCGGCGCCTGCGGGGTCTTCGAGCAGGCGCTGGTGCTGCAGCTGTATGACCCCGATCGGGCGCAGGCAGCGAGGTTGAATGGCGTATCCTGCCTCTGGCACCAGGAGATGCAGGAGGTTGCCACCCACACCGGCACCCGGGGCGATGGTCTGCGGGTGCTGATGGAGCCGACCGCCTCACCGACCATGGCGCGATGCTGCGCCGAGGTGAAGCAGCGCTGGCCCGGGTCGCGCATCATCATCCATGATGCCGCTGGAATCGGCGCCCATGGCGCAGCCGGGCAGGCATGGCGAGCGCTTTTCGGGCACGACCTGGTCGCACGCTATGACTTCTCGCGCTCCCTGATCGTGGTGGCGATGGATGCCGATCCACTCGCAAGCGGACCGTCGCATCTCGCGCATGCACGGGGATTCGCGTCCCTGCGCCGTGCGCGCAGCGCTGGGCAGCCGATGAACCGCCTCTATGTCGCCGAAAGCTCGCCAACCTGCACCGGCAGCATCGCCGACCATCGGCTTGCGGTCAGCGATCGCGATATCGTCGATCTCCTGCTCGCCCTGCTGGCGGAGCTGATGGCTGGACAGGGCGTTCTGTGTCCCGATCAGCGCATCGCAGCGCTGGTCGCTGGACGCACCACCAGCGCACATCCGTCGTGGATCCGTGCGGCGGCGGCCGATCTTGCAGCCAATCGCGGCGCCGGGCTGATCCTCATCGGCGACCGCCAGCCGCCCCTGGCCCATGCGCTGGGTCATGCGCTCAATGCCGCGCTGGGGAACGTCGGGGCGACTATCGCCTATGGGCCATCGCCCCTGATGGCCGGTGATGGCGATCTGGCGAGCCTGATGCGTGAGCTGGATCGGGGCCAGGTCGATGATCTCCTGATCCTCGGCGGCAATCCGGTCCTGACGGCGCTCGGCGATATCCAGCTCGGTCGGCGCATCTCCCAGGCCCGCAACCGCTGGTATCTCGGGCTGTACGAGGATGAGACCGCACAGCTCTGCAATGGCTTCATCCCCCAGGCGCATGTGCTGGAAAGCTGGGGGGATGCCTGCGCCTGCGACGGTACCCGATCCATCCAGCAACCGCTCATCGATCCCCTCCATGGTGGCATTGCAGCCTGCGAGGTCTTGGCGGCCCTCGTCGGTCCTCCCCGTCTGGCGCGGGATCTGGTCCGCGACACCTGGCGTGACGCCTTCCAGGGTGCTGGATCGATCGCGGATGCCGGTGCGGACGCCCACCTCGCCGAGGTGCTCCGTCGCGGCGTCGAAGTGGGGCGCGCATCCTCTCTGGTCTCGACCGCTGCCGATTGGTCGGCACTGGCGCGTTTCGAGGTGCCGCAGCGCAGCCGCGACGGGTTCGAGCTCTCCCTGAAGCTCGACGCCAAGGTGCACGACGGCCGCTTCGCCAACAATCCGTGGCTGCAGGAGCTTCCTGACCCGGTGACCAAGCTCACCTGGGACAATGCCGCCCTGATCAGTCCCGCGGCTGCGCGCCGGCTGGGTGTCGCACAGGGCGCGCTCATCGAGGTTCGCTGTGATACCGGCGCCCTCACCGTGCCCGTCATCATCCAGCCTGGTCAGGCCGAATGGACCATCTCGGTCTCGCTGGGGTATGGTCGTCGCGGGGCGGAACGGACAGCCGCCGATATCGGCGTCGATGCCTACCCCCTGACATCCATCAGCCGGCCCTGGTCAGCCGCGGTCATCGCGGTCACCAGCCGGCCGGCATCCCATCGATTGGCCATCACCCAGCATCATTGGTCACTGGAGGGCAGGCCGATCCTCCTCGAGCAGACCCTCGCGGGCATCAATCTCCCTGCGGATGCTCCGCTCCAGCCTCCCCCGGGTCCTTCGCTACGTCCGGCACCGGCGCATGGGCCAGGTCCGCAATGGGCGATGGTCATCGATACCAGCGTCTGCATCGGTTGCAGCGCCTGCGTGGTGGCATGCCAGGCGGAGAACAACATCCCGGTGGTCGGCAAGGAGAACGTCCTGCGCAGCCGTGAAATGCACTGGTTGCGCATTGACCGCTATTACCGCGGGAACGAGGACGATCCGGTCGCCTTGCTGCAGCCGATGGCCTGCCAGCACTGCGAGAAGGCGCCATGCGAGTACGTCTGCCCGACCTATGCCACGACGCACAGCCAGGATGGCCTCAACGAGATGACCTATAACCGCTGCGTCGGCACGCGCTTCTGCTCCAACAACTGCCCATACAAGGTCCGTCGCTTCAATTGGTATAATTTCGCTGATGGCCGCGATCCCTTGCCGCTCGCACGCAATCCGGAGGTCACGGTGCGCGCCCGCGGGGTGATGGAGAAGTGCACCTACTGCGTCCAGCGCATCCGCACCACCGAGCATCGCTCGCTCGTGGACGGCGTACCCCTGCGCACCGATGCGGTCGTCACCGCCTGTCAGCAAACCTGTCCGACCCAGGCCATCACCTTCGGGGACATGACCGACCCGGCGAGTGCCGTCGCCCACCTGCGGGCCCATCCGCTCGCCTATGCCGTGCTTGAGGATAGCGGAGCTCAGCCCCGTACCCGCTATCTGGCGCATGTGCGCAATCCGCACCCGGAGCTGACATGAGCATGGCGGGCCAGCATGCGGCTGATCCGCTGCTCATCGGCACGAGCGATGATGCGGCGCTGACCCAGCGCGTCCTGCGCCCGCTGTGGTCGCCGCATCCGGCACTTGGGTGGCTGATGATCCCCGCTGCTCTGGGAAGCCTGGTCTTCATCACCGCGCTCTGCTATACCTTCGTCACCGGCATCGGGGTCTGGGGCAACAACATCCCCGTCGGATGGGCCTTCGCGATCACCAATTTCGTCTGGTGGATCGGCATCGGCCATGCCGGAACGTTCATCTCCGCCATCCTCTACCTGCTCCAGCAGGAGTGGCGCACCTCCATCAACCGCATCGCCGAAGCCATGACCCTGTTCGCCGTGGTCAATGCCGGATTATTCCCGATCGCGCATCTTGGCCGCCCCTGGTTCTTCTACTGGCTGGCGCCCTATCCGGCGACCATGGAGCTGTGGCCGCAATTCCGCAGCTCGCTGACCTGGGATGTCGCCGCCATCAGCACCTATGGCACCGTGTCGTTCCTGTTCTGGTACCTCGGCCTCCTGCCCGACCTCGCCACCGCTCGCGATACGGCACCCACACGCCTCCGTCGACGGCTCTACGGCCTGTGCGCCCTCGGTTGGCGCGGGGCCGCCAGCCATTGGCGCAGTTACCGCATTGCCTACCTGCTGCTTGCCGGTCTGGCCACGCCGCTGGTGGTCTCGGTCCATAGCATCGTCAGCCTGGACTTTGCGGTCGCCAAGCAGCCTGGTTGGCATTCGACCATTTTCCCCCCGTACTTCGTTGCTGGCGCGATCTTCTCCGGCTTCGCCATGGTCCTCACCCTGGTCATCCCCCTGCGAGCGCTCCTCAGGTTGCAGGATGTCATCACCATGCGCCATATCGACAACATGGCGAAGGTGCTGCTCGCGACCGGTTCGATAGTCGCCTACAGCTACCTCCTGGAACCGTTCACGGCCTGGTACAGCGGCGACCCCTATGAGCGCTATATCCAGCTCGTCGGGCGTCCGGCCGGGCCATTCGCCTGGGTCTTCTGGCTTACGATCGTGTGCAATGTGCTGGTTCCGCAGGTCTTATGGCTGCGATCCCTACGTCGCAATCTGGTGGCCCTGCTGATCATCTCGCTCCTGGTCCAGCTGGGCATGTGGAGCGAGCGGTTCGTCATCGTCGTCACCAGCCTGCAGCGAGGAGCGTTGCCCAGCAGCTGGAGCAGCTACAGCCCGACGCTCATCGATGCCTGCCTGCTGTTCGGCTCCATGTCCCTCTTCCTCTTTCTCTTCCTGGTCTTCGTGCGCTTCGTGCCCTTCATCGCATTGAGCGAGCTGAAGCTCCTGCGCCGCAAGGAGCCGGTGGAGACGCAGGTGAGCCCATGACGAGCAGCCTGCTGGTCGAATTCGCCAGCGAGGAGCAGCTGCTGGCCGCGGCGCTGCATATGCGCGCCCTGGGCTACGGCGATCTGGAGGCCTATTCGCCCTTCCCGGTCGCAGGCCTCGATGCGGCCCTGGGCGCCCCTCGCTCGCGAATCCCCCTCGCCGTCCTGATCGGAGCGCTCACCGGCCTCGCCGCCTCCTATGCGATCGAATGGGGGGCCACCCTCGATTACCCCCTGCGGGTGGGGGGGTTCCCCCTCTATTCGCTGCCGGCCTTCATTCCCATCATGTTCGAGACCACCATCCTCGCCGGTGCGCTGACCGCGTTCTGCGCGGTAGTCGTGCGGTCCGGACTGCTGCAGTGGTGGCACCCGCTTGATGACATCGCGGGGTTCGAGCGGAGCGTGATCGACCGCTTCTTCCTCACGGTACCGTGTGACGACCCGGACGGGCACACCGGCATGCGCTGCCGGACCGATCTTGCCGCCTGCCACCCGGTGCGCGTCGTCCCGGTGGGTCAGCCATGAGGCCCGTACCCCGCTCTCCCCGTGCGGTCCTGCTCGCCATCGCCCTGGGATGCGCACCGCCGGGGTGCTCCAAGCCGCCCGAACTCGTCGCTCCCGAGCCTGGATTCGAGCGCATGATCGCTCAGCCACGCGGCGCTCCCTATCGTGAGAATGGCGCTGTTCCGCCGGGAGCGATGATGCGCACGCCACCGCTCGGCACCGTCTCGCAAGAATCGGTGTCAGCAGGACCGGCGACCACCGGGATCGGCCCGGACGGCTACTGCCGGCACCTGCCCATGGCTGCCGATGCGGCCCTGATCCGCCGCGGACAGGAGCGCTTCACCATCATGTGCTCAGCCTGCCATGGGGAGCTGGGCGATGGCAATACGGTGGTCGCCGATCACATGGATCTCGTGCGGCCCCGGGATCTCCTCGACCCGCGCATCCGCAGCTATCCGGTCGGGGAAATCTTCCACGTCATCACCGCAGGGTATGGGCTGATGGCCTCGCATGCCGATCTGCTGCCGGTGCGCGATCGCTGGGCGGTTGCCGCCTACGTCAAGGTCCTGCAGCTCAGCCAGCACACCGACGTGGCCACCATCCCCGACGCCCAGCGCCGGCACATCCTCGACCACCTGCCATGACCTGGACGTCCGTGCCCTCCATCATCAGCGCTCTCGTCCTGAGCCTCGGCGCCTTCGCCGCCCTCAGCTGGGACATGCAGGCAGATCCGCGGCGTGTGGCGCTCGCCTACCTGGTCGCCTACGCCTTCGGCATCAGCATACCGCTGGGGGTCCTGGCCTGGTCGATGATCTGCGATGCCTGCGGTGCGGTCTGGTTCGTACCGCTGCGGCGCGTGGCCGATGGCATAACCGCCTGCTTCCCCGGCATGGCGCTGCTGTTTCTCCCGGTACCGCTGAGCCTGCCTCTGATCTATCCCTGGGCCCACCACGTGCATGGCCTCAAGCAGGGCATCGATGCCAGCCATGCTGGCTATCTCAACCCCACCGCGTTCACCTTGCGCGCCATCGTCTGCTTTGCGGTGTGGATCGGCATCGCCGAGACCATGCGCTCCTGGTCGCTCACCCAGGAACGCCCGGATGCTCCCGATCGCACCAGTCGGCGGCGCGCTCTTGCGGCAGTCGGTCTGCTCCCCGTGGTCCTGACGGTCACGTGCATGGCCATCGACTGGTACCTCTCGCTGGATGCCACCTGGTTCTCCAGCGTCTACGGTCTGCTCCATCTCGCGGGCGATGGATCAGCCGGCATCGCTGCCATGGTGATGGTGTTCGCCGCGCTCTCCCCGCGACGCGGATCACCCGCCGGCCGTCTGCCGAGCAGCGTGGGAGCCGAGCATGCGCATGCACTCGGATCGCTGCTGTTCGTCAGCGTGATGTTCTGGGCCTATCTCTCCTTCATGCAGTTCCTCATCATCTGGATGGCCGATCTGCCCAATGAGGCGGGCTGGTATGTGGTGCGGCTGGGCGGCACGTGGGGATGGCTGGGCCTGATCGTCCTCGCCGCCCATTTCGTGGTGCCATTCGCGCTCCTGCTCTCCACCTCGGTAAAGCGGCGATTGGCGGTCCTGTCCGGTGTCGCGTTCCTGGTGCTGATGGCCCATTATGGCGATCTCTATTGGCAGCTGGTCCCAGCCATCTCCCCCGGTGGATCATCACTGCGCTGGTGTGACGTCGCCGCGCTGATCGCCGTGCTCAGCGGGGGTGCCGCCTGCGGACTGTGGCGGGCGCGAGGGCTCTCGCCCATTCCCACCCACGATCCCGACCTCGCTGAGGGATTGCGCTATAGGAGCCTGCGATGAGCCAGCGGATGCCGATGATACCGGACTCCTGTGAGGCGCGCCCCGGCACGAACCCTGGCGACCCGTCAGGCATCAGCACGGCGGTGAACGAGAGCGATGCCATCCCCCTGTGGCCGATGCTCCGCATCCTCGGGCTGATCCTGGCCATAGGCCTTGGCGCCATCGCGTGGTCATCGCAGATGTGCAACGGCGAGCTTCCGCGCGATCGCCCCCGCCTTGAGCATGTACGCGACCGCACCTCGGGAGTCGAGTTCTCCCTGATCGATGAGGCCGATGGGGCGCGTGTCCGCACCCAGCAGCAGCGCAAGCGACTGCATGAGTATGCCTGGATACCCGGTGAACCGGGATTCGCACGTATCCCGATCGAGGAGGCGATGGCCGCCTGGCTGGCGACGGAGCAGCGATGACGGGGCAACGAACGATCAGCGGGTGGAGGGTCTGGACGGTGTTGACCATCGGCATCGGCATCTCGGCGTGGACGTCGGATGGACCCGGCGATGTGCACGGGGTCGAGGAGCATCTCGGAGCGCACCTCCCGCCCACCCTGTCGATGACCGATGAGCACGATCGGCCCGTCACCATCACCCAGGTGTCCCGCGATGGCAAGCCGATCCTCCTGGTTCCCGCCTATTACCGTTGCCCCCAGCTGTGCGGCCTGGTGCTGGAGGCGACGCTGCATGCGGCGCAGGCGATCGATTGGGTGCCGGGACGCGACTATCACCTCCTGACCGTGAGCTTCGACAGCGAGGACCGCCCTGCCCAGGCGCTCCAGAAGCAGGCCTCGGTGCTGGCCGGCGCTGCCGGAGATCCGCGCTTCTCCGAGCAGACCTGGCCTTTCTTGACCTGCGATGCCAGCACCAGCGAGGCGCTGCTGGGTGCGCTCGGGGAGCATGTCCAGCGGCAGGAGGACGGCACCCTGGCGCATCCAGCCATAGCCGTGGTGCTGACGCCGGATGGCGCCATCTCACGCTACCTCTATGGCATCACCATGAGGCCGCTGGATCTGAAGCTCGCTCTGGCGGAGGCCAGCGCCGGACGCAGCGGACAGAGCCTGGATCGGGTCCTCCTGTACTGCTACCGCTACGATCCCGCGACCCGGCGCTATGGCCTGTTCATCACGCGCTTCCTGCAGCTCGGCGGTCTCATCATCGCCCTGGGCGGGGGTCTGGGGATCGCGCTGCTGGTACGGCGCGTACGGGTCCAGGTCCAGCCATGAACGACACGCTGCGAGGTCTGCTCGGCTTGCCGGAACAGGCATCCTCGGTGGCTCGGGATATCGACATGCTCCATCTATTCGTCATCCTCACCACCCTGCTCGGCGCTGCGTGCGTGGGGCTGGTGGCACTGTGGTTCGCCGTGCGCTTCCGCCGCCGGCCTGGTGATCAGCTGACGCCGCGGGTGCAAGCCAACCCGTGGTGGGAGGCGGGTCTCATCGGTGCGCTGACCTGCCTGTTCGTCGGCTGGTGGGTGATCGGCTATCGCCAATATCTGCACCTCCAGGTCCCGCCGATCGGGGCCTATGAGATCCTGGTGAGCGCGAAGCAGTGGATGTGGTCGTTCGCCTATCCCGGCGGTCAGCGGTCGCTGTCGATGCTGGTCGTGCCGGTCGGCCGGCCGATCAAGCTGGTGATGATGTCGCGTGACGTCATCCATGGCTTCTTCGTCCCGGCATTCCGGATCAAGCACGATGTCGTCCCCGGCTACGTCTCGGTGGCCTGGTTCCAGGCCGAGTATGCCGGGACCTTCCAGATCCTCTGCACCCAGTACTGCGGGACGTCGCATTCCACCATGCGCGGGGAGGTGGTGGCGCTGGCGCCTGCCGACTTCGCGCTGTGGCTGCAGGGCTCGCGCCAGCCGACCCGCGCCGCGGAAGCCGAGGAGGCCGCAGAGCGGCAGGCCACCACGCCAGGCGGTGACCGGCTGGACATCAGCCATCTCGCGATTGATGGCGATCCGATCGATCGCGGGCGGCGGGCGGCGGCACGGCATGGATGCCTCTCCTGCCATACCGAGGACGGCCAGCGCCATATCGGACCGACCTGGCGTGGTCTGTATGGCTCCCGGGTTGAGCTCGCGGATGGCCGCAGCCTGATCGCGGACGCGGAATATCTCACCCGCTGCATGATGGATCCCCTGGGGAATGCGGTGGCCGGGTACCAGACGGTCATGCCCTCCTATCGTGGCACACTCGATCCGGACGATGCCGCCAGCATCGTGGAATTCATCAAATGCCTGGCCATGGCCGATGCCCCGGCAGCAGTCGCCAACCCATCCCTGCCGACCCAGCCGTATCGGGTAGGGCCGCCATGACGCCTCCCGCACAGGACTCCACTGCAGGTGCCAAGAGCTATCTGGTCGCCGAGACCACCTGGTCATCCTGGCTGATGACCAGCGATCACAAGCGCATCGGGATCATGTTCCTGGCGGCAACGTTCCTCGCCATGCTCCTCGGCGGCGTCGTTGCCCTCATCCTGCGCATCGAGCACCTGACGCCACATCACACGGTGGTCGATGCCATGACCTACAACCGCCTCTTCACCCTGCATGGCGTCATCATGGTCTGGCTGTTCATGATCCCGGCCATCCCGGCCGGGTTGGGGAATTTCCTGCTGCCGCTGATGCTCGGGGCCAGGGATGTCGCCTTCCCGCGGCTCAATCTGCTCAGCTTCTATGTCTATCTGCTCGGAGCAGGCATCACCTTGTCGGCGATGCTGATGGGCGGGACCGATACCGGATGGACCTTCTATACGCCCTACAGCGCGACTTCCCCCACCGCCGTCGCCCCGGTCGTTGCCGGCGTCTTCGTCCTCGGCATCTCATCGATCATGAGCGGCATCAACTTCATCGTGACCACGCATGCGCTGCGACCTCGCGGGATGGGCTGGTTCGACATGCCCCTGTTCGTCTGGGGCATCTATGCCACCAGCATCATCCAGGTCGTCGCAACCCCGGTGCTGGGGCTATCGCTCGCCCTGGTGGTTCTCGATCATAGCTTCTCCTGGGGCATCTTCGACCCCGCGCGTGGGGGTGACCCGGTCCTGTTCGAGCATCTCTTCTGGTTCTACTCGCACCCGGCGGTCTACATCATGATCCTGCCGGCGATGGGCGTCATCAGCGAGGTGGTCTGCACCTTCAGCCGGAAGAATCCGCTGTCCTACAAGGCCATCGCCTATTCCTCGCTCGGCATCGCCCTGGTCGGATTCCTCACCTGGGGCCATCATCTCTTCGTGGCCGGGCAGTCCGCCTATGCCTCGGGCGCCTTCGGCATCATCTCGGAGCTGGTCGCGGTCTTCTCGGCGATCAAGGTGGTCACCTGGCTGGGCACCATGTACCGCGGATCGATCGCCTTCACGACGCCGATGGCCTATGTCTTCATCTTCCTGTTCCTGTTCGTCTTCGGCGGCATGACCGGCGTGGCCCAGGCGGCGATGTCGCTGGATGTCCACTGGCACGACACCTATTTCATCGTCGCGCACTTCCATTTCATCATGGTCGGCGGTACCCTGACGGGACTGATCGCCGGACTGCACTACTGGCTGCCGAAGATCACCGGCCGCCTGCCCAACGAACGCGTGGGGCTGATCGCGGCAGCCCTGGTCCTGATGGGCTTCGTCATCACCTTCGTCCCGCAGTTCCTGCTCGGCAATGCCGGCATGCCCAGGCGCTACTACGACTACCCCGTACGCTTCCAGGCGCTCAATGTGATCTCGACCGTCGGTTCATGGCTGCTGAGCAGCGGCATCCTGCTCGCCTTCGGATCGCTCCTCCATGCCGCCTTCCGCGGACCACGCGCCGGCTCCAATCCGTGGGGGTCGCGCAGCTTCGAATGGCGCACGGCCTCGCCGCCCATCACCGCCAATTTCGAGAGGCCGCTCGATCTGGTGCCGGGGGCCTACGACTATTCAGTGGTGAATCCCCATGACTGAGCTCTTCGCCGAGACGCAGGATGGCGTGGCGCTCGCTGAGCGGGACAGCCTGCGCCGCCTCGGCATGATGGTCTTCCTCGCCAGTGAGGCGATGCTCTTCGCCGGCATGTTCACCCTCTACGCGGCCGGCAGGATCCGCCATCCGCAGGCATTCGCCGATGGGGTGGACCACAACCTGCGCTGGGTCGGGACCGCCAATACCTATGTGCTGCTGACCAGCAGCTGGTGCATCGCCATGGCGGTCGTCCGTCTGCGCTCAGGCAGCCGACGGAGCGCGCTCCTGCTCGTGTCCGCCACCATGCTGCTCGGACTGCTGTTCCTCGGTCTCAAAGGCTATGAGTACCAGTGGCACCTCGCCGAGGGCGATGGGCCCATGGCCGTGGCCCGACATGATCCTGGGATCGCCTTGTTCATGGGGCTCTATTGGCTGATGACCGGCACGCATGCCCTGCATGTCATCGCCGGCCTCATCTTCCTGGGTTATGTCGCCTGGCGAGTCGCCTACCGCCAGGCCAATGACCGTCTGCTGGAGGTGGCAGCGTGGTACTGGCACCTGGTCGATCTGATCTGGGTATTCATCTGGCCACTGTTCTATCTGCTCGGACGGGTATCGCGATGAGTCGCACCCCCTTCGGCGAGCAGGCGATAACCCGAGTCTTCCTGGGCTTGCTCGCATTGGCGACGACATCGCTGGTCCTGTCATCGCACGACCTGGGGTCCGGCCAGCTGCCGGTAGCGCTGGGGATCGCCTGCATCAAGGCGACCCTCATCGCCCTGGTCTTCATCGGCGTGGCGCTGGCCCGTCCGAGTCACATTATCGCCGTCATTCTCGCTGCCGTGATGAGCAGTGCGATGATCGGCCTGGTGATCATGGATGTCATGACCCGTTGAACGTCGGGTTCCCGTTGTCCATCTGCCGACGTCGCCCTGGTCCGCCCTGCACCTGCCACCAGCCCAGCGCGGCACGTCGTCTCACGCTGCCAGGTTCGGCACTCCGGAGAGGGCCCATGGCGGCATGGACCAGGCCAGACCGCTGCCCTGCGCTCAGGGCGAGGGTCTCATCGTCCGCCGCGCGAAGGCAACCAGATGATCGAGGGTCTGGCTGGTACCCGTGGCAACACCCATGCTCAGGACCTGCTCCAGGTGCTCGGCGGAGCGGCAGACGATCTCGACCGTCATCTCGGTCTGGCCAGCGACCTCGCGGAAGGCCACCCGTCCGGTGGATCCCATCGCCTCGAAGACGAGGTGATCCGGCGGCACGATCTCGCGATAGATGCCGGCAAAGGGCATCTCGGGATGGCTCCGGGTGGTGAAGCGAAAGGCGCCTCCGGGCCGCAGGTCGATCTCGCAGGCGGTCAGCGGTTCGCCGGTGGCATCCCACCACTGGGTCACCTGGTCCGGCCTCGTCCACGCCGCGAAGAGGTTTACGCGCGGGGCGGCGAACACGCGGATGAAGCGGATGGTGTTCGTGTGGCGATCGAGGTGGAAGCCGGACCTGCTCGCGGCTTTGGGATCGGCTGGCATATCACGTCTCCGTTGTGGTGATGGTGGCGAGGTGGCGATCCAGATGCGCACAGCGGCTCTCCCACTGCTGGCGGAACGGCTCGATCCACTGGGTGATGTCGCGCATGGCCTGCGGTGCGAGCCTGCGGGGGCGTCGCTGCGCATCGCGCCCGCCCTCGATGAGGCCGGCAGCTTCGAGCACCTTCAGATGCTTCGAGATGGCCGGCTGACTGAGCTGGAATGGCTGCATGAGCTGCGACACCGTCGCCTCGCCCGCCATCAGACGTGCGAGGATCGCGCGTCGCGTCGGGTCGCTGAGCGCCTGGAAGACGCTGTTGAGCCGGTCAGTACCGGCGTCATCAATTACCATATGGATATATATCCTTATGGCGATGTACAAGTCAAGCCCCCACAATCGCCATCGATCACTCCCTGGCCAGCGGGCGTGGATGGCACGACGATGTACTCTGTCCACATCGTCGACATGGTCATTAGGTCCCTCCACGAAGGCATATTAGGACACTTCCTGGTCGGGGCGCTGTCCGAGAGGGAAGTCCCCAAAGCGGGATCATTAAAGGTGAACGAGCGAGACCCTGAGCGTCTGGCGTCCCCGACCCTGTCCCCGCATGAGCGGCTGTTCGCTGCCGTCGTCGCCGAGCGCACGGCCCTCGTGCAGCACGCACAGCGCATCGTCCGCAACCAGGCTGATGCCGAGGAGAGCGTGCTGGATACCCTGGCCACCATCTGGCGTCGGTGGGCGAGGACCCCGCCCAGGAACCCAGCGGCGTATGCCCACCGGGCGGTCTCGCTCACTGCGCTCACGCACAAGACCCGGGAACGGACTCTCCAGCCTCTCGATCAGTCCGATCACCAGGACCTCGAGCTGGACAGCCATGGACCACGCCTCGATCCCATGGCACTCGAGCGGGCGCTGGAGGCATTGCCGAGCGTCCCGCAGGCGGTCATCCGCCTGCGCGCCGATGTCGGACTCTCCGTGGTGGAGATCGGTCGCACGCTCGCCATCAGCTCGCATGCCGCTGCCAGCAGATGCCGCTATGCCCTCTCAACCCTGCGCAGCGTCCTGACCCGCGCCACCTCTCGGCCACCCTCCCGACCACAGGATTCCCATGAACGACACGCCCCTAGCAAAACCCCACACCCCGAGCCATCCATCGAGTTCCATCGACTGTGGCCGCAGCCGGCACGTGGCCATCGTCGGACTGCTGTCCGGTGCGGCCATCGCCATGGTCGTCCCGTGGATGCTCTTGCGCTTCGGTGACCGCCTGTCCGCACAGCAGCAGCTGATCATCATCATCATCATCGCCATCGCAGCTGGCGGACTCGTCGCGCTGACTGCCGCCTTCTTCGGGACGGTCATGCCCAGGACCGTGCGCGACGATCCATCGTCACCCTGCGCAAAGCGCGAAGACACACAGGCGGCGCAGAATCCGGACGCATCGCGCTGAGATCACTGGACCCGATGCCCTGTCGTGGTGATGCGCGATCTCGTCCACATCCACCGGGCCGATGCACCGCGCGCATGGCGGCTCGCCGGATACCGGACTCCGGCAGGCGTGCGGCGTCCACGCGGGCATGCCATGACGTCCAATGCCCCACGGCATCACTGCTCAGGCCGCATGCCCATGGTGCCCCAGGGCGGCAGCACATCCCCCCTGTCGGCACCGACCTGACCACGGCACCCGCCTGGCGACGATCGCAACCGCCTGCGCTGGCGGCTCGCTCCCGTGTTGTGCCGACCTCGACTCCGACGATCATCACCACCACCCATGGCCGCTCCTGCGATCACCCCGTCGCCCATCATCGCCGTCTGCGCCCTCGACCTCGGCAACCCGATCGTCGCGCTCTTCCTCGACGGCATCCTCGACGGGGCGCGCAGCCTCGGCTGCCGGGTCAACCTCGTGACGGCGAGCCTGGCGGAGGCGCAGACCTTCAGCGATCCCGCCCGGCGGCCGCCGCTGTCCTCCCCCGATCTCGCCGGGCTGATCTTCATCCACCGCTGGCCGCCGGCGGTGATGAGCGATCTCGCCGTCGGGCGGCCCTGCGTCTCCCTGGTGCATGAGCCTGTCCATCCCAACATCGGCCTGGTGACGATGGACAACGCGAGCGGCGTGCACCTCCTGATGGAGCATCTCCATGCCCTCGGTCACCGCCGCATCGGCTATTTCGGCAAGAACACCGAGCTCACCTGGGCCAAGGAGCGCTACACGGCCTATATGGAGTACCTCGACGAGCGCGAGCTGAGGCACGATGTGCGCTGCGCCATTCCGGTCTCCACCCTCGCGCTGCAGACCGGCCAGGACCGCTGGGAGGGCGCGCTCGACCAGGCCCTCACCCGCTCACGCTCCGGCTATACCGCCTGGATCTGCCCAGCGGGCCGGGCGGCCGACCGCCTGCGCACCCACCTCATCAGCCATGGACTCGATGTCCCACGCGTGGTGTCGCTGGTGGTCTTCGACGCCATCGCCGCATCGGACAGCGACTTCACCCGCATCGACATCAGGCATCGCGACCTCGGGCTGCTCGCCCTGCGCCAGGTCGCCGAGCGCATCGCCAATCCGGCGATCAAAGCCTCGATTACCGTGGTCCCGTCCGCCCTCCATCCCGGGCGCACCAGCGCCGCCAAGGCGTGAACGCCCGCGGGACCGTGGTCACCGCGCACGATCAGCGCAGGTGATCGCCGTACGCAACGAGTCGCGCCTGGTGCCAGCGGCACCATGGAGCGTGCACATGCACAGAACTCGGTCCCCCTGCGCTCATGAATCCGCCTTGGGGCTGCATGGCGCCCAGCGCCCGAGTCGACACGATGCATCATTATGGATTGGATACCGATATCATTCGCCGTGGTCTCCGGGCTGTGCTTACCAGCGGCATGGTTCATGCAAGATCCTGGATCTGCGGTATTGGCCGTGCGTCAGGCCAAGGTGACCGGGACGTCTGGATTCGTCGATCGGCTCATTCAGGCTCGCTAGGAGACCGATGGCATGGCGACCATGACCCTCGATACAGCGCAGTCCCAGATCGGAACGACGGAATTCATTGGTTGATGGCTTGGATGATGGACGGGGTGCATCGCATGTCAGCGAGGCCTGGTCCTGATGCTGATGCTGATGCTGATGCTGAAGGCTGCACACATGGTTGCGGCGGTTGCCCGAGTCATTGAACGGCATGGATGCGGATGGTGTCGCTATCCATGCGGCCGACGATCTGGCGTCGTTTCGCATGTTCAGGAGTTCGTTGTGCGATCGCAGACATCCCCGGTGCCGGAGTTCCGACTGCCATACCCGCCCTGATTGCCACTGGCCTGTACCACAGCATCGACCGTCATCCGGCACATCCGCCCGGATACTCCCCGCTGCCCGTCTCAGAGCCTCAGCCGTTCCGCTCCCAGGCCACCACCTGGTCCTGCAGGGAGGCGATGCGCTTCTCGAGCTGGCGGATCTCCCGCTTGGCCTTGGCGATCGCGGTGCGGTTCTGCTGCTGGCGCAGACCCTTGGCGCCGACGCGCTTGGCGCAGAGGGCCTCGACCTCGCTGCGGATCAGGCGGAACCACGGGTTGCCATGCATCGAGTTGATCTGGTAGCTCAGTGTCCCGGCACGCATCGCCTTCTGCAATTCCGCGCGCGGGATGCCGTACTCCTTGGCAGCGGTGAGGTCCGAGAGCGTGGCTCCCTTGGCATCGAGACGTACGGACGGCATGGTCATTCCCCAGGGTGGAGCGCAGGCACCGCACGGCGAGACGTCGGCGCGTGATCGATGATTCCAGCTGGCCGTCCAGCGCAAGCGCTGACGGCACGGTTCCAGCTCGACCTGCCATCGTGGCAAGCCCACCGCGGCTCCGTGGGGTAGCCGGACCACCGATCAGCGCAGCGAGGGAGCCAACCGCTTGGCCGTATCCGCAGAGCCCACCCGCCCTGATGCCTGAGTGGGCTGCGCCAGCTGAGTGGCCGACGAGAACAGCCGCTACGCTGCCCGTTCACCCCAGGCAAATGCCTGCTTGCCCGGGACGGCGTGACCCCACGCTGTCGGCGATGCCGTCCCAGCCCATCGTCCACCGCATCCAGGAGGCTCGACGTCTGATCCAGCAGGGACGGCCGGCCGAGGCCCAGGCGCTGCTTGCCGGCCTTGAGCGGGAGGACGGCGTCCCGCCGCTGATCGCCCAGTGCACCGATCTCCTCCTGCGCAAGCTCCTGCGTCAGGCCAAGGGCGATGAATTCGCGCGCGCCGCTGGTGGTCGCCCGCGCTACCGCCTGGCGGCGGCCCGCATGCGCGGTGCCGCTGCCCTGCAGGCCCTCGCCGGCGATGCCACCCTGCCGACGGAGGAGCGCGAGCTGGCGCAGTGGTCGATCGGCGATCTGCGCACCAGCCTCTCGGCCATGCGCCGGCGACCAGGCTGGCAGCCGCTCGCCGAGGGCTGGCTGCTGCTGCTGCGCGGCGATGCCGGGCGGGCCCAGGCCTCCTTCGCCCAGGCGCAGGCCGGCCAGCCACGGCGCGCCGCCCTCGGCGCGGGCGTGTGCGCCGCCGTCCAGGGCGACCTCGCGGGCGCCGAGCGCCTGCTGCGCGGCCTCGGGCCCTTCCCGCAATCGCTCTATCCCGCCACCGCCGGGCTGATGCGCGGCCTCACCCAGCATGCCGCCGGGTGGCATCCCGGCATGCTGCGCGAGGTCATGCAGAGCGGCGACCGCGCCACCGTCGAGCGCACCCTGGCGGGGTGCCCCCAGGAGCGCCATGAGGAGCGCGCCTGGCTGCTGCTGCGTCTCGGCGACCTGCGCTTCGCCGCGGACCCGCGCCACCCCAGCGCCGACGAGGCCTGGGCGCAGGCGGGCAGTCTGTGGGCGCCGCTCCTGCCGGATGCCCTCAAGCGGCGCTTCTGGCGCGAGCTCGCATGCAGCGGCGAGCAGAACCCGCATCTCGGCCGCCTCCATGAGGTGCTGGTGCGCAGCGACGCCAGCCTGGCGCGTGAGGCGATCCTGACCATCCTCGGCGAGATCAGCGACTCCCAGGTCGTGCATGTGGACGGACCGCACCGGCAATGCCGCGGGCCTGATGTCGCGCTCGCCCGCCTGGCGCCCGAATGGCTGCTGGTTTGGGCGCGAACCGCCAACTTCGCCCTGACCATGCGCCTGCACCATCACGACGCGCTGCGGGTGTTCCTCGCCAATACCGGCCATCCGCAGCCACCGCACCGCTGGAAGCCGTGGAAGCCGATCATCGCCCGCCTGCTCGCCGAACTGCCTGGCGAGGCTCAGGTGATCACCCTGCGCCTGGCCGTGCTGACCAGCCTCCACCAGACCAATGAGCTGCGCAACGCCCTGTTCGTCGCCCTGCTCCACGATCCTGAGCAGCGCCAGGAGCTGCTGCCGCGCTGGTGCGCTGCGGCCCTGCATGACCGCCGTGGCCGGCGCAAGGCCCTCGGCGAAGCCGGGCAGCTGCAGACGCTGTTCGCCGGAGATCTGCTCCTGGTGGCGGCCCATCTCGAGCTCGCCGGCAATGAGGGTGACCTGCGCACGCGCCTGCTCATGACCCTGCCCAGCGACCACGCCGCCCTGCTCACCTGGCGGCTCGATCGCGGGCCCGTGCCGGTGGCGCTGGTCGGCCGCGACGAGCTGGTCGATCGCCTGCTGCTGACCTGGACCGTCCAGACGCGACCGGACTGCCTGAAGGCGCTGCGCCGCCTGCTGTGGAAGAGCCCGTCCCATCTCCAGCGCGTGCTCCTCGCAGTGGTGGCGGAGAACCCGCGCCTCGCTTTCGAGGAGGCGCAGCAGTGGATGCGCACGCAGCGGCACTGCTGGCAAGCCGCCTACACGGTCGGGCGGATGCTCGAGATCATGGGGGAGGATCTCCATGAACGCGACATCGTCTGGTCGATGGCCCTGGACCACGCCCCCGCCGATGCCCCCGAGACCGCGGAAATGCGCCGCGCGGTGGGCGATCGCCCCCCGGTGGAGGATGACGATCTGGGCATGTCCTTCGAGACGTTCCGGGAACTGATCAAGCGCATGACCCGGGGGATGTTCGATTCCGGCGATGGCGAGCTGGACGAGGGGGATGGGGACCAGGACGATGAGGAGGATGACCGGAGCGGCCCGGGCGGCTTCCCCTCGCCCTTCGCGCCCCGGCGCCGCAAGCCACAGCGCCGCGCCAAGGTCCCGGCCGCCGCGGCGCCGGCGGCACCCCCCATCGACTTGCAGCGCGTCGCCGCGGCGGCAGGCTGCGCCCGCGAACTGGAGCTCGCCGGACTCCAGCAGCTGTGCGCACTGACCCACTCCGACGACGGCCCCGGTCGCTATCCCGATCACTCCCCGGCGCTGAGCGGCGAGATCGACCGCCTGCATCATCTGGTCCCCTACCTGGCGGCGCGCATCCTCGATCCCTCCCACCAGGCCTGGTTTGTCGGCCTGATCCATCGCCTCGTGCCGCGCCCTGAGCGCCAACAGCACGGTTCCGAGGTCCCCTCCTGACCATGCCCCCCACTCAGCCGACCCCCCCACTGCCGACCGATCCCTACGTCGTGCTCGGCATCCCGCCCGAGGCGGATGACCAGGCCATCCGCGCCGCCTTCCATGCACGGGTGCGGGCGGGGACCGCCGACGCGCAGGTCAATGCCGCCTATGGGGCGGTGCGCGATGCCCAGGCCCGCCGCCGGCGCCGCTGGTGCGATCCGACGGCGCTGATCGCCCCCTTGCCGGTCCCGCGCAGCGGCATCGCGGTCAGCGAGGCGCTGATCGCCGAGCTGGCGGTGCTCTCGGACTGGGAACTGGGGGATGCGCATGCCTGAGGATCAGACCGCCGTCCCCACCGGTGCCGGTGAGGCCGAGCCGACGCCAGCGCTCGTGCCTGCCGCGACCAGCGCACCCAACGTTCCGGCAATCGCTGCCTTCGGAGCACCTGGGGCTGGTGTCCTGCCCGCTCCCGATGCCGCAGCTGATGGCGAGCAGGATGAGCCGGAGACGCCTGATCCCCTGGCCGAAGATCCTGCCTTCGCCGCCTGGCCTGCAGAGGTCCGCAGCGCCTGGGCTGAGCTCGAGCTGCCCAGCCTGCACGACCTGCTGCTCGCCCAGGAGCGCCTGGCGGCCGAGGTGCGCAGGCAGAACCAGGAGCTGCGGCGCCTCAGCCAGGCGGTCGCTGCACCGGCTGCGCCGCCCCCCAGCGACAGCGACGCGTTGGCGCGCAGCCTGGCCGCCGCGCACCACCTCGGTGAACGCCTGGCTGCGGCAGCCGCCGCCGGGCTGATCGCGCTTGCGGAGTCCGCCGACCGCCACGCCATCGCCATCGCGACGGCGGTCGACACCCTGCTCGCCCGCGCTGCCGGGCGCGACTGGCTCGGGCGCGCCCGGCCCTGGCCGGAGGACCTCCGCCAGGTGCTCAGCGGGCAGGTCGAGGGCGCTCGCCTGGTGCGCGACAAGGCGCGCCAGACCCTCGCCGATGCCGGCATGACGCGCGTCGCACCGCAGGCCGGGGAATCCTTCGACCCCGAGACCCAGCGCTGCCTGGGCACTGCGCCCGGTCAGCCCGGTCGCATCGTGCGCTGCGAGCGCGATGGCTGGCGCAGCGGCGCCACGCTGCTGCGCCCGGCAGACGTCATCATCGGGGCGGCCGGCGCCGCCCTCCCATCACAGGACACTCATCCATGACCGTCATCGGCATCGACCTCGGCACCACCCACAGCGAAGTCTGCTTCCTCAAGGATGGCGAGCCGACCATGATCGCGATCAGCGGCTCGGCGCTGGTGCCCTCGGTGGTCTCGCAGGCCGCGGATGGCCGACTGCTGGTGGGGCGCGCTGCGCTCAACAACGAATTGGCCGCACCCCAGGATACCGTGCGCTGGATCAAGCGCCTGATGGGCACCGACCGCACCGTCGCCCTCGGCGGCAAGACCTGGACGCCGGCGATGATCAGCAGCCTGATCCTGCGCCACCTCAAGGAGGCCGCCGAGGAGCAGCTGCACAGCCCGGTGGGCCAGGCGGTGGTCACCGTGCCGGCATTCTTCTCGGAGCGCGCCCGCGAGGATACCCGCGAGGCGGCGCGTCTGGCCGGACTGGAGGTGCTGCGCCTGGTCAACGAGCCGACCGCCGCGGCTGCGGCCTATGCGCGCGGCAACCGCCGTGACGAGCGCTGGCTGGTCTACGACCTGGGCGGCGGCACCTTCGATGTGAGCATCGTCGCGTGCGCCGGCGAGGTCCTCGAGGTGCTCGCCTCGCATGGCGATGTGCTGCTCGGCGGCCACGATTTCGACCGCGAGCTGGCTCGCCGGGCGAGCGAGGATTTCCTCAAGCGCCATGGCCTCGACCTGGCGCAGCAGCCGCGTGCGTGGGCGCGTCTGCTGCGCGCCGCCGAGGCGGCCAAGATCCAGCTCTCCAGCGACGCCGAGGCGGTGATCCGCGAGGAGCACATCGCCACCATCTCCGGCCGCGACCTGCACCTCGAATACGCGGTGCGCCGCACCGACTTCGAGGCGCAGATCGCTCCGGCCATCGAACGCACGCTCAGCTCGGTGCGCCAGGCCCTGGCGATGGCCGGCTGCGACAGCTCGGCCATCTCGCGCGTGCTGCTGGTCGGCGGGGTCACCCGCACGCCGCTGGTGCAGCGTTTGCTGCGCGAGGAGCTGGGCATCGAACCGCAGGCATGGATCAACCCCGACACCGTGGTCGCCCAAGGTGCGGCGATCGAGGCTGCGGCGATGGCCGGCGAGCGGGTGTCGGCTGCCCTGGTCGACATCACCCCGCACAGCATCGGCGTCGGCGCCCTGGATGCCTTCCTGCGCCTGCGCAACCACATCCTGGTGCGGCGCAACACCCCGCTGCCGAGCACCGCGTCGCAGGTGTTCTACAAGCACGATGCCGATCAGGAGGCGATCGATATCGACATCTTCCAGGGCGAATCCGAAATCCCCGAACGCAACCAGCGCATCGGCACCTTCCGGCTCGACCAGCTCGGGCACAGCCAGAGCCGCGAAGTGCATTGCCGCTTCGACATCGATCGCAGCGGCCTGCTCCAGGTCAGCATCAGCGATCTGGGCAGCGGCAAGAGCGAGAGCCGGGTGATCGAACGGCCGCGCGCAGTGCAGCGCGCCGATCTCGCCAACCTGGCGACCGTGCGGCTGGATGCCCCCGAGGAGGTCGGCGAGGACGAGCACGAGGATGCCTGGGACGGCGTGGCTCCTGATGAGAGCCTGCCCCTGGCCGGTGCATCGATCGCTCAGCCAGGCGCCGCACCGGCTGCCGAAGACAGCGATGGCGCCGGGGGCGCCGACAGCGCCATCGACCCACTCATCGCCCAGGCGGGGGGGCTCCTGGCGCGCAGCGACCTCGACCCAGCCGACCGCGAGGAGTTGACCATCCGCCTGGCCGGCATCACCGCCGGTGATGCCGAGGCCCGCGCCCGGCTGAGCGACCTGGTCTATTTCCTCAGCTGACCGATGAGCGACCTCAACCCCGATGATTGGACCTGCGCGGTCTGCGCCGCCACCCACAGCCTCCCGAGCGTGCGCTGCCGGCGCTGCGGTGCCGCCCTGCTTCCATTCGCCCGCATCCGCAGCGCGGCGCGCGCTCTACGGCGGCAGGGGAGGTGGGATCAGGCAACGGCACTGGATGGGAGCGCTGCCGTTGATGATGCGGATACGGCCCCTGCGGCTCGCTCGCCTGGCGGTCCCCGGACAGCAGGTGACCGGGAATAGGGCGCGTCAGCCCATGGTATCCCCGGCTCATACCCGCTGATGCTTCCGCAGATTCCCGCATTCTCGGCCTGACGTCCGGATATGGTGGCCACTCACCGTCCGGACCTCAGCGGGACCGCTCAGCGACGTCTGCGCTTCGTAGGCAGGGTCTGTGCGGCACCCAGGATCTGCTCCACGGTTCGGCCGCGAGGTGCATGGCCGCGGGCAGCAACCTGCGGGCTGGCCTGGGCGGCCGCATCGATGAGATCCTCGTCGAAGCGCAGGAATTCGACCCATGCTCTCAGGGATGCGCTGAGCTGACCGAGACCAGCAGGGACCGGAGGCTCACCATCCGCATCATCGCATTCTCCCTGCTGGTCCTGATGCAGCCAGCCGAGGTACAAGAGCC
>PLEW01000158.1:0-52648 GCA_003136555.1 Planctomycetota bacterium | reverse complement strand
CATCGGCGGCATGGGCGAGACCGGATCGGTCTTGCTCGCGACCGAGGCGATGGGCACGGCCACCTGCTTGGCATCCATCTGGCGGACCACCAGTTCCGTCGCCGATTGGCTGATGATGCTGCCGGTGAGGCTGCTGCCGTCCTTGAGCGAGATGACCGACAGGCCGTAGCCCGGTGCGATCACCGCGTTGGGCAGGATCAGGGATTCGAGCAGGGCCTCATGGGAGATGCGGTTCGGCACCCCGCGCAGGTCGGGACCGACGACCCCGCCATCGCCGTCGACGGCGTGGCAGCGCATGCATTGGGCATTGTGGACGCGGAAGATCGCGCGGCCGCGCTGCACATCCCCTCCCCACAGGGTGGCGCGGAACCGCGCGAGCTGGTCGTTGGCCGGGAAGCTCGCGGTGTAGCTGGCGTATTTCGCCGCGATGGCCGGCTCCGTGCGCCGCTCGGCCGCCTCGCTGATCTCGAGCGCGATCTCCTTCGGCGCCGTCCCGGCGATCAGGCGGTCCAGCCACGCCTCGACCACCTGGGCTGAGGCCGCATCGGTGCGCTCGGCGATGGCGCTGAGCGCATGCTGCTTGAGCGGGATGCCCAGGGTCGTGCCGTCGTCCTCGAGCACGCTGCGGGCGGTGGCGGCTGCGGCAGCGGGGGTCAGCGCCAGGATGGCGTCGAAGGCGGCGATCGCCACCATGGCGCTGCGATCGTGCAGCAGCGTGGGCAGGCGGCTCGCGAGGTCGGGGCTCTGCTGCTCCAGCAGCTGGCTGATGGCGGTGATGCGCGTCCCTTCGCCGAGGCTGGCATTGTCCAGCATGCCGATCAGCGCTCTGGGCTCAGGGGCCTGGCCGAAGCGCTTCGCCAGCGTCAGGGCATCCGGCAGCAGCTTCTCGTCGCCCTGGGCGATGATGGCCTGGAGGGACTCCCTGATCCGCCCGCCGTCGAGGGGACGCTCGCGCGCCAGCACCGGGCGATAGAGGCCGACGATGGGATCGACTGGCGTGGGGCTGTTCCAGGTCAGCAGCAGGTGCAGGGCGGTGGCGCGGATCCCCGCCGGCGCCTGGGCATGCGCGGCGAAGGCGGCGAGCGCGACCGCCGCATCCTGGCCGCCGTAGCGGACGGCGGCATGGATCAGGCGCAGGTACAGCAGGGTGGACATCGCCGGATCGACCTGGGCAGGGATGCCATGCGCGAGCTGGGCGATGAGCGCGGGCATGGCGTCCCTGATCGGCACGTCGTAGATAGCCCGCACCGCCTCCGACCACAGGCGGGGATCGGCATCCTGGAGGAAGGCGGCGATGTGCGCATCGTGGAGCCGCCGTTCGGTCAGCAGGACGCCCAGACGCACCGCCGCGCTCGAGTTCGCACTGGACGGGTCGATGGCGGCAAGGTCGTTACTCCCGGCAAGTCCCATCACCGCGGCATGGCGCAGGACGGCATCCTGGTCGTTGTTCTCGGCCAGGACCTGCATCAGCGCCGGGATGGCGGTCCTCTGGTGCATCCGCCCCAGGCTGATCGCCGCGAAGGCGCGCACCCGGGCGCTGGAATCGCGCAGTGCTGCGATCAGGCGGTCGGCTGCCGGGGCATAGCGATCATCCCCCAGCGTCCTGACCGCCTGGGAGCGCACCTGGGCATCCGGGTCGACGACGAGATCGAGCAGCGGCTGGAGCACCTCCGGATTCCGGCGTCCGAGCTGGCCGAGTCCCCAGATGCCGTGCAGCCGCGCGAACAGGTTGCCCGACGAGGCTGCGGCAGCGGTGAGGATGGGGACGCCTGCCGGCCCCCGGCTGACCAGCTCGAACTGGGCCGCCTGGCGCACGCGCTGGTCGACATGGCCGAGCAGCCGCGACAGCTCGGCCAGGGGACGGCCGGTGAAGCCGCCGGCGATGAGGGTGGCGACCTCGGCCGACTGCGCCGTGGTCGTCGGGTCCCACAGCGACAGGATGCGCCCCTTGTCGGCGATCGTCCATCCGCCGAGGTATTCGCTGACGAAGAGCCGGCCATCGTAGCTGAAGGCCACATCGGTGCAGGGCGCGCCCCAGAGGAAGGTATCGGTGGCGCTGACGGCATACCCGGCGCCATCGGGCTTGACCGTGAACCACATGATGCCGGAATCGTTGCCCGCACGATAATCGCACACCAGGAAGCGGCCGGCCCATGCGGCCGGCCATCCGGTGGCCGGCACATAGGCCACGCCACAGGGACCCGAGGTGCAATAGCCGGCGGGTGGCACGATATGCGCCGGCTGATCGGCAAAGCGCGTCTTCCACAGGCCTTCGACCATCCAGGGGTCCGTCTGGACGCCATCGAGACCGGCTGCCTTGGCCATGTTGCTGATGTTCAGCATCGAGAAGCCATGGGTCCAGCCCGTGCTGCCCCCCTCGACGATGTAGGTGACCCGGGCCTTGTCGCCGAAATCGGCATTGTTGTCGACGGTGAAGAGATCGCCGTATTCGTTGAAGGCGAGCTCCTCGGGGTTGCGCAGCCCGGTATAGATCAGCTCGAGCTCGCTGCCGTCGGGGTTGGCGCGGAACACCGCGCCGCCTGTGGGGTCGGCGAAATGCTGGCCCTCCTTGCCGGTGACGTTGTAGCCGCGGTCGCCCATCGACCAGTAGAGCTTGCCGTCGGGGCCCCACACCAGGCCATGCAGGTCGTGGCCGCTGATGCTCACCCGCACGCCATAGCCTTCGCTGACCACGCTGCGGCGGTCCGCGACCCCGGCGCCGGTGCTGTCGCTCAAGGCCCAGATCTTCGGGATGCAGGCGAAATACACCGTGCCATCGTCGCCGGTGACGATGCCCGAGGCGGTGCCGTCGAGCGGATCGTTGAAGCCGCCGGCGAAGATCTTGGAGGTGGTCGACGCACCGCTGCCTGCTGGATCCTCGAACAGCATCACCCGCTCGGCATGGGCGGTGAAGTAGCCCGGCTTGTACTTGGCCGCGTATTTCTCGTACATCGCCGCGCGCTCGGCGGTGGTGGTCAGCTTGAGATCGTCCTTGTACAGCCACAGGTGCTCGCGGTCATCGAGGATGCCACCGACGCGGAAGCGCATGGTCTCGGCGGCGAACACGCGGTTGCGCCCGTCGACCGCCAGGGCGACGGGATTGGCCGCCGCCTCGCCCTGCACCCATACGCGCGCCTGCACCCCGGCGGGCAGGGTCAGCGACTTGATGTGGTCGGCTTCCTTGTCGAGGGTCGGCGAGGTGGTCACCGCCGGACCGTCGACGTTGTGGCCGGAGTCGGCGGCGACCGCGGCGGAGTGGGCCGCCAGCAGCAGGACGAGGGCCGGGGTCGCGCGGCGGAGGGCTTTGGGGATGGTCACGCTGGGCTCGATTGGTGGATGGTGGGCACGATGCGGAAAGGCTGGGCGCTACAATGGGGAAGGGAAGAGGCGCTGCGGCGGCACCACTTGAAGCACCTGGGATGGCGATTGCCAGGTCAGGCGCACGGCGGCGAGATGCTCGTACTCGAAGTAGTCGAGGCGGATGCCCACCCGGCGGTGCGCGGTCAGCGCCACCGTGCCGGTGGCGGGATGGGCGTAGTCGACGCTCTGGATATGCCAGTTGTCGATCACCAGGCGGCCGTCGATCCACAGCCGCGCACCATCGTCCGAGGCGATGTGGAAGCGGTAGACCTCGCTGAAGAGCGGATCGATCTCGCCGCTCCAGCGCACCGAGAAGCGCTCGCGCTCGACCCGCGCATCCGGCGCCCGATCATGCCAGTCGAAGTCGACCACCGGATCGATGCGCACCAGCGACAGGCGCTCGAAGGACGAGCCGTCGAAGTAGCTCGCCAGCAGGCCGCTGCCGGCATCCCGCGGGACGATCTGGATGGTGCCATTCGCCAGCGCCTGCTGCCCGGCGCCGACCAGGAGCGGCTGCTGATCGCCGGCCGCCGCGAAGCGCACCGCACCGTGGCTGACGTCCAGCCAGGTCATCTGCGCATTGCAGCGGGCGGAGAAGGCGGTCCCGACCACCGTCAGGTCGGCGCACGGCGTGCTGATGCACAGCGGCTCTCCGGGCGGCTGCGGCGCGGCCTCGACGGTGATCTCGCCCTGCACCAGGCGGAAGCGCTTGCCCGGCTGGCCGAGCACCGCCAGGCGCGCACTGCCGCCGACCGCGATGCGCGTCGCCTCGCCGGGGTACTCCATNNCCGTCAGCCCGCCCTGCGCCCCGGTCACCAGGAGGTCGTCGACCTGCAGCCGGCTGCCGGAGGCGGGCTGGCTCGCGGACCCGCGCTCGAGCACTGCCGGCGTGGTGCTGATGGCGACCAACCCCAGGCTCGAGGGCGGGTGGCCGGCCGGCCTCGGCAGGCCGGCGGCGCCGGCGATGGCGAGGCAGAGGATGGCGGCGGCGGCGAATGGAGCCAGGCGCACCACTGCTGGCCGCGCGCGCGCCGGACGCAGGGCGGAGGTTGACGCGAGCAGCGTGCGGCGGCGCTCGGGATCGAGCGTGCCCTGGATCAAGGCGGCGCGGCGCAGCACCGGTGCCGCGGCATCCTGGCTCATCAGGCTGCCGAGGACAAGGTGGAGGCGCACCTGGGCGACGAACTCCTGCTCGCGCTCGGCATGGCCGTGGATCGCCGCCGCCAGGCGGCGACGGTCCTCCCCGACCAGCGTCCCTTCGAGATAGCCGGCGATCCACTCGTCGTGCTGCGGCTGTTCGCTCACGCGACCCCCCGCTGGCGCAGGCAGGTGAGCAGGGTCTTGCGGATGCGGTAGAGCGTCACCGCCACCCAGGTCTGCGAGCGCGCGAGCCGCGCAGCGATATCAGCGATCGGGCGATCCTCGTAGTAGCGGCTGCGGATCAGCTCGGTGGCATCGGGCGAGAGCTGGAGCAGGCACTGCTGCAGACCGCGCAGCCGCGCCTCGGCCTGCTCGCCCGGGCCATCGTCGTCGAGCTGGCGGCGCGCGCTGGCGGCGAGCAGCTCCTCGAGGATGTCCCCCTCCAGGGCATGCATGCGCGAGCGCGCCTCGAGCTCCTTGTAGAGGAGGTTGCGGGCGATGCCCTTGAGCCAGGCGCGCAGCGTGCCGCGCGGCTGGTAGCGCTCGATGCGCTCGAAGACGGTGACGTAGGTCGCCTGCAGCACCTCGTCGACCATCGCCAGATTGCTCGCATACAGGGTGATGAAGATGCGCAGCTCGCGTTCGCTGGATTGCACCAGCTCGAGGAAGGCGTGACGGTCGCCCTGCTGGATGCGCACCGACAGGCGGTCATCATCCACGGCCGAGACATTCGCCCGCTGCTCATCATCCGCGTCCGCCATGCCTGCCCCCCAGCGCTCGAGCGCCTGGTAGCGGTATTCCGCCGCCAGGCCCTTCCATTACCGATTTTCCGCCCACGGTGCGAGGCTCGGTCCGCTGGCATGTCGAAACTGCACGCTAGTGCGTGCAAACGACACATCACCGGCCGCTCGTCAGGGCTTGGGGATGACGTTGATGGTGTTGGCGATCATCAGCGGGACGGCCGTGCCATCGGCGCCACGCAGCTTTCCTTTGATCTCCATCTGCATCACCGGCGCCAGACCGGCGATGTGCAGGGTGATGGTCCGGCCATCGGGGCTGAGGGTGGCCTGCTGCACCTCGATGGTATCGCGCCCCTTGCGCTTGGGGTCGCTGGCGAGGTAATCGTCCGAGCCATAGGCGCCGCTCCAGCGGTAGCCGTAGGCCTGGATGCTGAAGTTGTCGTTCACCACCGAGGAACGCTCCAGGGGGGCGCTGAAGCCGATCGTCAACGCCCCGGCGGTGACGTTCAGCGCGATCGGCAGGCAGGCCGCCTGGCGGGTCCAGCGCACCCGCTCCAGGCAGCCGTCGGCTCCGGCATTGGTCTGCCAGCCCTTCAGGCCGCAGACATAGAGCTGGCCATCGCTGGGCGAGAAGCGCCCGCGCATGATGCCGGAGCTGAAGTGCAGCGGCAGCGGCACCACCCCGCCCTGGGGCACGCCATCCACCACCTCGTAGATCACCGCCATCAGCGAGCTCATGCCGTAGCTGGTATGCAGCATGCGCCCGCCCAGCGGGCCCCAGGCCGGAGGCGCCCACACCTCGCCGCCACTTGAGTTGTCGAGCGACATGGGGATCCAGCACAGCGGCGCATCCTGATGCGCCGGCAGCGGTGGCTCCGCCTTGCCGTAGAAGGAGGGATTGCCGACGAAGCCATACCAGCCGCCCGGGCGCACCAGGTTGATGCGGCTCGACGGTATCCAGTTGCCCTGGTTGTCGCTGATGCTCAGCTCATCCATGGGACCCATGCCCATGCCGTTGGGCGCGCGCAGCCCGTTGGCGATGACGGTGCTCGTCCGCCCGTCGGGGGAGACCTTGACGATGCAGGCGTGCAGGCTCGTTCCGACCGGCGAGCCATGCCCGCCGCGGGCGTAGTAGAAGTTGCCGGCACGGTCGGTCTGGAGGTCGAAGGCGAAATCGTTGTACTTCGGCCACACCGTCGCGTCGTTGTTGAAGCTCTGGTAGAAGCCGGCCTCGCCAGAGCCGTTGAGGTCCACCAGGCGGACGATCTGGTCGCGCGCCAGGACGTAGACCACGTCCTTGACGATGCGCAGCCCCATCGGCTCGAACAGCCCGCTGGCATAGCGTTTCCACACCAGCGCACTGAGCCCATCGTCGACCCCCGAGGCCACCCACACATCGCCGGCCAGGGTGCAGATCGCCAGTCGGCCATCGGCGAAGACATCCACTCCGGTCGGCCGGATCCACGACTTCCATGGGTTGCGCTTGGGCAGCTCCAGGGTGTCGACCGTGTAGGCCCAGCGATCCTCCCCCTTGCGCCCGCTGGTGGTCACGCTCGGCCAGCGCGGTGCCGAGCCGGCGCAGCGCAGCGCCAGATCGCCAGCCGGCGGCAAGGAGGCGACCGCGGCAGCGAACGCCTCCAGGCCGCTTCTCGGCAGCGACGCCAGGCAGACGACGAAGCGGATCGGCGCTGCCCGCGGCGGCAGCTCGAGCACCAGGCGCCCCGTTTCGGCGTGCAGCGCCGCCCCCGGCGGCAGCGCGCTGAGCGCGGCCACCGTCACCAGGCCGCCGCCCGCCACGCTGCCCTCGAGCAGCGCCTGGGTACCGGCGGCGCTGATGCTGCCGACGGCGCCGCCCACCTCCGCCAGCAGCAGGCGGGCCGCAGCGGCGGAGCTCGCCATCTCGATGGTGCGGGTGAAGAGCGCGACACCGCCGGCGGGCTGGAAGCCGGGCAGCTCACGCACCGCGCAGGGACCGACCGTGTAGGTGAGCACGCTCTCATGCTCATGGCGGTAGAGGCCGCCGTAGTGCACCCAGCTATCCGGCAGCTTGCCGAAGCCCTGCTGCGCGAATCCGGCAGGCCGCGGATCGGCGAAGGAGCCATGCTCGTCCGCCCACCCCGGTCCCGGACGGGTCGCGACCTGGAGCGCGCCCGCGATCGGCGCCGCCCCGACCCCCTGGACCAGGCGCACGACGTTGGTGGTGCCCATGTCGATGAACCCGCCGGTCCAGCAGGCGGCGACGCGCATGGTTTCCATGTCATAGCAGATCGCCGCATCACCGAGGCGGATGGCGATGGCCTTGGCGACCATCTGCCTGCTCGGTTCGCCGATGCTGACGAAATAGTGCATGAGGTCGCCGAAATCCATCTGCGCGCCCGGCGCATCGACATGCGCGGCCTCGGCGGCGTGGGCGGAGGCGGCGCTGCCAGCCAGCAGCAGGGCCAGGGGCAGGAGGCCGGCGAGGCGGTAGCGAGGCATGGCAGTCCCCTCTGGCGGTGTCTGACGGTGCGCATCAGCGCGACTCGGCGCCGGCTGGCGCTCGCCGATCATCCGGCCGCAGCAGCCTGGGACCCGGGTGGCCAGCGCCAGCCATCAGCATGCCTGTGGGCGCGCGCGCTGTCGAGCCACGACTGCTGCGCACGGCGATCGGAAGGGGCAAATTCCTGCGCTGTTTGGTCCATCCCGGCCGCGGCCTAGGGCGAGGCTGGCTGGGCCTTCCACTGCTCATCGAAGAAGCCCGCACGCGTCACCAGCCCGGGCGCGTTCTCATCCGGATCGTGGCTGAGATCGATGGCCGCCCAATCGGGCAGCTTGGGGTTCTGCAGCGAGTTGGTGTGGTCGGAGCCTTCGCGGAAGGTCAGGCCGCTGTTGATGACCACATAGCGCTCGCCCGAGAGCGGATTGGGGTAGATCAGCACCGGCACGATGCCGACCGCCGGCAGGCCCTTGGCATCGGCGAGGTAGAGCGCGGCGCCTTCGGGCACCACCGCGGCGATCGGCAGGCTGGGCGCGATCCTGCCGATCAGGCGATTGCTCTCGGCATCGCCCCACAGCACGAGGTTGTAGTGCGCCATGTCCTCGGCGGTGACCTCGGCATCGCTCTTGATGCGCACCTCGCCGCGCATCAGCGCTGCCCAGCGCTCGATGAAGTGCCGGCTCTCGAACTGGCACCAGCGCTGGAAGCGCTCATTGCGCGACGGCTTGCTCGGCAGCACCACCAGGAAGGGCGCCAGGAATGCATCATCGATCGGCCCCTGCAGACCGTGCCGCTTGCTCAGCGGCCCGGAGCCGGTGCCCGTGCCAGCCGAGGCGGCGGGCGCGGGCGCGACCTGCGCCCACCCCGAGTGGTCGTAGGCGAGGGTGGCGGCCGGCGCGCCGGCCGCGGCGGTGAGCACCAGCTTCTGGTTGTCGATCGCCAGCGCGGTGCCGGCCTTCAGGCCCGGCCAGGTGAGCTTGAGGCTGGTGATGTTGCTGGTGGTGACGCGCAGGCCGCCGTCGACCACGGCGGCGTCGATGCGCGCATCCTGCCAATGCTGCTTCAACCCGAGCGCCTGCACCCAGAACATGCGGTCGTAGCGCAGGGTGCGGGTCTCGAAGGAGATGGTCTCCGGCATCGGCCGGCCGTGCTCGACCGCGGTATGCACCAGGGCGAGCACCTGCTTGAGGGTGTCGGCCTGGTATTTGTGGCCCACGCCCGGGCCGATGAGGTGGACCAGTTCATGGCCGTTGGCCTTGAAGTACTCGGCAAGCACCTGCGCGGCCTGGATCTGCTTGTCCTGCTCGCCGCTGTAGGCGATGAAGGGCACGTCGAAGAGGTTGCGGATGTAGTCCGGCACGTCGTAGTCGCCCCAGAGCGTCTGCTCGTAGCCGGGCGGGAAGTCCTCCTTCTTGAGGTTGAGGTAGCGCGCGGTCTCGGCGAAGCCGGCGCCGGCATGGATGGCGGCGAAGTGGTCGGTGTAGTGCGCGCCGATGTGCTTGGCCCCGGCGCCGCCCATCGAGAAGCCCATCAGCACCACCCGCTCCGGGTCGATGCGGTAGTGCGCGGACACCTCGGCGATCAGATCGATGACATCGATCTCGCCGGCGCTCTTGAAGCCGACGCACATGCGCCCGAAGGCATGCGCCATGATCACCCCGTCGGGATGGATCTCGCCCGCGCTGCGGCTGCGGTTGGCGAGGAAATGCAGGTCGGTCTCCTGCTCGCTGCGGCCATGCAGCCAGATGTACAGCGGCACCGGCTTGCTGGTGTCGAGATGCTCGGGGATGACCAGGCCATAGGGCTGGACCGAGCCATCGATGGCCGAGACGAAGCCGCGCACCTGCAGACCGGTCTGCTTCAGCCATGGCGCCTCCGCCAGCTTGTCCAGGCGCTCGCGTGCCTGCTGCAGCGCCCAGTCCGCCCTCGGCGTCTCCTTGGCGAGATCCCAGAACTCATCGAAGCGCAGCGCGTAGGAGACGGCCTTGGTGAAGATGATCACATCATTGAGCGCCGGCGAAGCGGGAGCGCTGGCGATGCGCTTCTCCAGCGCACTGAGCCCGTCCTGCAGGCGGGCGCGGTCGGCGTCGCCAAGCGGCGTCCCGGGAGGCGGGACCGAACGCTTGATGGGGACGATCTCGGCGGCGTTGGCGGCGCCTGTGAGAGCGAGTGCGCAACCGAGGACGAGGCGGGGGAGGATGCGCATGGACGGGGCTCCTCGCGCAGTCGCGCGTGGGGGCATGCTAGCGCCGGGCCGCGCCGTCAAAATGGACGATGCGCGCACTGCCCGGCCCTGACTGGTTCACGTTGGGGCGCCACATCGACACGCTGCCGGCACGTCATCGTGGCGCGGCGGTGCGCCTAATGCCCAGGCGGCTTCCAGCGGTAGACGATGTTCTTGGCCTTGGCGTCCTCCTCGACGATGACCAGATACTCGCCATCGGCACGCCTGCTGGCGGTGATGCCGTAGGGCAGGTCAACCCAGCCGCTGAGGTCCTTGGCCGGGACCAGTGAGCCGACATAGGCCCCATCGCCCAGCTTGTGCACGCGCACCTCGGCGGAGATGAGGTAGACCACGAACAGGTAATCACCGGCGCTCGCCATGGCGACGGTGGTGCCGCGGGAGGTAGAGTGCTCGGCCGCGATGTCATAGGGCGGATGGATCTCCCAGCGCTTGCTCGGCGAGCTGCTCCAATGGTCGTAGCAGGCGATGACCTTGCCGGTGGTCTTCCAGTTGCCCTTGTCATTGGGGAATTCTCTGCTCCATCCGGCCAGCAGCATGGTGTCGGCGGCCGGATCAGCGATCAGCCGCTCGCAGGCGGTGAACGGTGCCGGCACCTTGGCGAGGGTGGCCTTGGCCAGGCTCCAGATCGGATTGCCATGGGGGTCGAAGCCCTGGAAGGGGATGCGGCGCACCGCCTGCGCACCGACCTGCCAGACATCGAGGCGGTCGTCGACCCACCACCCCCAGCCGATGCCCGGAGCATCGTGCCCGGAGCCCTCGAACTCCCCTGCCGAGAAGGCCCCATCGCCATCGCCGTCGCGCCAGATCCATTCGCCCTGCGCCGGCTGATGCGGAGGCCATTCCGCCGCTCCCGCAGCGGATTTGATGTGGTTCTTGACCACCATCCCGCTCGGCACCAGGATCTCGTCCTCTGCGCGCTGACGATAGACCAGCAGGTGCTCGGCATACATGTCGATGCCGAAGACGATCACATGGCCATCCCGCCGGCGCACCCAGGTGCTGGCGAACTCTGCATGGCCGTTGCGCGCATCCTCCGGATAGGCGAAACGGTCGAGGGTGTAGCCCTGGTAGCGCCATTCATGCCCGGCTGGCTTGCTCCAGTCGCAGACGATGTGCTCCTCCTTGGTGTAGATGTTGGCATCCGCTCCCGGATCGACGGCGGCGCAATCGACGAACTCGAGACCTTCGAGGTTCCACCGCCTGGACATGCTCGGATCATAGCACTCGAGGGTGAAGCCATTCCCGGTGCAGGCGACGTAGAGGTTGCCGCTGGCATCGCAGCCGACGCCGCTCGGCCCGTTGAATTTCAGCGCCGCCACCCGCCCTCGCGGTGCTGCGTAGATGCCGCCCGGGACGCCAATCGCCTGGCTGACGCGTGGAGACGTCGTTAGATCGGTGATGACCTTGATCTGCTGGTCCGGACCGTCATCGGCGACATACAGCCGGCCCTTGCCATCGAGGGCCAGCCCGCGCGGGGAGGCGATGCCGCCCACACCGGGACCGATGAGCTCGCCAGCCTGCGAGACGTGGATGATCTGCGGCTTGGCGCCGGCGATGCGCTGGACCACCCACAAGGTGCCATCGCGATCGCTGCACATCTGCTGTGCACCCGGGATCGCCCAGCTCCCCCGCGGCTCCATGGTCTGGACATCGAAGCGTGCGATGGTGCCGGCGCTGGGGGTGGACGCATACAGCGTGGTCTGATCGGCGGCGAGGCCGGCGATCGGTCCGGCGCCATGCTCATCGACCTCGAGGACGACCAGGAAGCCGCCTTTGAGGGTATCGCCGTCCCCGCCCTTGCCGAGCGCCCACGGTGCAGCGCTGCGCGGATCGGAGCGCAGGCGTCGCGATACCCCATACCAGGTCTTCCCCTTGGGCGGCCAGCTGGCAGGGCTCTTCAGTCCTCCGCCTTCATTGCTGACCTGCTGAGAGATGAACAGATAGCGCTCGGTGACCGCCACCGCAAGACCGCCCTCGTAGCCCCACCCATGCGTATGCAGAGCGGCGCCGATCAGCGCGCCGTCGCGGTAGTAGCTGACGTTATGGCCACCCTCCTCCCACGGCACATTGGTGTAGCAGGTCCCATCGCCGGCGACCACCAGGGTCTCGCTGTTCATCTGCACCCAGGCATCCGGCGTGGCGACGGTGTTGCCGATCCAGGAGGTCTGATACGTCAGCGGGATGATGTCGGACGCCGGCGTGAGGCTTTCGCACCATCCCCGGTGACCGGGCAGCGTGCAGGCGATCGCGCTGACCAGCACCGCCAGCCGCAGCCAGCCAGGTGGCCAACCCCCCGCCCAGCGCGCAATCGGCGTGTAGTGGCCTGGCGCTGCTGCTGAGACATGGGAGTGATGGGCCATAATCAACCATAGTACCCCTCTCTCCGGTGCGCGTTGCCGACATCCTCCATTTTGGTCTGTTATGGTCGGAGGCGCGCCTCAGCCATCCTC
This sequence comes from Planctomycetota bacterium, assembly GCA_003136555.1. Lineage (GTDB taxonomy): Bacteria > Planctomycetota > UBA11346 > UBA11346 > UBA11346 > BOG-1363. Next base: position 40,237 of record PLEW01000158.1, on the reverse strand, counting down.
GTCATCATCTGGCTGCGGCCGTTCAATGCCGGTTGAGCCGCCTGAGCGTGCAGGTGAGCACCACCCGGCGACCGGCCGGCACCGTCAGATGGATGACCAGGTTGTCGGCATCCTTGCGCTCCAGGGTGCCGGCCGGGTCGGCCTCGCCCTTCGCCTCCTCGTACTTCTCCGGGGCGATGCGCTTCTCGAGCAGCTGCAGCGGATTGGCGACATCCCATTCGCCATCGAGATGCTCGTCGAGCTCGATGCGCTTCTCATCGCCGGTGAAGTTTTCGACCTCGAAGCGCATGTCGGTGAGCTGATGCCAGAGCACCACATGCCCATCGCTGTCGCGCTGCACCACCTCCTGCCTGGTCTCGAGCTGGGCGCGTCTGACGGTCAGATCCTTGCTGTCGCCGATATGCAGCACCATCTCCTCTCCCAGCGGTGTGGGCTTGGCGACATCCTCGCCGAGGAACGCCTCGCTCTGCCCGGTCTGCTGGAAGATGCGCATCTTCGCCCCAGGCAGCAGGCCCTTGCCCAGCTTGCCATCGGCGCTGTTGCTCAGCACATAGTCGACCATCACCCGCTCGCCCTTGGCAGGGTCGTAGATGTAGCGCTTGGTGAAGGGGACCTCGAGGAAGCGTGCGCTGAGCTGCTGGCGGATCTCGCCGCTGGCCAGCGGGCTGTCGCGCAGGTCGCCGAATGCAGCGCGCAGGGCGGCGGCATCGTAGTTCTCTCCGCTGGCGTTGTTGAGGCGCTGGTAGACGCGCAGGCTCAGGCGGGGGTCCTTGCCTTCGGACACCACCGCGCGATAGGACAATTCACGTGAAATGCCCTGCAGCAGGTAACTGATGCGCACCTGTGCCGCTCCCGCTGCGGTCGCCGACACCTCCCATCCCAGGCTGTTCTCCTGGCCGGGCGGATAGGTGGCGCGGATGACGTTGAAGCCCACCCCCCCGGCACCCAGGAGCTGGATCGAGCTGCGATCGATGTCGACCCCCAGCCAGGTGAAGCCGATCTGGTTGGTCCCCTTGTCGAGGGTCAGGGTGCGCGCCTCCTCGACCAGCACCTGGCCGGAATCCTCGAAGCGTATCATCACGCGTTCGCGATCCGGCAGGGTGGTGAGCGCGACCGCAGCCGAGGCGCAGGTGCAGCACAGGGACAGGCATGCGGACAGGATGGTCGGGAGCATGGGTTTCATGGCGGGTTCCTTCGCTTATTTGCCAGAGGTGCGGATGATCGGCAGCGGCAGCAGGGGCTGCACCGGGAGCTTCGGCGGTTGGATGGGCGCCGTCCCGCGAGCACCCCGGCGCGAGAGCACGCTGAATGGCCCGAGCTCGAGCACCTGCCCCGCCTTGATGGTGTCGAGATGGCGCATCAGGGTCTCGCTGCGGCGTTCCCCGCCCAGACCCTCGACGGTCCAATCGCCGTTGCCGCTGATGAGATATTCGAGCGATACCGGGATGGCCTTGGTATTGACCAGCTTGAAGCGCCAGCGGTCATGATCGATCCAGCCATCCAGCCTGCCCTTCGGATCGTAGTGGTGGTCGCTCTGGCTGTAGGCCTCATGGACCTGCTTGACCACTATTGCCGGATCCACACCGAGCTCGAGCTCGACCTTCTCTCCTGGAGACACGTAGGCATGGCGGGCGGAGCCGCTGAAGCTCAGCGCACCGGTCGCCGGGTCGATGACGCGGAAGACATGCCACATGCCATCGGGCAACGGCCCTTCGGGCAGCTGATGCTCGGCATCATCGATGAAGCGATAGAGCTTGTCGGCGGTATCGCTGCGGAAGGGGACGCGATACAGGACCTCGAGGTCCATCGCCTTCTTGGTCACGATGGCGAGGAAGCGCGTGGTGGCGCCATTGGTGACCGCCTGCACCCCACCGATGGTGAAGATGTGGTAATCGGCCAGCCTGAGCGACAGCACCTCCGGCCGCTTCGCCTTGAACGCCCCAGCCACCGCCGGAGCGGCGGCGGCTGGGAGGCTTTCGCTCAGGACCGCACGGGCATCGACGACCTCTGCGCGGTTGAGGGAACGCTGGCGATCCATCTCCTGCCCGGTGGCGAGATCGCGGATGCGCTCGACGAGGTTGATGGTTCCCACCACCAGGCGCACCTCGGCATGCGGGTAGTCCTCGCCCGAGCGGTTGTCGACCGCCACCCATCCTTCGAGCTCCCCAGTGGACTCCTCGGCGCTCGCGCGCAGGACATAGTCCGCGCTCCAGGTCACCCCCGAGGTGAAGTAGCTGATCTCGAAGCGCACCGGACCCTCGACCGCGCTCTCGAGCTCCCAGATGAGCGTCGCGGGCGACGACGGCGGGTAGACCACATCGACGATCTCGATATCGCTCTGGCTCTCCAATGCCCGCAGCTCGAGCGAGGTGGTGTCGATGAGCGTCCCCGCCCACTGGTACTGGATGCGGTTGCGGCCCTTCTTGAGCACCAGCGTGCGCGCCTCCTGCACCAGGGTCAGATCGACGCTGTTGTAGATGGTCATGCGCACCGTCTCACGTTCGGGGATGGTGACCAGTCCGACTGCGGCAGTGGCCCGGCCGGACAGCAGGAGAAGCAGCAGGATGGGTCCGAGAGCGAGCAGGCGCATGGGGTATTTCCTTGGTGTTCCCGTCAATGGGCGGGGCTGATGGCGGGCAGCGGCAGCGGAACGGGCAGATGCACCGCTTTGGCGAGGCCGTCGGCGGCAGCCAGCACGCCCATGCGGGTGCTGATGGTGAACGTTCCGAGCACCAGCCGGTCGCCGGCCGCCAGGCGGTCCTGATGCCGCCAGGTGTACTGGTCACGCCGTTCACCCGTCAGGTTGGTGACCTCCCAGCTTCCCTGCGCTTGGATCAGGTACTCGAGCGAGAGCGGGAAAGCCCTGGTATCGACCATGGTCAGCATCCAGCGATCATGTGCGATCCAGCCATCGAGATGGCCCCGGCGGTCGAAATGCTGATCGGTCTCGCAGTGCTGCTCGTGCACCTGGGCCACCGACACACCCGGATCCACGCCGAGCTCGAGCTCGACCTTCTGGCCCGGCGGGGTGTATTCATGCGCCGCCAGACCCTGGTAGCTGAGCTCGCTGGTTGCCGGGTCGGCCACCCGGAAGACATGCCAGGGTCCATCGGGCAGCGGACCATCGGGAAGCTTATGCTCGGCGTCATTGACGAAGCGGTAGAGCTTGATCGCCTGCGCCTGCTCCGCGAGCTCGACGCGATAGAGCACCTCGAGCACCATCGGCTGGCGGGTCTGGATGGCGAGGAAGCGCGTGGTGGCCTGGTCGGGCAGGTCCTGCTCGCCGCCGATGATGAAGAGATGGTAGTCGGCCAGCCGGGCCGAGACCACCTCGGCCGCCTGCTCGAGTTCATCGAACGCAAGCTTCCTGGTCCGCTCCATCGCCACGCCATCGGCCTCGCCGTCCTTGTCGGCTGCCCGCTTGCCCAGGAGGTCGCGCCCATGGCGCAGGATCGCCCGGCGATCGAGCTGCTTGCTGCGCTCCTCCACCTGCCCGCTGGCGAGATCGCGGATGCGCTCGATCAGGGTGATGGTCCCGACCACCAGGCGGATATCCGCATGCGCATAGGATTCGCCGGACCGGTTGTCGACTCCGACCCAGCCCTCGACCATCGCCGTCGCCTCGTCGCGATCGGCGCGCATGGTGTAGTCTGCGGTCCAGGCCACCCCCGAGGTGAAGTAGCTGATCTCGAAGCGCACCGCCCCTTCGATCTTGCTCTCGATCTCCCATACCAGCGTCGCAGGTGCATGCGGCGGCGACAGCGCGTCGATGATCTCGATGTCGTCCTGACGCTCCAACGGCCGCAGCTCGAGGGAAGTGGTGTCGATGAGGGTGCCCGCCCATTGGTACTGGATGCGGTTGCGGCCCTGTCGCAGGACCAGCGTGCGAGTCTCCTGGACCAGGGTGAGGTCGACGCCGTTGTAGATGGTCAGCCGCACCCCCTGGCGCTCCGGGACCGTCACCAGGCCGACCGCCGCCTCGGTAGCAGGGTGGAGGACGAGCAGGAGGAGGAGCAGGAGGAGGAAGCGCACGGAGTGGTCCAGCGGGTGGTTGCCCTATCCACGCCTGACCCGGAATTTTATTAGGGACCTCTTCCCTGCCGGGCCGCCGTCGGCCCCCCATCATCCAGCCTGTTCGCGGCAGCGGGCGAATGATGGAGGATGCATCGCTATGCATCGCCATTGTGCCAGACGTGCCGTCGTCAATCGCCGCACCCTGTCCATGTGGGGGTGGTCGAGCCCGGGCGCAGGGCCGCGGACCTGGTCGACCTCGGCCCATAGGGCGCTCAGCGCTGTGGTTGAGGGATCCCAGGTCAGCGGGATGACGACCTTGAGGGTATGCTCTAGGGAGGTCTCACGTACCTTGGAGATTCGTTGGTGCACGTCTTGCGCCTCCTTGCGCACCCCTGCCGCCAGCTCTGGACGACCCTCGGCTGTGTGAAACGCGAAGCGCAGCCTCACCGAGTCGACCAACAGGCAGATCCCGGGCGCGTCAAAGAGGATAGGATGAATTCACCGTGCAGACTGTCAGTGCGAACGGCGTGTCTTCTCGCGCTCTATCTGACGGTCGTCCTGACTGCTGCCGACGGCTCCTCCTACCTTACCGATGTCCGACCGATGCTCGAAACCTTCTGCTTCAAATGCCACCAGCCGAGCAAGCACAAGGGCGATCTCGACCTCCAGTCGATCGCTACCGAGGATGCTGGCCGGCATGCGCTGAGGATCTGGCGCAAGGTGCTCGACAAGGTCATTACCAAGGACATGCCCCCTGAGGATGCCAAGCAGCCCAATCCCCAGGAGATTGAGCACCTGGTCACCGCGCTGCGCACGCTCAAGCGTCCCGATGGTCCGCCTGATCCAGGCGTCGTCACCATCCGCCGCCTCAACCGCAGCGAATACGACAACACCATCCGCGATCTGATCGGGCTCGACCTCAAGCCGGCGCGGGGATTCCCGTCCGACGATGTCGGCGAGGGCTTCGACGACATCGCCGATGTGCTCTCGCTGCCCCCGATCCTGCTCGAGAAGTACCACGATGCAGCGACCATGATCCTCGACAAGGCGATCGTCGCCGAGCAGCTCAACCTCAAGCTGGCCGCCGGCCAGCTGCCGGGGGTCCATGAGGGCAAGACGCTCGAGGCCAAGCCCGATGGCAAGAGCCGCACCTTCACCGCCCTGGGCGAGGTCGACTTGGATGTCGGGGCACCGATCGACGGCAAGTACACCCTCAAGATCCGGGCCGGAGCCGATCAGGCGGGCACCGATACCGCGCGCATGGCGATCAAGGTGGACAATGAACTGGCGACCGAGATCAAGGTCGCCGCAAGCACCGCCTCGCCGACCGGCTACACCGCCTTTGTCACCCTGAAGAAGGGCGCCCGGCACATCGCGGTGTCCTTCGCCAATCCCTACAGCGACAGCGACCCCCCACCTGGCGGCGCTGGCGCCTCGCCCAATTCGGGCGCCAGGACCGCCAAGCAACCGGCCAAGCCCCCCGGCAAGGCCGCCACCCGTGCCCTGACCATCGAGCACCTCGAACTGATCGGCCCCCCCGGTCCTCCCGTCCCGGACAGCCACAAGCGCATCTTCATCGCCAAGCCGGGACCAGACATGCCCAAGCGCGACGCTGCGCGCGCCATCATCGAGCACTTCGCCTCACGCGCATTCCGCCAGCCGGTCAGCCCGGAGAAGCTCGAGCGCCTGGTCAAGCTCTTCGATCTGGCCGACCGGCAGGGTGAGGTCTTCGAGGACTCGATCAAGATCACCCTGCAGGCGGTGCTCGAGTCGCCGCTCTTCCTCTTCCGCGTCGAGCCGAGCCAGCAGAGCAGCCAGCCCAACGGCGCCTACCCGGTCACCGATTACGAGCTCGCCTCGCGCCTATCGTATTTCCTCTGGTCGAGCATGCCAGATGACGAGCTCTTCGATCTCGCCAAGCAGGGCAAGCTGCACGAGACCGCCACGGTCGAGAAGCAGGTCCGGCGCATGCTCAAGGACCCCAAGTCCCATGCCCTGGTCGAGACCTTCGCCGAACAGTGGCTCCATCTGCGCAACCTCGACACCTTCCAACCCGATCCGAAGAAGTTCCCCGAGTACGACAAGGTGCTGCGCAAGGCGATGTACGACGAGACGGCGATGTTCTTCGAATACGTGATGCGCGAGGACCGCAGCGTCCTGGAGTTCATCGACTGCGACTACACCTTCGTCAATGACCGACTGGCCAAGCACTATGGCTTGCCCGAGGTCTCTGGTGCGCAGATGCGCAAGGTCCAGCTCCCCGACCACACCCGCGGCGGCGTGCTGTCGATGGCCAGCATCCTCACCATCACCTCCAACCCCACCCGCACCAGCCCGGTGAAGCGCGGCAAGTGGATACTCGAGGAGATCGTCGGCGATCCGCCGCCACCCCCGCCGCCAGCGGTCGCCCAGCTGCCCGAGCAGGACAAGCCCAGCAGCGCCGGCCTCAGCCTGCGGCAGCTGATGGAGCGCCACCGCACCGATCCGGTGTGCGCCTCCTGCCACCAGCGCATGGATCCGATCGGCTTCGGCTTCGAGAACTACGATGCGCTCGGACGCTGGCGCACCGAGGACGGCGGCAAGCCACTGGACGTCACCGGAACCCTGCCCGGAGGGTTGTCATTCAAGGGCCCGATCGAGCTCAAGACGCTGTTCCTCAACCGCAAGCAGGACTTCGTCCGGCGCCTGAGCGAGAAGCTGCTGATCTTCGCCCTCGGCCGCGCCATGAATGACGACGACGAGTTCACCGTCGAGAACATCGCCACCGCGGTGGCCAAGGACCAGTACCACTTCGCGACCATGGTCACCCAAGTGGCGACCAGCTATCCCTTCCTGAATCGACGCAACAAATAGCCAATGAGGTATCCCATGCGCAAGAACTGGCTCATCCCGCGACGCACCATGCTCAAAGGCGTGGGAGTGGCCATGGCCCTGCCCCTGCTGGACGCCATGGGCTGGGGCGAGGACCCCAAGAAGGGCGAGTACCGCTCGCCCATCCGCCTGGCCTTCTTCATGATCCCCAACGGCGTCAACCAGGATGAGTGGAAGCCCAAGGCGGGCATGACCACGCCCTATCCGCGCATCCACATGCCGCTGGCTCCGGTGATGAACGATGTCCTGGTGATCAACAACCTGCGCCACGACAAGGCGCGGGGCAATGGCGATGGCGCCGGCGACCATGCACGCGAGACCGGCACCTTCCTCACCGGCAAGCAATGCCGCAAGACATCCGGCGGGGACATCCAGGCCGGCGTCTCGATCGATCAGCAGGTAGCCCAGACCATCGGCGTCTACACCTCGCTGCCAACCCTCGAACTGGGCATGGAGGCGGGCGGACAGGCGGGCAATTGCGATTCCGGCTACAGCTGCGCCTATTCCTCGAACATCTCCTGGCGCACCCCCACCTCGCCGATGGCCAAGGAAGTCAATCCCAAGGCGGTCTTCGACCGCATGTTCGCCGCGCGCAAGACCGCACGCCCGAAGAGGCAGACCGGTCCGCTGGTCGACCCCAGCAAGTTCGCCTCCAAGGACGGCGATGCCCAGGCGCCATCCCTGGAGCAGAGCGTGCTGGACGAGATCCTCGAGGACGCCAAGAGCCTGCACCAGTCGGTGGGGGTGAACGACCAGCACAAGCTCGATGAATTCCTGGATTCGGTCCGCGCCCTCGAAAAGCGCATCGAGCATGCCGAGCGCAACGCCCTGGAGGCGGCCAAGCAGGCGAACGACAAGAAGCCGGGGACCTACTCCCCGGTGATCGCGCTCAACCCCCCTGCAAGCGCGCCCTCGCTGTATGCCGAGCGGGCCAAGCTCATGCTCGATCTCATCGTGCTCACCTTCCAGTCCGACACCACCCGCATCGTCAGCTTCATGTTCGGCAATGGCGGTTCAGGCCATAGCTATCCCGAGCTGGGCGTGATGGGCGGCCATCACGAGATCTCGCACCACGGCAAGGATCCGGTCAAGCTCGAGGGCATCGCCAAGATCAACGTCCACCATGTGGAGCTGTTCTCCTACCTGGTCCAGAAGATGAAATCGCTCAGCGACGGCAAGGGCAGCCTGCTCGACCACAGCATGATGATGTACGGCTCGGCCATCGGCGATGGCGACCGCCACAACCACGACGACCTGCCGGTGCTGCTCGCAGGCAATGGCGGCGGTACGATCAAGACGGGCCGCACCCTCAACGCCACCGGCAACATGTGCGACCTCTTCCTGGCGATGTCCGCTCGGGCTGGCTGCCCGCTCGACAGCTTCGGCGACAGCACGAAGATGCTCGAGGGCCTGTCCTAGCCACCCCACCCTGGGTGTCCGCCAGGCAGCCCGGGGGCAACGGAGGGTTGCCTCCCGCGTATGATGCTTATATAGCACCATATCAGCCCTGAGAGATACCCTGTGGCCACCACTCGACGCGATTTCCTCGCCCTCTGCGGTGCCGGCCTCTCGCTGGCCGCCATGGGGTTTGCCGACCCCGATGGCGATCACCCCGCCCCCTGCCTGCTGCTGGAAGCGCGCTCTTTCGCCTCGCTGGGCGGTTGGCTGCTCGACCCGCAGTTCGCCGATATCATGGGATCGCCATTCCTGCTCGCCCATGGACTCGGCATCCCGGTGGCCGACGCCACCACCACCGCGGTGTTCCCCAGCACCGGCACCTACCATTGCTTCGTGCGCACACGCAATTGGTGCCCGGGGAGCTGGGAGGCGCCAGGACGCTTCCGGGTGGTGATCGATGGGCATCCCCTGGATGCCATCTTCGGCACCGCTCCTGGCTGGGCCTGGCAGCAGGGCGGCACAGTCGAGATCACCCGCACCTCCACCACCGTCGCGCTCAATGATCTGACCGGGTTCGAGGGCCGCTGCGATGCGCTGTTCTTCACCCAGGATGCCGCCTTCGTCCCGCCCAACGACGTCCCGGCCATGCAGGCCTGGCGCCGCCGCCTGATGGGCATCCCAGCCGAGCCCAAAAGGCGCGAGGAGTTCGATGTGGTGATAGTCGGGGGCGGCCTGGCCGGCTGCGGGGCGTCCATCGCTGCCGCCAAGAGCGGACTGCGCGTCGCCCTGATCCATGATCGGCCGGTGCTGGGCGGCAATGCGAGCGGCGAGATCCGTGTGCATACCGAAGGCATCGCCGGCAAGGATTCCGGCATCATCAGCGGCATCGATACCCGCGCCTGGAAGGCGGGCAACGGCTCCGCCGAGGCGCAGGCCGATGATCGCAAGAGGCAGCTCACCCTCGCAGCCGAACCCAACGTGGTGCAGTTCCTCGAGTGGCGGCTGTACGACGTCCAATGCCGCGACGGCAGGATCCTCAGCTGTGATGCCCACCACAATCGCACCGGCGAAGCGCTCCGCTTCAGCGCCCCCCAGTTCATCGATTGCAGCGGCGATGCCTGGCTCGGATTCCGCGCCGGGGCCGAGTTCCGCTATGGCCGCGAAAGCAGGCACGAGTTCGAAGAAGGCTGGGACAAATTCCACGACCTGTGGTCGCCCGAGACCGCCGATCGCGTCACCATGGGCGTCTCCCTGATGTGGAATACCCGCGAAGTGGACCAGCCGGTGGCCTTCCCGGCCGTGCCCTGGGCCATGCCGGTGGCCAAGGACCACAGCGCCATCGGCGGCGAATGGCAGTGGGAATTTGCCGCCCCGCAGCTCGACCAGATCGCCGATGCCGAAGCGATCCGCGATCATGTCCTGTGCGCCATCTACGGCAGCTTCGCGAATGCGAAGAAGGAGCCCACCCATGCCAAACGCTCACTCGAATGGGTCGGCTACCTGTCCGGCCGCAGGGAATCGCGCCGCCTGGTCGGAGATCACATCTATTCGATGAAGGACATGGTGCAGAACACCCGCTTCGCCGACACCGTGGTCGAGGAGACGCGCCCCATCGACGTGCACTACCAGAAGATCCTCACCGGGCTGCCAGTCGACTTCATCAGCGAGGCGATGTTCCTCAAGGCGGGACGCTACTACGTGCCGTTCCGCAGCCTCTACTCGCGGACCATCTCCAACCTGATGATGGCTGGCCGCTGCTTCAGCTGCACCCATGTCGGCCTCGGAGGGCCCCGCGTGCAGCGCACCACCGCCCAGATGGGCATCGCCACCGGCTACGCCGCCGCCTTGTGCAAGCGCTACCAGGCTTCACCGCGCGATATCGCTAAGGACCACATCACCGAGCTGCGCCAGCTCATCGGTTACAGCGATTGATGGGGGCCGCGCCAGCCGCCTGCGGCAGACCGCCAGCGACTTCCGCAAGCTGTCCACCAGGCGGTCTGCCGCTGGGCTTGGATCGCCAAGCTGACGGACCCGCCGATACCCCGCTTGCGCCAGCAACCACCGTCAGGAGCCATGAGGACATCCTGGGCTTCCGCTTCCAGGTGCTGGGCTCTACCGGCCGCATCCGCGTCGCTGGCGTCCCGCATCAGCGTGCGGAGCGCTTCGTCACCGCAGCGGTGGCCTGGCTGCGCGACGTCGAGAGCCGCCTGACCCGCTTCAGCGATAAGAGCCTGGTCGGCGCACTCAATGACCGCGCTGGCATCGGCTCGGTCCAGGGAGATTGCGACCTCCTCGCTGTACTTGACGCCGCGGGGCGTGCATGGCGATGGAGCGCCGGCCGGCTCAATGCCACGGTGCTGCCGCTCTACCGGCTGTGGCACGATGCACAGCGCACACGCTGGCCTGACGACCGCGAGATCGACGAGGCGCGAGAGCTGGTCGGCTGGGAGGGGCTCGTGATCGATGGGACGCGGGTGGCGCTGCAGCGCGCCGGCATGGCGCTGGACTTGGGGGGCGTGGGCAAGGAATGGGCGGTCGACCAGCTGATCGGTCGCGCGGCCGAGGCTGGCATCGCCGACTGCCTGGTCGAGCTCGGCGGGGATTGCCGGGCTGCCGGCCGTCAGGGCGACCATCCTGGCTGGTGGGTGGCCCTCCCGGGCGCGGCCATGGCCCTCCTGCTCGCCGATGAGGCGCTGGCCACCAGCGGCCTCGGCACCCGTCGACGCCACCTCGCTGGACGTCAGGTCACCCACCTCATCGATGCGCGGACGGGTCTCCCGGCCAGCGGTGCAGTACGCTCCGCCACCATCCTGGCGCCTACCTGCCTGGTCGCCGGCATCCATGCCAGCGATTGCTGCCTGATCGACCGTCCGTCGCCCGCCCTCATCGCCCAGCGCAGCGCTTCCCACCCTGCCTGGTGCCTGGATGGCGATGGGCGCATGATCGCCGACCATAGGCTGGCTGCGCGCATGCACCGCATCGCAGCCGGAGCGGCCGGCCCATGAGAGCCGGCGGACGCCCACCGGCCCTGCTCTGGCTGCTCATCGCCCTGTTCGCCCTATCGGCATGGCTCGTGCCCCTGGTGGTGGTCTGGCTGAACGCCCAGGAGGCCCGCCGTGCGGCGCGGCGCGCACCCCCGCCGGACCGCCCGGCTCCAGGGAGCGATGTGCCGCTCATCCTCTATGCCGACACCTGGCCGACCCGCGCAGTGGTCAATATCGAGGAGATCCAAGGCCGCAGCAGCGAATCGGATGTCGCACTTGGCACCGCCGTCGTCGCGCACGACCTGTCCATGGCCCTCCAGCAGCTGGGCATCGCCAGCGAGCAGCGCCGCATCGACAGCATCACCGATGCGCACGATCTCCTGCTGCACCGTGAGATCGTCCTGATCTATCCCTGCCGCCACGCCCAGCCGCCATGGCAGGTCACCCATCTCCTCGACAGCCAGTTCGAGCCCCTGGTCGCCAGCCAGGACCGGNNTCCCCGCTTGCGCGGGATGCAGGTGCGCGATGTCGCGATCGCCGAAGATGCACGTCCGGCGCAAAGCGCGCAGGCGAGCCTGGCCTCAGCGCTGTCCTACTATTCGATCTCCTACCGCAGCGGGCCTGAGCTGCTCGAGAGCATGAACTCGATCGTCATCTACCAGCATCTGCAGGAGCTCGCAGAGCAGGTGCGAACCAGGATGGCAGAGCATGAATGATGAAACGCGTACCTGGATCGACCGGGCGGTGACCCTCGCCATGCTGTGGAGCGGATCCCTGCTCGCCGGCTCAGGGCTGGCATTGCGCTTCCGACTCGGCCCCGGCGAGCCGCACGGCACGATGATCTGGGGCATGACCTGGCAATCCTGGGCGCTGCTGCACCTGTGCCTGGGTTTGACCATGATCGCCTTGCTGTCGGCCCATCTGTGGCGCCATCGCCGCTGGATCTGGGCGATGCTGTGCCGCCAGGCCAGGCCGGCACTGCTGCTGGTGCTGCTCATCGCCCTGGCTCTGCTGCTCGCACCTTTGCTGAGTCCCACCGCCGCACCCTGATCGCCGCTGCATACCCCCGGCGCTGCGGATTGTCCGCCGGACCTCGCAGATCCGCGAAGTGGTTCACCGCAAACGGCTTGAGATGCCGCTCGCAGGGCTCCGCCCGCCCTTGCGGGCAACCACCGTCGATGCCGGCGATCTTCCTGGCGATGTCCTTGCCTTGGCGGCTGATAAGCCATGCTGTCCCTTGGATATGCCGTTTCCAGAGATCACGGCACCAAGCATGACTGAGTGCACCTGAACATGGCTATGCGTAAGCGAATCCTGGGCATGCTGAGGAATGTCGCCCCTTGGCGCATCGGCCTCCTGGGACAGGCGCTCCTCCCCTTGGCGATCGGGACCGCGACCATGGTCGCACTGGGCACACTGGTGAGCTACCATCTGAGCTCGACGAGCCAGCGCGAGGCTGCGCTCCAGGACATCCTCAGCACCGCCATCGAGCATTCCGAGCGCGAGCAGGCGACGCTCGATCGCGTCGAGCACCAGGTGCGGCATACGCGCGAGCTGCTCGACCGCCGCCTCAGGGAGCGCGAGCTCCATGGCACCATCATCCCGCTGGTCCGTGACGGGACGAGGCGCGTGCTGCCCGCCAGGGGGCAGCCGCTGGTCGCCGCCTTCGTCACCGCCAGCAGTGCGGCCGATCCACTGCGCTATCGCTCGGTCGGCATCGCCTACGATCTCCTCTGCGAGATCGGCCCGATCGTCGCCGACTACCCGGCCAACCTCACCATCGCCGTACCCGGCTCTTGGCTGGTGGGGTGCGGCGCGGATCCGGTCGAGCTCGCCGAGACCATGCTCCCTGACGACCCGGTGCTCCTGCCGGCGGAGCGCGAGATGAACAGCGAACGCGGTCCGGTGCGCTGGTCGCGCACCTTCCTGGAACCGGCCACCGAACATTGGCTGGTGGCCGCGAGCGCATCGCTCGCGGTGGATGGCGGCAGACGCGCATCGGTGACGCAGGTGCTGCCCATCAACGAGCTGATGGTGGGCACGTCTGGGAGCCGGGTCGCAGGCAGCGAGACGGTGGTCTACGATGATGCAGGCCGCCTGCTGGCGCATACGCGCTATGGCAACATGATCCACTCGTCAGGAGGGAAGCTCACCCTTGCTGCCAGCAGGGTGCCCCTGCTGATGCGCCTGCAAAGCGTGATCCCGAAGACCGGCCCGCCTGCCGAGCTCATTGGCGATGAGGAGGGTTGGTTCGGAGTCTCACGGCTGCCGGGCCCAGGCTGGACCATCGTCACCTTCTATCCCGCCGAGGCGATCGCGGCGCGCGCGCGCTCGACAGCGTTCTGGATCGTCATCATCGGCGGACTCATCGTCGCCGCCGAGGCACTCCTCCTGCTGGTGGTCCTGCGCCTGCGCATCGAGCGGCCGCTCCGCCAGCTCACCGAAGCCACCGGCGCAATCGCCGCCGGCAAGCATGGCCCCCCGCTCGACACTTCGCGCACCGATGAGATCGGAGATCTCTCGAAGGCCTTCGCCGCGATGTCGGCAGCGGTGGCGTCTCGCGAGGGCGATCTGCGCAGCGCACTGGAAGCGCTCAAGGAACGCGAGGAGCTGGCCCGAGCCCTGGTCCTCAGCGCCGCCGATGCGGTGATAGTCATCGAGGGCGATGAGATCGTCGATGCCAACCCGCGCGCCGGCGAGATGTTCTCCTGCAAGGCGATGGCGCTGATCGGCAGGCGGCCGCCTGACCTCGCACCGGCGCTGCAGCCATCGGGAACCGCCTCGCCGGCGGCCTGGTCAGAGCATCTCCAGGCCGTCCTCGGCGGACAGACCCTGCATTTCGCCTGGCGCGCCCGGCGCATCGACGGCGCCGAATTCGAGACCGAGATCGGCATGGCGCGCGTGATGCTGCCTGGACGCCATCGCCTCCTGGCGATGGTCCGCGACGTCACCGAGCGCAACCAGCTGGAACTGCAGCTGCGGCAGAGCCAGAAGATGGATTCCCTCGGTCAGCTCGCCGGGGGCATCGCCCACGATTACAACAACATGCTCACCGGCATCATGGGATCGGCGGACCTGCTGCTGCAGCGCCATCTCTCCGACCCCTCGGAGCGCCTCATCCGGCTCATCCTGCGTGCCAGCGAACGCGCCGCCGATCTGACGCGCAAGCTCCTGACCTTCGCCCGCATCGGCCGCGGCATCCTCGCGCCGGTCGATCTTCATCAGGTGGTCCGGGACACGGTCGCGATGCTCGAGCACAGCATCGACAAGCGCATCCGGATCAGGACCGTCCTGGATGCCTCCCATTCGACCGTCTCCGGGGATGTCTCGCAGCTCCAGAGCGCCCTGCTCAACCTCGGCGTCAATGCCCGGGACGCGATGCCGGAGGGCGGCGAGCTGCAGTTTTCGACCAGCGAATGCGAGCTCGACAGCGGCTCCATCGCGCAACTGGCGATCCCGGTGGAAGCCGGACGGTACCTCGAACTGCGCATCAGCGATACCGGTACCGGCATGTCGCCGGAAGTGCTGCCCCGCATCTTCGAGCCGTTCTTCACCACCAAGGCGATCGGCAAGGGCACCGGCCTCGGCCTCGCCGCGGTGTTCGGCACCTTGCGCGATCACCATGGCTCGATCAGGGTCGACAGCCACCTGGGCGTCGGCACCACCTTCCGCCTGTACTTCCACATCGCCAAGGATGCCGTGAGCAGGACACCCCAGCCGCTCAAGGCGCTGCCGCCAGAGCGCCGCGGTACCGTGCTCGTCATCGATGACGAGGACATCGCCCGCGAGACCATGTGCGCCATGCTCATCCAGCTCGGCTTTGAGGTGCTGACCGCATGCGACGGCGTTGAAGGCGTCAATGCCTTCCTTGCCGACCATGCCCGCATCATCGCGGTCTTCATCGATATGGAGATGCCGCGCATGCGCGGCATCGATTGCCTGCGTCGCCTGCAGCAAATCTCCCCTGATGTCTGTGCGGTGCTGTGCAGCGGCTTCGCACGCGACAGCACGCCAGAGGGCATCCGCAGCGAAGGCTTCAAGACCCAGCTCACCAAGCCCTATTCGCTCCAAGAGCTGGAGCGCATCCTATCCGGCATCGTGCACCAGGAGCGCTGATCGCTGCGCAGCCGGACCGGGCCGAGGGAGGTCACGGCGGGGAAACGTCGAAGCAGGCCATCTCGCCCTTGCCATTGCGCACGTAGACCCGGTTCTGCAGCAGCACCGGGGCGGTCCAGCTCACCCCGCCGAGGGCCTGCGCCCGCGCCAGTTCGCGGAATGCGGCGGGATCCACCGCCACCACCACCAGTTCGCTCTGCAGGGTTAGGACGAGCAGGCGGTCGCCGGCCAGGATCAGCGAACCGCGCATGTTGGGGATGTACCAATTGGTGACGCCGGTGGCGGCATCGACGCAGCCGAACCCGCCATCATCGTGGTTCACCCGTCCAGTGAAGCCGTAGAAGTGGCCCCTGGTCAGCACCGAGGCGGCGATGTGGTTGCCGAGATCGCTGTTGTGCCACAGGAGCGTGGGGTCGCCACCGGTGCCAAGGTCGACCAGGGCCGAACCGGCGCCGTGGCCGGAGGTGATGAAGAGCTTGCCATCGGTGAAGATGGGATCGGGCGAGTTTTCGCCGAATTCCGTCTTCCAGCCGTAGGTCCAGCGGATGACTCCGCTCTCCAGATCAACCCCCCTCATCGCGTCACCGCCGAACAGCGCCAGGTAGTTCTTGCCTGCGAGCGTATAGGGGACAGGGCTGGCATAGCCGCACGCGCCGTCGCCCGAGTTCCACACCACCGCACCGGTGTCGCGATCGAGGGCCACGCCAGCCTTGCCGACATTCAGCAGGAGCAGGTGATCCCTGATCAGCGCCGAGCTCGCGAAGCCCCAGGTCGGCGGCTTGATGCCGAAGTCGGCAGTGATGTTCTTGGCCCAGCGCACCGCACCGGTGGTGGCATCGAGGCAGAAGAGCTGCCCGGCCTTGCTCAGGCTGTAGACCGCCCCGGCAAAGACGGTGGGGGTCGAGCTGGTACCGCCGGGATAGTATTTGGGATCGAGCTTGCACGCATAGCGATGCCGCCAGATCACCGCACCCGTGAGCGCATCCAGGCACCAGACGCTGTCCTGGTCTTCGGCATTGCCCATCGAATACAGCCGTCCACCGCTGATGCTCAGCGAGGAGAAGCCGTTCCCGAGCTTGGCGCCCCACATGCGCTTCGGCCCCTCGGGCGGCCAGGCATGGCTCCAGGCGGTCTCGGTCGAGATGCCGTCCCGCGTCGGGCCGCGGAATTGCGGCCATTCCCCCACCGACTCGACGCCCGCGCACCATCCCACCGCCAGCATGATGGCCACCACGCAGCGGCATATAGTACGCATAAGTAGTATTATAACGCCCCATCCCGGTGCGCGTTGATGGTCGCCCTCGGCCGCACCTCCCGCCCAGCAGCGCCATGCGCCGCCCATCAGGTTGCCGACAACCTGCTTGCCTGGCAACGACTTATGCGGGAAGCTCAGCCACCATGAGACTTGTACGTCGCTCCTCCATCTGCCCGGATGCGGCTGGTTCCGCGCGGCATCGCCCGGCCGGGGGATCGCCTGCCTCATGGCAGCAGCAGCGTGGCGACCCGTCGCCACTCCTCCATCCCGGCGCCGGCACCGGGCTGTTGGGGTAGGCGCGCTGCGCCACGTCGTCTCCCACCACCTCACGAGGCCCGTCCATGACCATCCAGACCATCGCGCCCCACGACCTCCAGACCGCCATCGCCAGTGGCATAGCGGTGGATCTGATCGACGTCCGCACGCCGGAGGAGTTCGCCGGAGCACATGTCCTGGTCGCCCGCAATGTGCCGCTCGGTGGTCTCGATGCGCGCGCACTGCTTGCCCAGCACAACGCGGCCAGCACGCAACCTATCTACACCATCTGTGCCGCGGGGACGCGTTCCGCGACCGCAGCCGAGGCGCTGATCGCAGCCGGTGCACCGCTGGTGCTCTCGGTAGCCGGTGGAATGCAGGCCTGGATCGCTACCGGACTGCCGGTGGTCGGTGGCAAGCGGGTGCGGCGGCCGTCGAAGAGCACCCTGCTTGCCATAGGCGCAGTAGCCGCTCTGTGGGTGGCGATCGCCGCCTTCTGGGGGCAGTCGGACAAGCCGGCGGTGCACAGCAACCTCCCCGCCCCGCTGGTCGACTTCTCACGCGATGTCGTCGAGGCGAGCAAGACCAAGCCGGTCCTCGTCGATTTCTTCGCCACCTGGTGCGAGCCGTGCACGATGCTCGCCCCCGAACTGGAGTCGGTAGCCGATGAGCGCAGAGATCGCGTCACCCTGCTGCGCATCGATATCGAGCGGCAGGAGGATGTCGCCGTGGCCCAGAAGATCGAACCGATCCCCGATGTGAGGCTCTGGAAAGGCGGCCATGAGGTCGCGCATTTCATCGGCTTCAAGCCGCGCGCCGAGGTCGCCGCCTGGCTGGACCACGAGCTCAAGGCCCCCTGAGCCTACGGGCGATGCCCCCGCTCGCTCGCCGGAGCCGCCGGCATGATCAGGCAACGCCTGGCACTCCACGGGCGTATCCAGGAGAGCCGTATCGCCTCCCCTTCCCCATCGGACAACGCATGCCCCGATCTGCATCCCTGTGCGCCTGCTGCATCCTCATCCTGGCCGCCACCATGGCCGCCGAACCGGTGTTGCCGGCTGCCGACGAGCCGGAACCGATCACGGTGCTCCAGCCTTTCATCGACAATCATGCCCTAGCGGGAGCGGTGACGGCGGTGATATCGCGCGACCGTCTGCTCTCCCTCGAGGCCATCGGCAAGGCCGATCTTGCGGCCGGCAAGCCGATGACCACGGATGCGCTCTTCTGGGTGGCATCGATGTCGAAGCCGATGACGGCGACAGCTCTGATGATGCTCGTCGATGAGGGGAAGGTCCATCTCGACGATGCGGTCGAGAAATACCTGCCTGAATTCCGCGGCCAGATGCTGATCGCCCACCAGGAGGAGGGACAGCTGATCCTCAAGAAGCCCGCGCATCCGATCACCGTCCGCAACATCCTCACCCATACCAGCGGCCTGCCCTTCTCATCGCGCATCGAGACCCCTTCGGGCTACAAGGCCGACCTCTTCCCGCTCGCCACCGCCGTCATCGGCTATGCGCTCACCCCGCTCAAGACCGAGCCGGACAGCGCATTCGCCTACTGCAACGCCGGGATCAATACCGCTGGTCGGATCATCGAAGTCGTCAGCGGCGTGCCCTATGAGACCTTCATGGCCGAGCGGCTGTTCAAGCCGCTCGGCATGGTCGATACCACCCTGTGGCCTGACGATGCCCAGCTGCAGCGCCTGGCGAAATCCTACCGTCCCAACGCTGGGAAGGACGGACTCGATGAGATCCCCATCGATCAGCTGACTTATCCCCTGGGCAATCACCGGCGCGGACCCTCACCGGCCGGCGGCTACTTCTCGACCGCTGCCGACATGGCGCGCTTCGCACGCATGATCCTGTGCGGAGGAGCGGTGGATGGCCACCGCTACCTGACGCAAGAGAGCCTGCGCGAGATGACCTCGACCCAGGCAGGCGGCAGGCTGAACGATCCCAGTCGCGGGAATGGCTATGGCTTCGGCTGGTTCACCGATGCCAAGAGCATCGAAGGCGCCGCCGCGCCCGCCGCGCCCTGCGGGCATGGCGGGGCCTACAATACCGATCTGCACGTCGATCCAGCCCGCGGGCTGGCGGTGATCTTCATGGTCCAGCACAACGGCTGGGCGCTCGGCGGGGAGCATGCACGGCCAACGTACGAGAAGGCCGCGGTTGAGGCGTTCCAGGCGAAATAGGCCGCTGCAGGCACCCGGACGGATGCCGCGACGGCGGTGATGATCGGGCCTAGTGGTGCTTCTCCTTCTGCTCCAGCACCTGCGGCTTGATCTTCGCCCATTTGGCATCCGGCTCGGCTTCCCACATCCTGAGATGATCGAACCAGCCGTACTGGCCTCCGACGATCAGGGCGATGCGGTTCTTGTCGATGTCCAGGCCCTCGGATTCGCCATAGAGGACGTACTTCTCATCCACCTGCGCAATGATCTCGTTGCCAAGCAGTTCGATGGTCATGGTGTACCATTTGCTCTGATCCCATTTGACCGTCACATGGTCCAGGGGGTGGCCCTTGGTGGTCGGACCCATGCCCGACATCCTCACCAGCTCGAAGCCGTTGTCGTTGAGCATGATGCGCGCGACATGCTCCTTGTCGGTGAATGAGAAGCCCATCCATTTGCAGGCATCATACCTGAACTTGAACTGGACCACGACGTTGTGCACGGGACCGGGATGGCTGGCCTCCGGATGATGACCGTCCTCTGCCCGCTCGGCGACGCGCAACTGGTTATTGACGATCTGGAAGTCGCCCTTGTAGACCCCCCAATCCTTCTTCCAGCTCTCGGGGGTGAACGGCTCGTCCAGCATCAGCTTGCCGAGCGAGGTCATCAGCAGCTTGGGCGTATCGTCGACGGGCTTCTTCGCATCCGCCCCCGCCGCCGCCGCGGCGCAGCAGAAGCAGATGATGATGGCGGCACCGATGGACGATGGTCTCTGCATGGCTGGGGAATCCCGCTTGGCTGGGCCGGCGAGCTGCGTACGCCGCCGGCGAGGGTTGCGCTGGTCGCAGGGCTGCGCTGGTCGGGCGCTACCCGCTGATGCGATCATCATACCAGCGCCTTGGGCCGACGTTGAGCCAGCTGTGGACCGGGACCGGTCATCGTCATCCATCCTGCATCGGCTCCTGATCAGGTTCGATCGCTGCTCCCAGGTCGTCCGCTTTGGCGGCGCCAGACGCATCTGCCCTGATCATTGCACCCCGGACTTCCCACCTGACAGGGAATGCCGCTGCCCATCCCCCACTGATGCAGCCACCCGTGGCGTGCCCGCCATCAACCCGACGGCCGGACGCGGGTACCTCCTTGTCCACTCCAATGCTTGCCCACTCCTCTGCGAGAGCGTCCATGCCCCCATCCCGCCCCCTCCTCCTGCAGGCCGCCCTGGCGATCTGCACCCTGGCCAGCCTGCCTGCCGTCGAACTCACCATCGATGATGACCGCGCCGACGGCGTCTACCAGCCGGGGACCCCGGTCACCTGGATCATCACCGCCAAGGACCAGGCGCCCGAAGGGCTCACATACAGCGTCAAGTCGGGAGGCGCGCTCGAGATCGCCTCGGGCACCCTCGCCTTCGCCAATGGCAAGGCGAACGTGAGCGCCACGCTGCAGCAGGCCGGTACCGTGCTGCTGAGCGTCCCCCACGACGGCAAGCAATCCTATGGCGGCGCCGCCTATGATTGGAAGGACATCCCGGTCTCGGCCCCCGAACCTGCCGATTTCGACGCCTTCTGGAAGTCCAAGATCGCCGAACTGCAGGCTGTCCCCGCCTCGCCCATGCTCGAGCCGGTCGATTCGGGCGCGCCCGGCGTGAAGCTGTGGAAGATAACCATGGGCAACATCCGCGGATCGAAGATCCACGGCTACCTCGCGCGGCCGGACGGCGATGCACCCTGCCCGGCGATGCTCATCGTCCAATGGGCCGGCGTTTATCCGCTCAGCAAGGACTGGTCGGTCGGTCCGGCGAAGAATGGCTGGCTGGTCCTCGACCTCATCGCCCACGATCTGCCAGTCGATGAATCGAAGGATTTCTACGCCCAGCAGAATGCCGGCCCGCTGAAGAACTACACCGCGATCGGCAATGACGACCGGGATACCAGCTACTTCCTGCGCATGTACCTGTCTTGCTATCGCGGCGCCGACTATCTCAGCGGGCGGCCTGATTGGAATCACAAGACCCTGCTGGTCCAGGGCGGCAGCCAGGGCGGCCTGCAGACCATCGTCACCGCCGGCTTGCACCCTGCAGTCACCGTGGCGACCGCCTGCGTCCCAGCCGGCTGCGATCATTCCGGAGCCGCGCTCAAGCGCTCGCCCGGGTGGCCCTTCTGGATCAACAGCGGCAATGGCAAGGACGTGCAGAAGCAGGCCGTGGCCAGCACCTACTACGATGTGGTCAATTTCGCCCGCCGGATACAATGTCCGGTGCTGGTCGGCATGGGCCTGATCGATACCACCTGCGCCCCGGCCGGCGTCTTCGCCATGTTCAACCAGATCCCCACGCCGAAGCGCATCGTGATCATGCCGCATGCCAATCACATGGGCCCGCACAACGACTATTACGGGGCGATGGGCTCCTGGTGGAACGCCGCCAAGGACGAGAAGCCTTTGCCCATGCAGTGAGCTGGAATTGGTTCACTGCCCCCCACGCGCATGCGGCACCTGCCAGGCGAGGACAGGGGCGAGGAAGATCAGCGTGCGGGAGCTGCTGCGGAGGGCGATTGGCCGGACGGGAACGCAGGCGGGAGGATGATCGCCGCATCGTCCTGCGCCAGGTACTCGCACTCCAGACCCAGTCCGCGAGGCGGCGGATCATGGAGCGGATGATGCAGGTGCCCAGCATTGAATCCCGGTGGTGCTCCAGTCGCCGAGAGATCATCGCCCGCGAGCGGATGGAAGGAGATCGCGAAGAGGCCGCGCGCCCGGTCGATCTGCGTGATCGACACGCGCTCGAGCAGGCGCTTGCCCGACAGGACGCGATCGACCTGGAGCGCATGCTCACCCTTGGCATAGTCGGGGATGCTGAGCACCACCCGCGGATCGTAGCGCTGCGTCAGCGCCCGCCCAGCATCGCTGATGGCCTGGGCGACCTGATGCACGCTGATGACATGGGTATCGAAGCGGATGCGGGCAAAGCCGCGCTCGCGGTTCACGGCGATGGTGCTCGCCGAGCTCAGCGCGGCGACGGCGCTGCGGATGGCCTCCTCATCCCGCTGCGCGATGGTCCCGGAGAGGTAGAAGACGATGGTCGGGGTGTGCGGCGCGGCTGATGGCGGGTCGGTCGGCTGGCCGCTCGGTGCAGCACCGGCATCAGCAGGGTCCGCCCCTGACATAGCCGCCGCCCAGGCGAGCAACCAGGCCAGGACCATCAGGCAGGGGAGTCGGCGTGCGCTCATCGGGCTCCTCCCTGGAGCAGGAGCCGAGCCTATCCATGGACATCCCGCGCGACTGTCGCATTTCCCCACAGCGATGCGCAGGATGCCCGCTGCATGCTCGATCGGTTGCTGCCTCGGATGCACGCACCGCCTGCCCGGACCGCCACCCCCATGCTGCTGCGCCGCACCCTGCTATCCTCCTCCGCCATCGCGACCGTCGGCCTGCTGACGGGATGTCTGCCCGCCGTCGGCACGCAGGAGGCCGCAGCAGCCCCCCTCCCCCCACCGGCGCCGTCCCCGCTCCTGCTGTCGCTGAACGCCTATTCTTTCAACAAGCTGCTCGATGACCGCAGCCGGGGCCGCGGTCCCGGGATCTCCCTGGTCGAGGTCATGGAGTTCGCCCAGAAGTGCGGGTGCGCTGGCTTCGATGCCACCGGCAACTGCTTCCCAGGCTATCCCAAGGCGCCAAGCGATGGCATCGTGGATGCCTTCGTCCGCCGCACACGGGAGCTCGGCCTGGGCATCAGCGGCAGCGGAGTACGCAGCAACTTCACCACCGCAGACAAGGCGGTCCGGAACGCCGGCATCGCCCACATCAAGGAGTGGGTGGAGGTCGCGGCGCGATTGGGCGCACCGGTGCTGCGCGTGTTCGCCGACACCCTAATGCGCACCATTACCTGGGAGACCGTATCGGCGTGCAGAACCATGGAGACATCCTGCGCACCGGGCAGCAGCTCCTGGATCTGGTCGCCCATGTCGATTCCCCCTGGTGCGGTCCCATCATCGATACCGGCTACTTCAAGACCAGCGATCCCTATGCCGAAATGGCCATGGCTGCACCGCGTGCGCTCAACTGGCAGATCAAGCAGAGCCCCTTCGGCGAGGGCAGCCCGATCGCCACCGATCTGGTCCGCCTGCTGCGGCTCATCCGTGCCGCCGGCTATCACGGCTATCTGCCCGTCGAGGTGCTCTCGCCCAAAGGCGCCCCGTATGATCCGTTCACCGCCGTTCCGGCATTCCTGGGTCAGGTGCGCGACGCGGTCGCTGCTACCTCCTGATCGGAATGCGTCCAGACGCCGCGCACTCGTGCTTTGTCATCCGCGCTGGCAGCCGCGATGGACCGAACATCGATCGCGATTGCCGCCAGTCTCAGTGCCGTCAAGGACGCTGGCAGAGAGTTTCCTGATCGATATCGCAGGTGATGGCTCCGGTGTCCATGAGATCCAGGAGCTGCGTGCGCACCGCATCGCGGCTAAAAAATGAGGCGATCCATGATGGATCGCCGGGGAAGCCACGGCTCACGGCCCGCGCCTGCCGTAGGCAGCGGCGATCAGTGCCGCGCGGCTGCCTGCCGGGCGGCCGCCGATGGCGACGAGGTCGAAGGGGTCCATGGGTGGAAGAGCATAGCAAGTGGACGAACGGATTGCCAGGCGGAGCGGCGGGGAGAGGATAGGTCCGGAGTTCGACGGCTCGTCACGTCCATGCCAGCAGCGGGCAGCAACGCCGGTGTGCCGGAACCAATGCGCGATTGGCTCTTGCCGAGCCCGTTCACGGCGATGTGCTTCGCCCCAAGGAGAACCGCCAATGCCCATCGTCAAAGTCGCCTCCTTCGCCGTCTCCATCGACGGCTACGCCGCCGGACCGCGCCAGGCACCCGACCACCCTCTCGGCGAGCGCGGCCTCGAGCTGATGAGTTGGTTCTTCCCCACGCATACCTTCCGGAGCATGCACGGCGACGGCGGCGACGGCGAGAAGGGCATCGACGACAGCATGGCTGCGGCAGCGATGGCGAACAACGGCGCCTGGATCCTCGGCCGCAACATGTTCGGCCCCGTGCGCGGACCTTGGCCCGACGAGAGCTGGAAGGGCTGGTGGGGCGACACACCGCCGTACCGCGTGCCGGTCTTCGTGCTCACTCATCACGCCCGGAAGCCGCTCGCGATGGCGGGCGGCACCACCTTCCACTTCGTCACCGACGGCCTCGAGTCGGCGCTGCGCCAGGCCAAGGCCGCCGCGGGCGCGAAGGACGTTCGCATCGGAGGCGGCGTGGCGACGGTCCGCCAGTACCTGCAGGCCGGAGCGATCGAAGAGATGCACCTTGCGCTGCCGTCGGTGGTGATGGGTGAAGGCGAACACCTGTTCACCGGCTTGAACCTGCCGAAGCTGGGATTCTCGGTCGCGAAGACGGTGCGGGGCGAGCATGCGACGCATATGGTGTTGAGGAAGGGATAGCGGGAGGGACGGAGAGCTTGTCGATCAGGCCGAGGAACAGGACCCGGGATTGCGGGCCGAGGTCGAGCTGAAGCCGAATGTCGGGTTCGGTCATGCCTGGTACGACCTGCCAGCTCACTTGGAATCGAGCGCTCGCCAGGCCTTCACGCACGGCGATGGGGTCGAACCCGACGTTCTCCTGGGCCTGCGCCTTGAGCTCGTCGAGCTTGGCACGCACCGTGGCGAGACTGGGCGACGACCAGACCTTGAAATAGATGCTGTCTGGATCAGCCGGGCGCCGTTGCTGATGGTGAGATCCACGATCGGCGGAGGTGCATCCGCACTCGCAATGAATCGCGTCAAGACATCCATCTAGCTGAGGAGCAGGGTGTTGCAGCAACGATTCATCAATCTCCGGGAATAGCCGGCAAATGGACCATGAGCCGATTCCTGTTCGGCTAGATGGACTTCGTTACCTTGTCCATCACTGCCATTCCAGCCGGACTGAGCTCAGGGAGTGAACATTTCCACCAGCGACGAGAGCACCGCGTTTGCAGTCTCATCCTTTAGCACGGTCAACCGCTTGACTAGGCGGCGCTTATCCACGGTGCGAAGTCGGAAAAACCGGTCGAGATGGGACGGGGCGAAACTTCCGCATATTGTGCGTAAGGCAGGTTATTCCTGGGCAAGAAGCCGGAGGAGAGTACAAAGTGACCATGAAGCGTGCGCATCCCAGATCGCCTTTTCTGAAGCAGCTCTATCGGAGTCGCCCTGACCTTGAGTCGCTTGTTAATTCTGGAGATGAGGCGGTATTCCGTCGAATCGTAGAGTTAGAGGCCATGCAGAAGATGGGCGAAAATCAGAACAGTGATCTCAAGCTTGCCAATAGCGTGGATGAACGAGTAGATAAGCCTGAGTAGTCACGATCGTCTTATATTGGCAGGTATCCATATGTCGCCAGCTCCTCGATCTCTTAACGTAGCCACTACACGGCTCGCCGCAGGTAGGGCAGGCAAGGACGCTGATAGGGTCATATTCAAGCCGTACAACGACCTGCCGGCCGGGCATATCCAGATCCACGTTTGCTACCCGCCATGGAGCGGAGATGCCGAGGATTTTCTGATATAGGTCTTTGTCGTGCCTATCTGACATTATCAGGGGAAATGGCATCCGTCACCTACCTTACCTACACAGAACCCGGAAGCCCCCATCTTTTGATCACCTTTTGGTTCCGGTGTTCGTAATGCACCCAATGCTCGTCAGTTCCTGCACCAGTCATTATGAACCTGCGGATGAGGTTGAACGTATTCAGATGGCCTGAGGTGCAGGCCAGGGCATATCGTTCTCGCCGAGGTGCCTACCGTCATCCATGCTCACCATAAGCAGCGATTGACTTTGTGATATTTTCCGTACAGCCTGTACAGATTGGAGATCGCCATGAATCGCAAATCCTACGGCACCGAGAACGCGCGCGCCCACCTCCCGGAGCTCCTGGAATTGGCCCATCGCGGGACAGCCACGGTGATTACTCGGCACGGCAAGCCCTATGCAATACTCGCTCCTATCGATAATGCCAAATCACCTAAGCGATCCGCGTCGCTCCTCGCCCTCAAAGGCAGCGGTGCTGGCCTGTGGGGCGACGATCCCGCCGCCACTGTCGATAGCATCAGAGATGAATGGGCATGAGCCTTGCAGACGGCATCCCTGATGGGGCATCAGTTCTCATCGATACCAGCCCCATCATCTATGTGTTGGAAGGTAGCAATCTCGGAAAACCCTTCGAGCCGATCTTTGCTGCCGTCGACGCTGGCCGCATACTCGCGATCGTGACTCCTGTGACCCTGGCAGAAGTGGTGAGCGGTCCCCTTAAGGCCGGGAAGGAGGCTCTGGCCGAGCGCTATCGTCGCCTCCTCTGCTCGAATGCTGGATGGAGCCTGCGAGTGATCGATGCGGAGATCGCCATGCTCGCGGCCCGCCTCCGCATACTGCACCGCTTGAAACTTCCAGACGCCATCCAGTTGGCAGTAGCCATACATGAAGGGTGTCATGCTTTGGTGACCTTCGATCGCGACTTTCACCATGTCACGGAGCTTCATGTCATCGGGACTACTTCACCCAATCGACCCGCACCCAAGGCGTGACCCGCCTCATTTCCATAGATCATGCCCTCACAAGGTTCAACAAGCGGTGTGGGTGTGGGCTCAAACATCACCTAAGCAGTAAAGCCCACCGTTATCGGTGGGCTTTACTGCTTTTGGGTTGCGGGGGTCCGTATTGCACCCCGTTATCATCGCCGCCCCCTGTCTTGGCGAGCACCTTGCGGGCGAAGGTCATCCAGTTCGCATGGTCGGACCTCAGCCAGGCCATCGCATGGTTACAGGGCTCCATGCCGACGGTCCAGCATCCTTCGGCGGCGGCTCCTCGACATGCTCCAAGACAACCTGCCCATCCTTCCAAACCACCACGGGAACGCCATGCTGTCTAGCAAAGTCGCGAGCTGCTTGACCGGCGCGAATCAATGCGGACTCGACTTTTTCCATCTCAGCATGCTCGGGTGGCCATTTGATCATGGGTTGAATCCTTCCGCGATACGCACTGGGATCGGGGCGCTGCTATCGAAGACCACCCAAGCGTCGACGAGGGGCGATACAAGCCCTCGAAGTTGGACCAGCCTTGGGAAAAACGCCGCCTAATCACGTCCTCCGGTACATGATGACCTCCTGATCTTACGCGATACAGGACCCGGGCAATCGCCTCTTCGACCGAGGGCAGCTTGAGGAAGATGACCTTGACCGAGTATCCGGCAGCCTTCCATGATCGGATCATATTCACATAGGATCGGCCGGAGAGCTGGCCGCGGCGACCGAGCTGTACGAGCAGCGCCGGGTCGAGCATGCCACGGTCGAGGCCGAGGTCCGGCGGCTGGAGGCCGAGCTGGGCCTTCTGGTGAGCGACAGCAGGGATGCGGTTGCCCAATCCCGCAGCTATATGGAGCGATTCGATCGCCTCCTACACCATCTTCCCGAGGATCAGCTCCGCACCGTGTTCGAGGCGCTCGGGGTGCGCATCCGCATCGACTTTGCGGCCAACACCGCGGGTGGCTAGCGGCGGCGGCGGCTGCCCGTCGGAGGCTGCATGACCTTCATGAACGACATAACCCCGGCTGGTGCCGAGGTTAAGTCATCCGAGTATAACGACGATGGTTGCGGGGGCAGGATTTGAACCTGCGACCTCTGGGTTATGAGCCCAACGAGCTACCAGACTGCTCTACCCCGCGCTACGCGCTATCTGTGGGAAGGGGACCATAGGTCGCTCACGAAGCTTGTCAAACGACGGTCTCACATCGTGCCACAATCTCCCCTCACGGGCGTCCGGTCACGTCGAGGACGGCACCTCCGGTCGCGGTCGTCAAGGACTTCAGACGACCCTGAGCGTCCGCTACGGCAACCCACGTTTGTCCGGCTAACTGCACCTGGTGCTGGCTCCAGGTCACGATCAGGGGCTCCTTCCAGCGGGGTCCGAAGATGTCGACCACCGGGACCTGGGCGGCGCTGCCGTCTCGCCAGCAGAGGGCGAGCAGCACCGGAGCGATATTAAGGTCCCAGCCGCCGCCTCCCAGCAGCACGCGCTTGACGGCTTCGGAATGCTTGGCGTCGCCCTCGCCGACCAGCAGGTCCCGGCTGATCACATAGCCCGCGTCCTTGGCCGCCGGTACCACCGAGGAGGCGGTATCCCGACCATTCCAGGCCACCACCCGCAGGTGGTCATCGAGCAGGATGAAGGGGCAGTCGCTCAGATGCGCTCCGTCCATCTGCTCGGGCGTTGGCGGGGTGTAGACGAGCTGGAGGACGCGATGGTTGCCGAAGGCCGGATCGCTGACGAGCAGGCGCGCCCAGAAGGGCTGACCGTGCAGGAGGCCATGAAGCTCGCATGCCCCGGGATCCATCACCGGCAGATCATCCCCGCACAGCCCGCCGGCGGCCAATAGCGTCACCGCGGCCGCAAGCATGCCCAAGCGCATCGTGTGCTCCTTCATCCGTCCTCCGCTCATGTCACGGCCCTTCACCGTCAGATCCGCTTATGCCGGACCAGGAAAGCGATGCACCACAGCAGGAGCCCTCCGATGATCAGCACCAGGCCCTGGTCGTGCCCAATGCCCTCCACTGCACTGAGATCGGTGAGCATAAACGCGGAACCGATCGGATCGTTCACATCGTAGAATACCCGCCGGCTGGGCGTGACATGGATCAGGGTGTGCTCGATGCTGGCCAGCCGGGTCGCCGGGATGACCACCGATTCGACCCGATGCATGCTGCGATCGGCCTGGGCGTGCCCGATCGCCACCACCCGCTGCTGCCGCGACGGCACGGGAAACTCGTAGGCGATGCTCAGGCGCACCTGATCGTCGGGGAGCGGTTCGGAGAACACTTCGAGGATGCGGCCCCGGACGACCTGGTAATGCGCCGAGGCGTAGATCAGCGGCCAGGCGATGATGCCGCCATAGCCGATCATCCCCAAGCCTATGAGGAGCAGCAGCTTGGACATCGCGCTCATCGAATTGCCGGGTCACTGAACAGCATTCCACTGACGAACCGGGCCACCTCGGCGTCCACACCACACCTCGCCATGGGATTGCCTGCACCCAGGACTGCGCCATCTCCTCCGTCGACCCCCTGCGCATCACCGGAGACGTGACCCATAGGCTTGGCAGTTTCCGTGCTCTGGGGCGCCGTTGAACCTCCCGGGCCTGAAGGACCAGGATACCCGGTTCATCGACCCGCTTACGCGGCGTTTCCCTGGGCTGCAGCCGCAATTCCTACGGCCAGAATGGTGACAGTGGCATTGTGGTCGGCGTTGTCGCAGTGTCCACAGGCGACACAGCACTCGCCCGGTCGCCCCTGGTGCTCCTACGGCGCCGCAGGAACTGCCGGGTCAGAGGGAGCGGTCACGCGGGTCGCCGCAGGTGGCGATGCCAGGTGCGCGGGCGGGGTGGCCGGTTGCACCGACCCTGCCGCCGGAGCCGCCGGGGCGGCCGTTGTGGCGCCTGGACCACCAGCAGGGGGGGGGGTCACCGATGAGGCCGCCGGGACTGCCGCACCGGCAGCGGAAGCTGGACCGGTGGTAGCAGCCGATGGCGAGCGCTTGGCGAATTCCTCCAAAGTCAGTGCTTCCACATGCAGGGTAGCGGTCAGGACGAAGGCCACCCCTGGGATGTCCTTCCCGGCGACCTCGCCGGCGGCCCCCCAGGGCTGGCCGCGCGCCACGGGAGCATGGTTGGTATCGCTCCACATGATGATCCAGTCATCCGGTACGGAGTCCGCCGGCTTGCGGTAGTGGTAGAGCCCGGCTCCCTTCACCAGATTGTAGCCCAGGCTGAGATGCTGGTCGCGCTCGAGATCGACCAGGCGCTCCGGCCACTTGCCGCTATGGGTATTGAGGAACGCACGCAGGGCCACGGCGAAGTTGCTGAGACGCGTGTAGCTGTCGGTGCGCTGCACTGCTGGCCGGTCACGGGCGGTCTGGAGGCGCTGATTGACGATCACGGTGCCCACCGCCACGCAGATGAAGATGATGATGACGAAGAGCGGGATTTTGGTCATCGAGGCTTCCGTTCGGCCGCTTGCTGTGGCGGCTCCGGTGTCATGGACGGGGCTGTGCGGACTGCGCCTGGTGACCGGCTAGGGTTGGTAGAAGCCTGAGCCGAACTGCAGCTTGCCGGTATCATCGCTCAGCAGGCAGCGCTGGTCGACGAGGTCCTTGCCCACCCACTCATCGCCCTCGAAGCTCAGGCGCACACCGGTCTGCACCTGGGTCGGGCTGGGCTGGGCGGCATGGTCGAGGATGCATTTGCGGTGCACCCCCCCCCACAGCTCGCAGCTCTGACGGCGCAAGGCCTTCACCAGGCCGAGATTGCGCGTCCAGCCATGGTCGAAGAGGCCGGTGCGGAGCCGGTGCGCACTGCGCGGCTCGAGGCGCGCCGTCCGCCAATCCATCTCCAGGGGGCGCCGGGAGAGGAACCAGATCAGCAGACGGTCGAGCTGCGCATCGGTGAGTCCGCCGAGGTAGACCACATCGTTGTCGATGATCTCCAGCCAGGTCGCCTGGTTCTGCTCGGCCCAGGCGATCAGGGTGCGGTCGGCAGGCGGCTTGCCGCGCGCTGGATCAGCCGCGACGAAGGTCAATGCACCGCTGGAGACGCCTTCGGTATTGATCACCCTGCTGCTGGCGAACAGTTCCGGGAGGTTGACGCCGATGCGCGTCCCGGCACGGATGCGTTCGAGCTGCGGCTGCGATCCCTCGATCTGGAGCCAGCCCTCGCTGATGCCCAGGTTCTCGATGAACTGGAGGGCTTCATGGGTGCTCATGTGGGTCACGCCCACTGACCTGGATGCACTGCGTGCATGAGCGGGGTAGCCAACCATGGTCATCGACCAATTGAGCAGGGCCATGTGATTCCTGTGCGCCGGGCAGTCGCGAGTGTATGGAGGCCGATGGCAGGGACAACCGCCCGGAAGAGCCCGACCCTAGCGGCCTGCGGCGCAGCGGACCGTGGGCTTTCCCTACATCACCGGCCACGGACGCGCCCCACAGCGGTGGTTGCGCGGGTGGCCGGATGGCGCTTACTGCCGGCATGCCGCCGGCGCGCCACCTCTACATCCACGTGCCGTATTGCGTGGCGAAATGCCCGTATTGCGACTTCAACTCCATCGCCGGGCGCGATGCCGAGCATGCCGCCTACGTCACCGCCCTGCTGATCGAGGTCCAGCGCCTCCCGCGCGGCCCGTACGACACCCTCTTCATCGGTGGCGGGACGCCTACCCTGCTCGCCCCGGCCCTGCTCGCACGCCTGCTCTCGGGCCTGCGCTCCCACCTGGATCTCGCCGAGGGCTACGAGTGGACCTGCGAGGCCAACCCCGGCTCGTCCGACGCCGAACGCTTCGCGCTGATGGCCGAGCACGGGGTCAATCGCCTGTCGCTGGGCGTGCAGTCGACCCAAGACCGCCTGCTGCGCTTCCTCGGCCGGGTGCATTCCGCCCACGATGCCGAGGTCGCCATTGCGCTCGCCAAGGCCGCCGTCCCACGGGTGAGCGCCGACCTCATCATGGGCCTGCCCGATCAGGGGGAGGACGATCTGCTCGCCGATCTCGCGCTCTACCGCCGCCATGGCCTGGAGCATGCCTCGGTGTACCACCTCACCTATGAACCCGGCACGGAATTCCACGCCCGCCGGGCGCGCGGCGAGCTCGCCGACATCAGCGTGCAGCAGAGCAGACGGCTGTTCGACTTCGCCTGGGATGCCCTTGAGGGCCAGGGGCTGGTCGCCTACGAGACCAGCAATTTCGCCCGGCCAGGCCAGGAATCGCGGCATAATCTCGGCTATTGGCGGCAGCGCGACTATCATGCCGCCGGCGCCGGGGCGGTGAGCACCCTGGAGGGTGTGCGGACGACCCGGGAGAAGCACCCGGAACGCTACATCGAAGGCATCCTCGCCGGCGGCGCGGCGATCTGGAAGAGCGAGGTCATCGGTCGGCGGGAGCAGCTGACCGAGGCCTGGATGCTCGGCCTGCGCCTGGCGGAGGGAGTGAGCGTCTCACGGCTGGAGGCGCTGGGCGACCAGGCCGCCCGCTGGCGGCCGCTGGGCGAGGCGCTCGCGCGCGAGGGACTGGTGCACCTGCACGATGGGCGCATCCGCCTGACGCGGGCAGGACGAATCGTCCAGGATGAGGTGACCGTCTATCTGATGCCCCGCTGATAGGCGATTGCTGTCGACGCCATGGCCGGCGGGCATCGCGCCCGGAGCTGGAGGCTCAGTTCCGCCGGCCCCTGCCACCGGTCTGGTCACGCCGCACCGGTTCGGGGAAATCGCCGATGCGCGCGGTGCATTCCTGCATGATGCCCATGGCCTGGTCCTCATCGGCGATGCCGATGGCCAGGTGGACCCAGACGTAATACATGGAGAAGGCCAGCGAGGGGATGCGCTGCATCGCCTCCCACTCGGGACCCATGCTGCGGACATCCTCCTCCATCGCGCCGATGGTGTCGATCAGCTGCTCGACCGCCTGGGGCGGTGGCTTGACGCCCCGGTTGGCGAGCGCCAGCACGGTAGCCGCCTCCAGCAGGGCCCCGGGCTTGGGCTTATAGAGCGACTCGTCGACCAGCATCAGGGGCGGCGGATCGGCCGAGCGGCCATAGGCGGCGATGATCTCGCCGGCCCAGGCGGCCGGCAGCTGCGGCGCGGGCTGGGTGATCGGCCAGGGCTCGTCGGCGTCAGCCTCATCATCGCCCTGGTCCGCATCACCGTCGTCGTCCTCGCCGGCGCATTCCCCCCAGCAATCGCTGACCAGCGAGGCAGCCTCATTGGCGTCGATCAGGCGCGACTTGACATGGGCAGCGAGGTAGAACAGCAGGAAGATCTGCGCCTCGCTGACCACGCCGCGCGGATCGCCAGGCGCTGCGCGGCGCAGCGTGCGCGCCAGATCGTCGACCTCGTCGAGCTCGTCCAGCTCGACCTCGGGATCGCCATCATCCTCGTCCATGCCGCGCGCCTCGCGGCTGAGCAGCAGGGCCTGCCTGCGCATGAACTGCACCCAATGGGCCTGTTCCGGATCGGAATCGAGACCTTCGCCGGCCGCCGCCATCGCGGCGACCTCGAGATTCTCGAGGACTTCGTGCAGCCAGTCGGCAGGGGTTGGGGGGATGGAGGTGGCCATGGATTTCTCGGGCACTCGGCATTCACCATCGGCACCGGGCATCCACTGCAAACATAAAAGCACGGTGCAGGCTGGCAGTCGCCTGGCAGCTGTCACTTCGACGAATGGCTGCGTTGCATGACATCCCAATCGCGATCGCAGGTGAGCGGGCTGTCGCCGAGCAGACCATGCAAGCTTTCGTCCTTGAGGCGGATATGGCTCCTCAGGTAGGTCCCGTCCGCGGTCTGGGTCGGCAGGAGGGCGATCATCTCAGGCACCCCCAGCTCGACTCCGGGCCATTCGGCCACGGCGGTCACCAGCGGGGCGCTGCAGATGTCGTGGTCCGACTTGTGCAGGACGATGAATGTCCGATCCCCGAGCCGCCGGATCAGGTAAGCCTGATTATTCGCGGAGGTGACCGGCAGGTGGAGCGAGACCTCATCATCGAGGATCTTCAATCCCCGCACGCTGTACACCGTCAGAGGCTCCGCCTTGTTCTTGACCTTCAGCGGAGGCATGGCCAGCCCGTAGGAGTTGCCGCGCAGGGCGGCCCAGGTGGCGGCGCTGATCAGCACCTGGGTCTGGCCCGCGGCGCTCTCGATGCGCTGCGCGGTATTCACGCTGTCGCCCAGGACGGTGTACTCCGTCCGGTTGGATGAACCGATGTTTCCCGCGACCACCGTTCCCGTATTCAAGCCGATGCCCATGCCCAGATGGGGGCCGTTGTCCTTGGCCAGCACGCTGTTGAAGCCGGCCAGGCCGCACTGCATCGCCAATGCCGCCTCGATGGCATGCCGAGCGGCCAGTTCATCCTTGTCGAACGGTATGCCCCATACCGCCATGATGGCGTCGCCCATGAACTTGTCGATCGAGCCGCCGTTCTGCTCGATGCACGGCACCATGCGGTCGAAATAGCGGTTCATCAGCGCAACCACCTGCTCTGGTGCGAGGGTCTCGGACATGGTGGTGAAGCCGATGATATCCGAGAACATGATCGTCCCCGGATAGTTCTTGCCGCCGAGCTCGAACTCGAGCTTGCCGGAGACCAGCTGCTCGGCGAGCGGTCCGGGGAGGAAGCGCTTGAGGTTGTTGCGCATCGTGGTCTCGGCCTCGACCCGCTGGAGCAACTGGGCGTTGTGCAGGGCGATGGCCGCCTGATGGCAGACGGCGACGGCGAGCTGGAGATCCTCGAGGGTGAAGGCGCGTTTGCTATCTGGCGTATCGATCTGGAGCAGGCCGAGGATCTCGTCATTGACCATCAGGGGTATGGTCATCGCGCTGCGAATGCGCAACGACACGATCGACATGCCCTGGTCGAAATCGCCAGCATTCTGACTGTTGAACAGGAATGCCGACTTGGACTCGAGCGCCTTGCGGCAGATGGTGTTCGATACGCTCAGATTCTCAGTCACGCCCTTGTCGCGCTGGCGCATGGCCTTGGGCTCGAGCTTACCCGCCTCGGTGCCGAGCATGAGGAATCCCCTGTCGGCCTGCGGGAAGACGTCGAACATGCGCTCCAAGATGCCGCCGAAGACCTTGTCCAGCTGGGTGATGTTGGCGAGCGCCTTGGACACCTGGATGATGGCGTTGAGGCGGACCGTCAGGGCCTCGACGCTGAGGGTCTGGTTGCGGATCTCCGACACCGACAGCACGATGCTCTGGCTGAGGTCGGCCTCGGCCTCCTTGAAGCTGAAGATCGATGAGGATTGCGTATCATGGCGATTGCGCGACTGGACGCGCAGCCGCGTCTCTCCCAGCCGCACGATATCGCCATGGTTGACCTTGATCGGGGCGGTCAGGCGCTGGTCGTTGACGTAGGTGCCGTTCGACGAGCCGTTGTCGGCGACCGTCAGCTCGGCGCCATCCCACATGAAGCGGGCATGCTGCCGGCTGGCATTGGGGTCGGGCACCTCGAGCGAGCATTCGGGACTGCGTCCGCCGATCAGGGTCTTGCTTACCGGAACCACTTCGCCGGCACGCGCACCGGTAAGGAAGACCAGCTCGATCATAGATACGACACTAGCCAATCACGTCCGTGCGAGCAAGCGCTTGAACTCGCCTTAGGATCAAGCTTGCCACCCACTGTCTCCACCCCGACCTACTTGCCGGGATGCATCATCCACATGACATAGAAAAGCACCGCGGCCGACCAGCCGATGCCGGTAGCGATCATCCAGGCGACGATCTTGGCGTTCTTGCCCTGAAGATCGTTCTCCAGGCTGGCGATGCGCTCCTTCTCGGCGGTGATCACGTTCATGATCTGGCTGCGCGACGTCGGCAGGGCGCCCTGGCCCGAGGCGACATCGATGCGCAGCATCTCGAGATCCTTGATCACCTCGTCCGGAGACTGGTAGCGATCGATCGGCTGCTTCGCCGTCATCTTGCGCATGATGCGCAGGAGGTCCTTGGGCAGGTCCTTGCGCAGGTCCTCGAGATTGGGCGGCTCGGTCTCGATATGGTCGCGCATCACCTTGCTGCAGGTACCAGAGAAGAGCGTCTTGCTGGTGAGCATATGGAAGAGCGATGCACCGAGCGAATAGATGTCGCTGCGCACATCGAGATTGCGCTCACCGCGCGCCTGCTCGGGTGAGATGTAGTCGGGCGTGCCGATCGTGGTGCCCTCCTGCATCAGCTCGGCATCCCAGACCGACTGGATGAAGCCGAAATCGCCGAGCTTCACCGTGCCGTCCTTGGTGACCATGATGTTGGCCGGCTTGATGTCGCGATGGACGATGTTGTGGCTGGCAAGGTACTTGAGCGACTGGCAGACCTGCATGCAGATGTCGATCACTTTGTCGACCGGCATCGCGCCTTCGTGGCGAATCAGGTCCTCGACCGTCACTCCGTCGATGAATTCCATCGAGAAGTAGTACTTGCCCTGGTATTTGCCCACATCGTAGACCTGGATCAGGTTCTGATGCGACAGCTTGCCGGCGGCGCGCGCCTCGAGCAGGAAGCGCTTGCGGAACTCCTCGTCATCCGCCCATTTGTTGTGCAGGATCTTGAGCGCCACCGTGCGATGCATGGTGAGCTGTTCGGCGAGATAGACCTCGCCCATCCCGCCCTCACCGATGCGACGGATCAGCTTGTAACCGCCGATCTGCTTCTTGACCAGCATCCCGCCTTCGCTTTTGGCGCGTTCGTCGCGAACGATGCGCCTGAGGGCCTTGGTCAGGCGGTCGGCGGTGGTGATATCGATGGTCGACTCGCTCACCAGGATGTCGGCGAGGGAACGGTGCGTCTCGCGCACCTTGTCCATGGCGGCATCGAACTGATCCGGGCTGATCAGCCGGCCTTCAATGGCGAGCTGTCCGTAGCGGAAGTCCTCATCAAGTTCAGTGCCATTGGCGCCGGGAGTGGCCACGAATCCGATCCTGCTCAAACGGTTTATGTGGACTCGATCCTGCGCCGGCTCAGACCGTGCAGGAGGGATCAGCGGACGGGGGCGAATGCACTTGTCAACCTTACCTTTCGCTCGGCGGATCGACAATGCGTCTCTCCGACACACTCCATCCCCTCTTCACACACGTCCAGTCATTCTGATACGGATGGACGACGCCCAGGTCACGCGACCGGACCGCGGCCAGGGCTCTTGCCTGCGCCTGCCGCAGCACCATGGTGGGCAGCCACCGCCGCAGCAGGAACTACCATGAGCGAATCCTATCTCCCGACGCACGAATGGGCCCGCATCGAGGGCGATCTCATCACCATCGGCCTGTCGCCTTTCGCCGTCGGAGAAGTCGGGGAAGTCATCCATGTCGAACTGCCCGCCATCGGCGATGAGGTCACGCGCGGCAAGCCGTGTGCCGAGATCGAATCGGTGAAGTCGGTGAACGATTTCTACAGCCCCATCGACGGGACGGTGGTGGCGATCAACGAGTCGCTGCGCGAGATGCCGCAGCAGGTCAACTCGGATCCGCTGGGGGCCGGATGGTTCGCCAAGGTGAGATCGAAGGCCACCGCCCCCCTCCACGGCCTCTTGAGCGCCGCGGACTACCAGTCCCGGATCACCGCATGAGCCCCCCCGGGTCGGCCACCGAATCGGCCGCCGGCCTCAACCGGCAGACCGAGTCGGCAGGGAGGCCCTGAGGCGATGGATGCGGAATTCCGGACCGGAATCGGTTACGACATCCATCGCCTCGAGGCCGGTGCAGGCATCGTCCTTGCGGGCGTCACGGTGCCATGCGCGTATCGCCTGATCGCCCACAGCGATGGCGACGTCGTGCTGCATGCGCTCTGCGATGCCCTTCTGGGCGCCGTCGGTGGCGGGGATATTGGCGAACTATTTCCCGACAGCGATCCACGGCATGCCGGCCGCGACTCAAGCGAACTCATCCGCGAGGTGCTGGCCCTGCCGTTGCTCAAGCCCTGGCGGCTCTGCAACCTGGATATCAATATCATCGCCCAGGAACCGCGGTTGACGGCCTATAAGCCGCAAATGCGCGAGCGGATCGCCGAACTGCTGCATCTACCCATCAGCCGGGTAGGACTGAAGGCGCGCACCAACGAAGGCCTTGATGCCGTCGGCGAGTGCCGCGCGATCCAGGCCCAGGTGGTGGTGCTGCTGCATCCCCTGCGCATGCAACCCTGGCCCAAGTCCTGACCAATGCTGGGCCTAGGTGCTCAGCAGTAAAAGACAGCTGCCCGACGGTTGACCGCCGGGCAGCTGAGAGCGAACGATGCCGGTGTGGGCGGCCCCGCGCGTTCGCCGGCATAGTCCGCCCGGAAGACGAATATCCGATGAAGGTAGCGGGAACCTCCTGCATGGCGCCTCAGGGCGCGGCGACCAGCTCGAGCAGCTGGCGATCATAGTCGAGCAGCTGATGCGCCGCGTGGGCACGGCTGGTGTCGTGGTCCGCCAGCGCCTCATAGGGCGGGATATTGGCGGTCAGCAATTCGCTGGTGCGCTGGAAATGCGTTTTGGCCTCGGCGGCGGCCGCGCGTTTGTCGTCGAAGCTGCCGTGCGCATGCGGTCCTGCGCGCTTGTAGGCATCCAGACCGCTGCGGAAGGCCGCTTCCGCATCGGCGAAGCGCTGCTCATACTGGCGGCGGTCCTGGCTCGCCCCGGGCGCGGTCTCGACGTGCCTGGAGAGCTGCGACTGCCACCAGCCTTCGCAGCGCTCGATCAGCCCACCTGAACCCCACAGCTGGTCCTCGGCCTTGGCCGCCAGGCGCTTGGCATCCTCGACCAGGGTGGTCTGGGAGGCCGGGTCCTGGCTGCCCGCAGGGTTGCTGAGCATCCACCAGTCGGCATCGAGGGGATGGCAGCTCCATTGTCCGAGGCGGTGCGAATTGGTGATGGTCGCCCAGGTGAAGGCACCGAGGGAGCCGACCACCACCAGCACCAGCAGCATCTTGAAAATGCCACCGTGTCGTGTGCGATTCATGGGACGAACCCCTGATCCTTGGCGGGTGGTGCGGACGGCGGCTGGACCGCTGGCGGCCCGGCCGGGGCGGCTGGGTGCTCTGGCGGAGGCGGAGCCTCGCCCGAAGCCGCCGCCAGCGCGGCCTCGATGTTCCTGCCGGTCTCCTCGGCTGACGTTCCGATCAGCTCATTCGTCAACAGGTGCCCATCGGGTCCCACCAGCACCAGGGCCGGGATGGCATCGACATGCCAGGCATCGTCGGTCTCACCATCCCAGCCAAGACCTTCGCCGATGACCGGATAGGTGATGCCGAACTTGGCGATCCAGCCGGGCAGGTTGGGCAGCGTATCCTTGGTATCCAGGCTCACGCCGATGGTGACCAGGCCCTTGGCACCGAGGCGCGCGGCGGTGGCCGCGACCACCGGTGCGAGCCCTTCGCAGGGCTTGCACCAGGTGGCGAAGAAGTCGATCAGGACGAACTTCCCGTGGTAGGTGGTCAGGTCGATGGTGCCCGGGGTCCCATCGATGCGCTTGAGCTTGAGCGGTGGCGCAAGCTGGCCGATCAGCTTCTCGCTCGCCGTCATGGCGGTGTCGAGGACCTCGACCGCAGCGGCATCGCCGCTGCGGCTCTTCACCCACGCCTGGACCTCCTCGGGCTTCTTCCCGAGCTCCTCCATCGCCAGCATGCGCAGGGCATAGATCGGCACGCGCTCACCAGGCTTGGCCTCCTTCAGCAGGGCCAGTGCCTGATCGTAGAGCTCGAGCACGCCGTCCTTGCTCTTGAGCGCCAGCTGACGCCGGGCCTCGGCCGTGCAGGCGCGGGCGGCGACCCGAACGCCAAGATCGCCGAAAGGCTTGAGCTCGGTGGCGACTGCCGGCAGCTCGGCCGGCTTTTCCGCCTTGCGCCACCCCAGCTGCCAGCCGGCGATCCAGGCCAAGCCGGCGCGTTCGCGCAGGGGCGGCGTCACCTGGGGGGAGCCGAGGATGGCCTTCAGGCGGCTCTCGACCTCATCGATGTGTCCGGCATCAAGCCAGGCCTCGGCCTCGGCGAGCCGCAATTCGATGAGCTCTGCCGGCGACAAGCCGAGCTCCTCACCCACCAGCGCACCGATGGCCTTGGCACGCACGGTGCTGCCCGGCTCGCTGATCTCATCGGGTTTCAATTGCTGGTCGACCTGCTGGAGCAGCTCGGCGACGGTGGCGCCACACAGGAATGGCGCGCACGCCAGTGCGGCGATGAGGGCCAGCCAGGGACTCAGGAGGCGGTGCATGGGGGCGATTCTCCTCTAGGGCAGCCGGTTGGTGGTGGTCGCCGCATCCACCGTTCCCGGCACGGGGTCCGTGCAGATGCCACGCGCATCCTCGAAATCGACCTGGCCGCTCCCCCCCAGGCGCGTGCGCATCACCGCCAGGGCCTGGGGCGAGTTGTCCACCAGGATGAAGCGGCGGCCCAGTTCGCTCGCCACTGCGCCTGTCGTGCCGCTGCCGGCGAAGAAATCCAGCACCAGATCACCAGGTCGAGACGATGCCGCGATGATGCGCCGTAGGATGCCCATCGGCTTCTGGGTCGCATACCCGGTCTTTTCACGGCTGTTGGTCGGCACGATGGTGTGCCACCAGGTATCGGTCGGCAGCTTCCCACGCGCCGCCTTCTCGGCCCCCACCAGGGTGGGGGCCAGGTAGGGGATGCGCTCG
>PLEW01000155.1 GCA_003136555.1 Planctomycetota bacterium | reverse complement strand
AATGGCTTGGCCGGACACGTACGCTCCTTGGGCGGTTTACCCGTGCGCAGAGGGACTCAGCCACAGGAGAGCCAGCATGCCCAGGGTGGCGATGATGCTGACGGTCTTCAGGGTCGTGCATACACCCGCTGCACGCGCAGCGTCGTCATGGCGCAGCGGCAGTCGCCGCAGCGCCATGAACAGGAAGATGTTTTCGAGGTAATCGAAGCATGCAGCGGCAACAGCCATGGCACAGACGATTGCAGCAGCCGGATGTGCCGGAGTGAGCAAGTCGCCAAGGATGAACAGGAAGGCGCCGTACACGGCGGGGAAGACCATATCGGCCAGAAGCAAGATCCGAAAGGAACGGATGCCGTCGGGGCCATAGAGCTGCAACACCCGGTACAGGGTATCGGGGCTATACCCGGGCCGCAGATCCACCTGCATTTCGCCATGTGCGCGACGGCGCAGCGCCAATACTCCACCTGGTAGCAGCCAGAGGCAGCACAGGGAGACCAGT
Organism: Planctomycetota bacterium; assembly: GCA_003136555.1. Taxonomy (GTDB): domain Bacteria; phylum Planctomycetota; class UBA11346; order UBA11346; family UBA11346; genus BOG-1363. Next base: position 6,781 of record PLEW01000155.1, on the reverse strand, counting down.
GTCACAAGTCCGAGCACTCCGGCGATGAACGTCTCATTGATCGACATGGCGATCACAGCTCCTGTATGCGTGTACCGGGAACCAGCGCGGCGAAGCCTGCGCCAAATGCCTGAACGGGTGTGAGAGCACCGAGGCGGGGCTCGTGCAGCTGCAATTCCAGGGCACGCACGGCGGCGACCGCTGCCGCGTGATAGCCTTCGCCGGTTTCGAGCATGGCGGCGACGCGTTCGCCCTTCGCGTTGCCTGCTTCCGCCCATACCCGGGAGCGCAGCGCGGCAAGCGTCTCGGCCGACGGACTGGGCTCGGTGGTGGCGGACGCACGTTCGGCTTTGCGTAGCATCATCTTGCCGAGCAATGGACCGGCGATCCACAGCAGCGTAGCGGTGGCACGTGATAGGTGGATGCCGGTGACGATATTGGGGATGCCGGTGGAGCGCTGAACTGCTACCAGTTCGGCCAGTGGTGCGGCGGCAAATCTCATGGTGGCCTTATCAGCACCTGGCGTAGACCAGGTGGAGAAGGCCAGCGCACGTCTGCGCAGCGATCCATGATGGATTTCGCGACCGCCGGAGACTATCGTGGCGGCTGCGCTCAGCTGCGCGCCACGGCTGCGAGCTCCGAGTTGGGTGGCGAGCGATAGCCGTAGCCACGTCGCGTCAGGCAGGCGCTGTGCCACGTGCGCCGCCAGGCATTCGGCGAACACCACGCCGTATCCAACGCCAGGAATGATGGCAATGCCTGCTGCGCGTGCCGGTGCGTCGCACGACAGCGCTGAGCTGAAATCGTCGATCTCGCCATTGACGTCCAGATAAGAGGTGCCCGCGTCCAGGCAGGCAGCGCGCATCGGAGCGCCGGTCGTCTGGTAGGGGCCGGCCGCGAGGAGGACGCAGCTCACCCGGGACAGGGCCTCACGTAGCGCTGCTCCGTTTTCGAGCGGCATGTGCACTGTCTCCAGACCGGTTTCCCGACCCAGCGCCTCAAGCGGTTCACGATTGCGTCCGGCCAGCACCGGTCGATGACCGCGTTGCAGGGCTTCATCGAGTATCAGGCGTCCGGTGCTGCCATACGCACCATAGAGCATCCAATTGGATCGCGAGGGGGTAGACATCGTAGAACTCGTGGTTGAGGAAGGGGTTGGGTTGACTGGTAAGCCGCTCTCCGATTGCATGGTCGTCATGGCTGTGCCTTTAACGGAATTCCTCGGAGGAGGAGGCAGGCGGCATCTTCGATTCGCTTCCAGCCCTGCTCGTCCTTCAGGTTGATCCCGTTCAACGTATCAACCGACTTCGAACGCAAGGTCAGGTAGATGAGGCCCGCTGAGAGGACCGCGGTTATGGCAGCAATATCTGCGCCGCCGAGCATATCCTGGTATCCAGCGATGAGTTCCAGTGTTTGCCGTTCCCTGGTCTCCGCCAGCGCTCGGGTCATCGCGTTCTGCTCGATGAGTTCCCAGCGCAGGATTTCCTGTGTCAGGGCCCGCTTCTGGATGGCGGCTGAGAAATTCCTGAGCTGTTGCTCGAAGAAGGCATGCGTAATTGCCTGAGTGCCATCAAATGTGATGCCTGCGAGCAGTTCCTCTCGCGTCGGCCAGAATTCGCCTGAATCGCTATATGCCTTGAGCAGACCGGCCAGCCCGCCGAAATAGCGGTAGATGAGCACCTTGTCCACTCCCGCAACCTGGGCGATGTGATTGATGCCAATCTCTCGCATTCCTTGTTTGGCTAACACCTTCCCGACTGCGCGAATGATCTTGCTCTTGGTATCGGGGGCTGATTTTAGATTTCGGGGCTTCTTCATTGGTTCTTTCGGCGTTTTCATGGGTATTCCTTGCTTTAGAAGGTCCAGCCGATGCTGACATTGGGGAAAACACCCCAATCGTGAGCATGGTGGGTGAAGGTGGAGCCGTCCGAGCGTACGAACGTATGGTTGTTGCCTGGGAGGGTTGAGGCTACGGTCGGCCACCAGCGAAGCGCAGGCTCGAGATAGAGACCCTTCCAAATGGTCCAATCGTAGAAGAGACCAGGGCCGACACTGTAGGTCGTATAGCGCACTTGACCTTCGCCATCGGGAGCGCTCACATCGAAGCGATGAGCTTTGAACTCGACCGACACGTGGAATTCCTTGGTCAGACGGTAGCCGATGCCGAATCCCGTCGTCCAGGGGACGTCCACGGTGAGGTGGTCGTTCTTCTCCTCGCGGTTCAGATCGATCCCATTGAGGTTATTCAGGCGGAGATGGATGCCGTGGGAATATTCGAAGACGAAGTTCTCGGTTTCATATTGGACGGCGAGGTTCGCTCCGCCGAGCAGGACCTGGTTCATCCCAGCCATTACGCCGAAGGAATCGGTCGGCTCAGGCGCAAGTTCGCTGGCGGCGGCTGGGAGGATCGGAGCAAGGCCGGTGAGGAGCAGGAGGAAGGAGGCGGTTTTCATGGTGTCGTCCCTTGTCCCCGCACCATGTCACCTATTAGTGACATGTCAATGACAAATGTCACCCAACGGTGACAAGAAATTATTTCCCGAAACAAGATGCGTAGGGAGGGAACGGGCGCCGGGCAATGTCCGGCATGCACTTACGGTAAGTATTCGGCCCTCCCGCATCGTCTAAGTCCCGATAAGGTCACTTCTTGGGACTTTTGATAATAGATAGAGCCACACATCCTTCTTAGGCACGGACAATGTATTGTATCGATCCCATTTCGAGCGGCCGGTCGTCTGCCCCAGATTGAGCCAGTTGGCAGTCCGATAGCAGTGCCCGGTATAGCGTGTGGAATCGACGAGCGTTTCAGCGAGCACGGGCCGATAGCCAAAGCGCTGCTTCCAGTCCGCCGGAACGATCCGTGCCATCAGTCCCAGGACATGGGAGGCGAGATTGGGCGAGTGGACCCAGGGGAGGATGAGGAAGCGGGTGTTATTGATGATGAGATGGAGACGCTGTCGTCGCTGTTCTTCATTCCATCCGATCCAGCGGTCGCGCAGCGCCGTCTTCCAGGCCTCAGATCCCCAGACCAGATAGGCGAGCTCCCGTCCGTCCGCTGCCGTGACCCGGTAGCGCAGATTGGCCCCCACGGTGACCTGATAGCCAAGATAATGATAACGCTGGATAAAGGTATTGCAGCGCCCTGAGAGTTGTCGATTGGCGTGGTGGCCTCCTGTGTCGGCGACTTCCACCACTAACCGAAGAACACGAACTGCCCGATCAGTGGCTGATCCTGCGCCAGGAGTTCGCGCGCCTCCGCCACCATCGCTTCGACGCGAACGAGGGCAGCTAAAACTTTCTGTCGCTGCTGCGACGTCGGGTAGATGGTCCCTCTCCATCCATAGGTCGTGAAGACCATGTTATCGAATCCATGCTGGGGCACGTTTCCCCTCTGCATGTACCGCTCGCTCCAAGCCCTCCATGCGATCTGTCGGTCAAGGGCCAATGGTGACACATCTGGATGGAGGTCAGCGAAGGATACCGGACGACCCGCTGCACGGATCGCTTCGATGTCCGTCTGCTCCTGGGTAGACAAGCGCCACCTGACCAGGTGAGGAGCAACCAGGAGCAAGATAGAGGGTGTGATAAGCGCCGCCGAGATCGGCAGCCACTTGCGACAGCAGCACATGACTATCAGCACGAGCCGTCTGTAGAGCGACCAGATAGTCGGGATAGAATCGGCGATCTTAGTATTCATGCAGCTTCTGCTTCTACCCTGACCTCGCTGGTCAGCAAGGTCGGACACTCAAGTCTGGCGCTGGTAACTGAGGCCCTACCTATCTGCTACAGCTAAAAAAGAAGAACTGCCGCCCATGCCCCTGTCGGGGATGGGCGGTGGGTATTCATCCTGATACGTCAGAACGCCGTCTGCATACCCCCGAAGGCGAACGGCGTTACGGGATCGCGTCAACCGCTTCCTTGAGGCGGTTGATGTCGACCGCGTTGTAGCCCTGATGCACGGTCCGGGTGACGTGCCCGACTACCACACCTGCATCAGCGCACAAAGCGCTCGAGCAGCAGGTCTTCCAGGCTCCTGCGCCCATCCAACACGCTCACGACGAGGACCCGGTGCAACTCGACGCGGTAGATCAGCCTCCACGGCTTCTCGAACAGTTCCTGGAAGGAAATGACCCCATGCCAGCGCAACTCGGGCACGACACGGCCACGCATGGGGAGCCATGACAGGGTATCGGTACGGGCTTCGATTCGCTCGACCACCTTCAGAGCGTTTATGGGGCTGTCAGCGGCGATGTAGGCGGCAATCGCCTCCAGATCATCGCGGGCCGTAACCGCCCACTCGACCGAGTAGCGCCTCACGCCTGCTTCCTTGCCTTGGCCTCCGCCGCAATCCGGGCCTTCAAGCGCTTCTTCAGGGAGCCGAACACCAAGGCATGGGGAATGGTACGGCCCTTGGCGACATCAGCTTCACCCATGGCGACCAGCTTCAACATCATCAGCGCATCGCGGGTGCGCTGGTAGGACTCATGGTCTTGGATGACGACTGTGCTCGCGCCGTTCTGCGTCACCACCAGTGGATTGCGACTGGCATTCACTTCGTGGATGACCTCGGCAAGATGGGCCTTGACGAAACTGACACTTTGGGTGGCTGGCATGATTTCCTCGGTAAGTCAGAACATGGTACCAAATCCTGACCGATAAGCAAACGCTCATCCAATGCTGCCAGCCGATCAAGGCCGAGCCAGGTTGCATCCGAGAGGGCCGGTCATACGCTTGCACCGACTGTTGCCCAGCGCCAGCTGGTTAGCCCCCTCCGTCCGGTGTGGAGTGTCGCCGAGACCCTACGCTGCGATTGGGCAGACGGCGCCTGCCCGATCCGCCATCGGTAAAAGACAAAGTGCCGCCCGTACGTACGTGTCCGGCCAATTCCCGTTAAGGCAGGAATCCGAAGCGGCGTGACCACTTGCCGCAGCGCGGTCAGTTCTTCTTGAGCTGCGGTGCCAGCGATCGTGGCGTCAGCGTAGCCGGATCGGTCGCCGGTTCGCGGTGCAGTCGCTCGACCACATGGCTGAGGTACACGCGCGGATCGATCCCCTGGAGGCGGCAGCTCTCAATCAGCGTGTGCATGACCGCGGCCCACCCGGCGGCATCCTCGCTGCCAGCAAAGTACCAGTTCTTCCTGTTATGCGAAGCTTTGCATAACAGGAAGAATTGGCTCTTCGTCGGCTCGGAGGATGCCGGGGAGTGGGCGGCAATCTTCTATTCGATCGTCGAGAGCTGCCGCATGTGCGGGATCGATCCCCGGCGGTATTTCGCCCATGTCACGCCGCGATTGGTAGGTCCTGAACCACCGGAACCGGCGCTGCTGACGCCGGCAGCTCTGCGGGACACCTTGCTCTCGAAGTAGGTCGCCCAGGACCGCGCAACGCTGGTCAGGATTGAGATTTCCCGTACCATGAGGTTGATTCCCCATGGAGGGCATATGGCGCGGACGACCTGTGGCATCTGCGGTAAGGACCTGGTCGCGGATGCGCCGGTCTGCCGGTTCTGCGGGGGAAGCCCTGGAGCCGCCCGGGAGGATAAAGTGACCGGCCCGGCGCCGTCCGCTCGCACCCCGTATCCCCGCTTCGTCAAATATCTGCCGGTACTCGGCCTCATCGCTCTCGGGCTCAAAGCTCTGGTAAACGACCACCCGGCGATGGTGGCTAAGCCACTTGATCATCCGCACCCACATCAGGCGCTGCCCTCGCGCTTGTCGACCATACCCAAAGAGCTCCCGCCGCCGACCGCGGAGCAGAGGGCCACCCTCGAGCGCTATGTGCTGCTCCTCCCGAAGATCGCCGACGATCCCGACCGGGCCGATATCCAGCTGGTCACTGAGGCCTGCGCGCAGGTGATTCCCGGCGATCTGACGTCCTTCACCCGGCTGGAGGCCGTCATCGGCGGCCTGGAGCGGAAATGGGGGCAGATCCAGCCTAACTGCCCATTGACCAGCGAGATCATCGCCGAGGTCCTGGCCGAGATCCGCACCGGCCGGGACACGGCACTGCAATCGGATTTCCTGGAGCGCCTGGCGGTGGGCAGGGATGCATGGATCGCTGCCATGACGGATGCGATGATCCTGCGCACCTGCACGCCTCTGTCGCACCGGAGCGCCTTCGCGCCGGTGGCGACGCTCTGGCCGCATGTCTACCACCTCCCATCCTATTTCCATCTGGGATTCGTGGACATCCTCTCCCCGCTGCCAAGCGACCTAGACCATGCAATCGCCGTGCGCGCGAAGCCGAACCTTACCCTGGTGCAGCTGCCAGCACCTGCCGGACAGGATCCACCCGTCATCATCGCCAACCTCGACCTGTCCGTGCCCTATATCGGGACCGAGAAGGCCGACTTGGTGGCCATGATCGCGGCCCAAGCTGCCGGCAGCATGTCACTGGAGGACATGATGCTGCGCCAGCGACGGATCTCGGGGCGGGCCCTGCTCACCTTCCTGTCCGGCCTGGATCAGCTCGCTGCCCACGCTCCGGATCAGGCGACAGCGCTCGGCACCCACCTCGCAGCCACCGGCATCGACGCCGCCGCCTTTGCGGCGGCAATGAAGGCCCTGGTCGACGATCCGTCGGTCCTGCAGATCGACCGGCGGCAGAAAGCGGCGACAGAGATGGTGCAATACGAGACCCACTTCCTGAATCGGTATTTGAGCATAATCGCCGCCGTACCCCTCTTCTCCCTCGAAGCCCAGGAGGCAATCACCATCTCCCTCCTAGTGTACTGACACATAAATGCTTGTCAATAAAATCGATTCTGGCGGGTATGCATTCATGGAGGATGAATCCATGGCCCG
>PLEW01000135.1 GCA_003136555.1 Planctomycetota bacterium | reverse complement strand
TCGTCATGACCGGGCGGTGCTTTTTTTTGCGGGCTCAGAGCGTGGTGCGGCGCAAGCAGCCCTCGGCCTGGCCGGACGGCACTGGTCGAGGATACGAGGCCGGCCCGCCCAGAGGATTCCCTGTACAGTCCGCAGCATCGGCGACATATCCTGATGAACCCACCACCAAGGACGACGCCATGACCACGCGCTCTATCGCCGCGACCCTGATCACCCTCCTGTGCGGACTCTCGCTCGCTGGCGCGGATGGCGATGGGGTGCAGGTCTCAGCGACCGGGACCGTGGGCAGCGTCAATGGCGAGAAGAAATCCTTCACCCTGGTCGAAGACGGAAGCGGGGCGACCGATTCGTACCGTCCCTACTATTTCGGCGGGGATCCCGGTAAGCTTGCCGTTGCGATCCCCAAGCTGACCATCGGCGAGCACGTGACGGTGGTCTACACGGTCAAGGAAGGGCGTCGGGCCATCTCCATCACCGATGTCGCCAAGTAGCGGACCGCGCGCTTCCAGGCGGGGCCAGGGCGGGGCGCTCCATCAAGGGGCCCTCGGCCGCCCTGCCGCCGCTGTCCCGGCCCTGGGTGGCGCACGCAACGGGCTGGTGGCATCATGAGTGGGCAGGCCGCGACGGATCGTCGCGCCAGGCGTAATCATCCCGGGAGCACCCGTGCCAGGATCTGATGCCCATGCCGCAGCGGTCAAGCCGCCGATGCAGGCACTCCTGGCCGAGCGCGGCATCCTGCTGGCCTACATCAACGTCATGCTGCGGGATCTCCACGCTTCGGAGGACATCCTCCAGGAGGCGCTGATGTTCGCGATGGACCAGGAGTTCGCCGATGCCGATCATGCCCGACGCTGGATTCGCGTGACCGCCCGCAATCTCGCCCTCGCCGAATGGCGGCGCCGCGGGCGAGGTGCCGCGATCTCGGTCGAGGTGCTGGACCAGCTCGAGGATGCATGGCGGGAGGAAGGCGATGGTCGTGAGCATGGCGAACGGATCGCCGCCCTGCGCGCCTGCTGCGAGGCGCTCCCGGCATCCGCCAAGCGGCTCATCGACCTGCGCTTCGAGGGTAATCTCGATGGGCTCGGCATCTCCGCCCGCATCGGCCGTCCGGTGAATACCGTCTATGTCGGCCTGAGCCGCATCTACAGGCGTCTCGCCCAGTGCATCCAGCACCGCCTGGGGGAGGGGTGATGGACAGCGCCGACGATGAGCTGATGGTCCGCTACCTCGAAGGCGCCGCGACCCCAGGGGAGGTGACGGCGCTTGAGGCCCGCTTGGCCGGCGACCACCAGGCGCGCCGTGAATTCGTCCGCCTCGCGCATCTCCAGGCGCTGTTCATCGATCTGCCCCGGGCCCCGGCGGCTGCGCTGCAGCGCCGCAGCTGGCGATGGCCCCTGGTGCTGCTGGGATCGGCTGCCGCCCTGGTCCTCATAGGCATGCTGTGGCATCGCCAGCCGGCCGGCCCTGCCGGCCCGGCCATCACCGCCGTGAGCGGCACGGTGCACTGCCTGCGTGCGGGGATCGAGGTGGACGTGCGTGCGGGGGATGCGCTGCACGCGGGCGATCGCCTATCGGTTGATGCGGCATCCCAGCTGTCCTTCTCCTGGCGGGATCGCGTAGCCATCCGCCTCGCGGAGCAGAGCGAAGCGACCGTGGGCGGCCCATCGCAGGCCACCATCACCCTCGCCCAGGGCGATATCCATGCGCTCACCTCGCCCATCCCGGGCCTGGCCTTCACCATCGCCACCCCTGAAGGGCTGGCGACCGACATCGGCACAGAATTCACGGTGCACCGCGATGCGCTGGGAACCAGGGTGCGGGTCGATCGGGGCCAGGTGCGGTTCTCGAATGCCTCCGGCCAGCTCAGCATCGCCGCCGGGGCATCCGCGCGCATCGCCCCCGGGGGAGCACCGCAGGCGGATCCCGCGGGAACATCGTCCTCCGCTGGCGGTCCCGCAGCCACCGTCCCGGCCTCCGATGATGGCGATGGCCCGCACCTGACCGCGTCGGGGGTCGTCACCCAAGTGGATGCGAAGCGCCGCTCCTTCACCCTCATCGACGCGGCCACCGGGGCATCCAGCGAATACCGCGCGTACTTCGCCGGAGGCCATCCGCAGGCCATGCTGGCCCGCATCGCCACCCTCTCGGTCGGCGATTCCCTGACCGTGACCTACCTCGAACGCGAGGGCCGGCGCGCCCTGGCCATCACCCCGATGGCCAGATCCGCGGGACCATGATCGGTCTCGCCACCGCCAGTTGAGGCGAAGTGCACGCGCACGCACGCATGCCTTGTGCATGACGAGAGTATGCGCCATCCCCGGTGCCGGGTCCAACGGCGAGAGGTCCCACCATGCCATGCGCCGATCGGCCGCTGCCTGGACGGCATCAGCCCTGAATGGTCACTGGCTCTGCTGCTGGCGATGCCCGGCGGAGACCGCGATCGGCACCACGTCGACCGAGACCAGGATCTCATGCGGGCCGCCGCCCAGGATCATGCCCTTGAGCGGGCTGACGTCGCCGAAGTCCCTGCCGATGGCGACCGAGATGTGCCGGTCGCCGGTCAGGCAGTCGTTGGTGGGATCGAAATCGGACCACGGGTCGCGCGGCAGGTCCGGATTGGGGGCATAGAGCGAGAACCAGGCATGCGAGGCGTCGGCACCGACCAGTCGCTCCTGGCCCGCGGGCGGCATGGTCTCGAGGTAGCCGCTGACATAGCGCGCCGCCAGCCCGAGCGAGCGCAGGCAGGCGATCGCGAGGTGGGCGAAGTCCTGGCACACCCCGCGCCGGTGGCCGAACACCACCGACACCGGCGTGTGCACCGAGGTGGCCGCGGAGTCGTAGGTGAAATCGCTGTAGATGCGGTGGTTGAGCTCGTCCGCCGCCTCGAGGATGGGGCGGCCGGCGGGGAACGATTCTCGGGCGTAGGCGGCCAGCTCGGAGTTGTTCTGGATCAGCGGCGAATCGAAGGCGAATTCGCCGGCGCAGCGCGCTCCCGAGCGGCTGCAGGCGCCGCCGCCGAGCAGCTCGCGGATGTGCTCCCAGGGCGGGCTGCTGGCCAGGGCGGGCGGTGCCAGGGAATGGGTGTCCACCTCGCTGACCGCGCGCACCACCAGCTCGCGGTGCGGCTGCTGCACGGTGAAGGTGCCGGTGCGATTGCCGTAGTAGTCGCGCCGCTCATGCGCAGTCGCCGGCGAGGGACTGACGGTCAGCTCATGGCGCAGGCAGCGCTGCCGCGACGAGTCGAGCGGGACCAGATGCACCAGGTTGTGCGAGACGGCAACCGATTCGCGGTAGCTGTAGGTGGTGGTGTGGCGGACGCGGTAGCGCATCAGTCCGCCTTGGCCGAGGCGCTGTCGGGGGTCTCACGGATGCGGCCGTTGTCGCTGGCGCGCGAGCTGACCAGGTGGCTGAGGTAGGTGCGGGTGATGCCGTCCGAGAGCAGCACCAGATCCTCGCTCAGGCGATCGAGGAATTCCGCCAGGCGGTTGCCATGGTCGGTGCCGGCCAGCTCCAGCGGATCGGCGAGGCGCAGGCTGGTGTCGATCGCCAGCGCGAGGCGCTCCTCGGGCGATGGCAGGGCGCGGTCGAGCTCGCGCGGCAGGTGGGCGACATGGTCGAAGATGCTCTGCAGCTGGAAGGCCAGCGAACGGGGGTTGGTGACATCGGTGAGCAGCAGATCGAGGACCGCGGCCGGCTGCAGATTGGTCAGGTAGCGCGAGCGGTAGGTCAGCCCGCTGTCGGCGATGTCGAGCAGCAGATCGAGCCCCGAATCGGAATCCTCGACCGCGAGCAGCGCGCGCAGCAGATCGGCGGTGAACATCGCCCGCTCAAGACGCCGGCCGAGGTCGAGGAAGCGCCATCCCGGACCGCGGGTGGTATTCTCCATGCCCATGCCCGCAAGGGCGGCGAGATTGGCGATCAGGCGGTTGAGCAGCGACAGCGCATCGCCCAGCCGGGTCGCCATCGGCGGACGGGATTCGAGCTCCCGGTCGAGGCGGTTGACCACCCGCCAGGTGTCATTGGAGAGCCGATCGCGCACCGCGAAGGCGGCGTGGTGGAGGCGATGCAGGTTGGCCGGCATGCCGCAATCCAGCTCTTCGTCATGCAGGAGGGTGAGCAGCTGCTCCTCGATCTCGCTGGGATTGGCCGGGGATGGCTCGTCGGCGGCCAGCAGGCCGACGCGGCGCAGGGTGGCGGTCAGCCCGGCGAGTTCGCGGCCGGCGAACGATCCGGGATCATCGGCCAGGCGCAGCACCGCGGCCCGCAGCAGGCGGGCGCAGTCCTCGGCGCGCTCGGCATAGCGGCCGAGCCAGAAGAGATTGTCCGCCACGCGGCTGGGCAGGTCGATGCTGCCGCGCCGCAGTTCGACCGCCGCGCCCACCGGGCGCAGCAGGCTGATGTGCTCGACCGGGCCATCCGCCAGCACCCAGGTGTCCTTGCTCCCGCCCCCACGCTGCATCGACACCATCGGCAGCGCCGGATCGGCGGAGATCCTGGTCAGGCCTCCCGGCATCACCGCATAGGCATCGGAGGTGGCGACCGCGAAGGCGCGCAGCGCCATCGAGCGTGGCTGGAGCGCGCCGCCGCTCCACACCGGAGTGGTCGAGAAGCGGATCTGCTCCTGCGCGAGATAGGCGAAGGGCCGGGCGCGGATGCGCGTCGCGAGCTCCGCGAGCTCGGCCTCGGACAGCTGGTTGCCGAAGCGCGGCTCGCCCCGGCCCGGGCCGAAGGCCGGCTTGATCACCAGGGAATCGAGGTGGCCGAGGGTGCGGCTCATGCCTTCGGCATCCCCGCACCACATGCTCTCGACCGAGGGCAGCAGCAGCTCCTCGCTGAGGATGTGGCGGCAAAGCCTGGGCAGGAGCGGCATGAGGGCGGAATTCTGCGCCAGGCCGCTGCCGAGGGCATTGACGATGGCGACATTCCCGCTGCGCGCGGCCTGGACCAGGCCTGCGACCCCGAGGGTCGATTCATTGCGCAGCTCGAGCGGATCGCTGAAGTCGTCGTCGAGCCGGCGCAGGATCACATCGACGGGATGCAGGCCGCCGAGGGTCTTGAGGAAGACGCTGTCGTCGCGTACGGTCAGATCCCCGCCTTCGACCAGGGTGTAGCCGAGGTAGCGCGCCAGGTAGGCATGCTCGAAATAGCTCTCGTTGTAGGGGCCGGGGGTCAGCAGGACGATGCGCGGATTGTCGCGGTGCCGGGGCGCGAGGCGGATCAGCGTGTCGCGCGTTGCGGCGAAGAAGGAGGCCAGGCGGCGGACCTGGCATTCGCGGTAGACCTCAGGCAGGGCGCGCGATAGCACGATGCGGTTCTCGAGGGCGTATCCCGCGCCCGAGGGCGCCTGCGCCCGGTCGGCCAGCACCCGCCACTGCCCATCGCCGCCGCGCACCAGATCGGCGGCATAGAAGTGCAGCCGCCGGCCCCCCGGGACCTGCAGTTCATGGCAGGGGCGCAGGAAGCCCGGATGCGCGAATACCGCCGCCGGCGGCAGCATGCCATCGTGCAGCAGCCGCTGGGGGCCGTAGCAGTCGGCGAGGATGAGATCGAGGAGATGGGCGCGCTGGGCCAACCCGGCAGCGACCTTGTCCCACTCCGCTCCGGCGATGACCTGGGGCAGGATGTCGAGCTGCCAGGGGCGGTCGAGGCCGCGGGGATCGCCATAGACGTTGTAGGTGACGCCATTCTCGCGGATCAGGCGTTGGGCATGATCGCCACGCCGGGCGAGCTCGTTGGCACCCCCCAGGCGGTCGAGCTGGGTGGCCAGCGTGCCCCAATGGCTGCGCAGCGCGCCATCGGCATCGACGAGCTCATCCCATCCCCCCATGCCTGGCGCTTGATAAGCGGCAATGAGGGTCGTCGGTGGCGGCGGGGATGCGCTGAGTTCGGGTCTGGCCATCACTGACATCATCCGAACTTCCGCAGATCCAGAGTGAAGGGATAATCGAGATCGCGTGCCGGCACCTTGAGGCTCAGCGGCCCAGGCGTATGGCCATGCGGCGAGAACAGCGCCCCGCGCCGGGCCTCGGCCTCGTTGGCATTGATCGGGAAGGACGGACTGTTGCGCCCCGATGGGTTCGAGACGTGGTAGGTGCACCCGGCGACCGAGCGGCCGTTCCAGGTATCGACGAGGTCGAACACCAGGGGCGCATGGACGCCGATGGTGGGGTGCAGGCAGGAGGGCGGCTGCCACGCCCGGTAGCGCACGCCGGCGACGAATTCGCTGGCTCGTCCGGTCGGCTGCAGGGGCAATGCCACGCCATTGACCGCAACCACGTGGCGGTCGCCGGTCGCACCCAGGACGGTGACCTGTACGCGCTCCAGGGACGAGTCGACATAGCGGGCCATGCCGCCGCCGGAGGCCTCCTCGCCCAGGACATGCCAGGGTTCGAGGGCATGGCGCAGATCGAGGCGGATGCCGCGGTGGGCGATCTCGCCGATGCGCGGGAAGCGGAATTCGCGGTGGGGGGCGAACCAGCTGGGCTCGAACTGGTAGCCCTTCCCGCCGAGCTCATCGGTCACATCCTGGAAATCCTGCTCGATGAAGAAGGGCAGCATGAAGCGGTCATGCAGCTGCGTCCCCCAGTTGGCGAGCGGTGCGTGGTAGGGCTCGTTCCAGAAGCGCGCGATCAGCGCGCGCACCAGCAGCTGCTGCGCGCAGCTCATGCGCGCATGCGGCGGCATCTCCATCGAGCGCAGTTCCAGGAGGCCGAGCCTGCCGCTCGCCGAATCGGGCGAGTAGAGCTTATCGATCGAGAATTGCGCCCGATGGGTGTTGCCGGTGAGGTCGATGAGGAGATGGCGCAGCACGCGATCGACCAGCCAGGGCGGGCTGGTGCTGCGATCAGGGAGCTGGCTGAGCGCCAGCTCGAGCTCATAGGTGGTCTCGGTGCGCGCCTCGTCGGGCCGTGGCGCCTGGCTGGTCGGGCCGATGAAGAGCCCGGAGAAGAGGTAGGACAGCGAGGGGTGGTTGTGCCAGTAGGCGAGCATGCTGCGCAGCAGGTCCGGACGGCGGAGGAACGGGCTGTCGGCAGGGGTGATGCCACCCAGCGTCATGTGGTTGCCGCCCCCGGTCCCGGTGTGCCGGCCATCGAGCATGAATTTCTCGGTGCCGAGCCGGCATTGCCGGGCCTCTTCGTAGAGGGTCGTGGTGTGGCTGACCAGGTCGCGCCAGCTGTGCGCCGGGTGGATGTTGACCTCGATGACCCCCGGATCGGGAGTGACGGCCAGGTGGTTGAGGCGGTGATCGCGCGGCGGGGTATAGCCCTCCAGGAGGATGCCCATCGACAGCGCCTGGGCGGTGTCCTCGATGGTGGCGACCAGGTCGAGCCAATCCTCGAGCAGGGGCACCGGCGGCAGGAAGATGTGCAGGATGCCGTTGCGCGGCTCGATGCACAGGGCGGTGCGGGTCAGCCCGCCGGCGCTGCGGCCCGGCGCCGGGGCCTTGGCGGCCGCGCCCGACGGCTCGCCGGAGGCACCCGGGCTCTGCATGCGCGCCCCGCGCCGGGCGAAGCGTGCAGTGGACTGGTAGGGCGTGGGCGGCAGCGCACCGCGCGGCTCGAGCGGATCGCGCTCCTGCTCGCCCACCAGATCGCCCGGGGTCGCCCAGGGGAGCGAATCGAGGGGCAGGCGGTAGCCGATCGGCGAATCGCCGGGCATCAGGAAGAGATGCTCCTGGCGCAGGAACCACGGCCCGCTCTGCCAGGTGGCGCCGCTCTCCTTGGTCCGCCGCAGCGGTGCCAGGGGCATGACATAGCCCGCCACGCGGTTGAGTCCGGTCTCGAAGAGGCGGGCCAGGCGGGCACGCTCCTGGGCATTATCGAGCTTGCTGTCGAGCGGGTCGACATTGATCGGGAGCTTGCGCTCCTTCCACAGGTAGTACCAGGCATCCTCATAGGCCGGCATGGTGAAGCGCGAATCGATGCCGAGCCGCTCGCCGAGCTCGTGAGCGAAGCGCTTGGCCTGCTGCGCCTCGTGGCCGGGGGGGGTGGCCTCGTCGGCGAACAGCTCCGGGTCGCGCCAGACCGGGATGCCGTCGCGGCGCCAGAACAGCCCCAGCGCCCAGCGCGGCAGCGGTTCGCCGGGGTACCATTTGCCCTGTCCGGCGTGGTAGAGCGCACCGGGTGCGAACACCCGCCGCAGCCGTCGCACCAGGTTGCCGGCGAGCAGGCGCTTGTGCGTGCCCAGGGCGTCGACCGTCCACTCGGCCCCATCCATGTCATCGATCGAGACGAAGGTCGGTTCACCGCCCATGGTCAGCCGCACATCGCCGGCGCGCAGGTCCTCATCGACATGATCGCCCATGGCGAGGATCGCCTCCCATTGGCTCTCGAGATAGGGCTTGGTGGTGCGCGGGTCCTCATGGATGCGCGTGAGCTGCATCTCGACGGAGAAGTCGCAGGTGACGCCATCGGCGGCGCTGAACGCGCCGCTGATCGGGGCTGCCGCCTGGAAGTCGGGCGTGCAGGCGAGGGGTATATGGCCCTCCCCGGCCATCAGCCCGGAGGTCGGATCGAGGCCGATCCAGCCGGCGCCGGGGATGTAGACCTCGGTCCAGGCATGCAGATCGGTGAAGTCCTTCTCGGGTCCCGACGGGCCGTCGAGGGATTTGAGGTCGGCCGAGAGCTGGATGAGGTAGCCCGAGGTGAAGCGGGCGGCGAGGCCGAGCTGGCGCAGCACCTGGACCAGCAGCCAGGCCGAATCGCGGCACGAGCCGCTGCCCTTGGTCAGGGTCTCCTCGGGCGTCTGGACGCCCGGTTCGAGGCGGATGAGGTACCCGACCAGTTGGGCGATCTTGCGGTTCAGCTCGACCAGGTAGTCGACGGTGGTGCCGGTGGGCTTGCGATCGATGCCGGCCATGTAGGCGGCGAAGCGCGGTCCGGCCGCGCAGGTCTCGAGGTAGGGCTTGAGGTCGCGCTTCAGCTCGGGGGAATAGGCGAATGGCCAGTGCTCAGCCTCGGGTTCGACGAAGAAGTCGAAGGGGTTGATGACCGTCATCTCGGCGACCAGATCGACGCTCACCCGCAGTTCCCGGGTCGGCTCGTTCATCACCACGCGGGCCTGGAAGTTCCCTTGCGGGTCCTGCTGCCAGTTGACGTAGTGCTTCTCGGGCAGGCAGCGCAGCGAATAGCTGAGGATGGGCGTGCGGCAGTGCGCAGCCGGGCGCAGCCGGATCACGTGCGGCGAGAGCTGGACGTACTCGCTGTAGCGATAGATCGAGGTGTGGTTGAGGGCTACGCGGATGGTCATCGATCGCTCGGCATGAAATGTTCTCGTTGGAGGGCGGCGCCGATGGCATTGATCCTGGTCAATGCACGTCCGGCCGCCGATGGCAGATCGCTGGTGGTGCAGGTCTTCAGCTCCTCGGCCAGGGCCGCGATCGCGCTCGCGGTATCGTTGCCGACGGAGGCAACGAGCGCGGCGAGCGAGGAGGCCAGGCGCTCGACGTTGCTCAGCAGGCTGCGCGTCGAGGTGGTGCCTCGGATGAGCAGGTCCATCGCCAGGTCCGGCCGCAGCGGCTGGCTGGTGGTGCGGTAATAGGCATCGACCATCCCGGCGGCGGCGAGCAGGGCCTCCCAGTCGCGGTGGGCGAAGGTCCCGGGCTCGGGGTTGGGTTCGCTGAGCAGGGCGGGCAGGGCGGCGACCAGCATGCGGGAGATGAAATCCGCGCGCTCGAGCGCCTGGCCCAGCATCAGCACCGCGTAGAGCTCATCGCGCAGCTGATCGTCGAGCGCCCCCTTGATCCACTGGCACCGCTGGCGGGTCCAGCCGAGCCAATGGTCGAGGCCGCGCTGCTCCAGGACGGCCCCGGCGAACTCCCGCGCCTCGAGCCAGGTGGAGTTGACCGCCTCCCAGGATTCGACATTGAGCAGATGGCGCACGCTGCGCGCATTCTCGCGCACCGCACGCAGGCACGACACCACGCTCGAGGGGTTGTCGCGATCGACCAGCAGGTGGGCGGCGATGGATTCGGCGGTCGCAGGCCCGAATTCCGAGCCGAAGCGATGCGGGTCGGTGGCCACCGCGACCACCACCCGCCAGGGGCGCTGGCTGTTGCTGGAGGCCTCCGGTGCCAACGCCTGCGCATTGGCTGCCGCCAGCAGCCGAGCGGTGTTCTCGGCACGCTCGAGATAACGGGACAGCCAGAAGCAGTGGACGGCTAGGCGGCTGAGCATGGCGCCCTCCAGATCCCGGGCGATGGGGCGGGCGGCGCAGTGGTGTCGGGCGCTTCATCAGAGGTCATGGCATGGTCCATGCAATATCCAGGCCACGCACGGTCGGCGTGGCGCAACCAGGTCAAGGGAGGCGGGATGGCGTGCTTGCTCGATTCCAGCACCGGCTGGGAGCAGTCACTGGTCGTCGAGCACCCAGGTATCCTTCGTGCCTCCGCCCTGGGAGGAATTCACCACCAGCGAGCCCTCCTTGAGGGCTACTCTGGTGAGTGCACCAGGGACCAGCGTACAGGCGGGGCCGGTGAGGACATAGGGTCTGAGATCGACGTGGCGCGGTGCGATATCCTGGGCCGAGAAGGTCGGACAGGTGGAGAGCGCCAAGGTCGGCTGGGCGATGAAATCGGAGGGGTCCGAGAGGATGCGCTCCCTGTAGGCCTCCCGCTCCGCCAGCGTGCTGGCCGGCCCGACCAGCATGCCGTAGCCGCCCGAGCCGTGGACCTCCTTGACCACCAGGTCGGCGAGGTGCTCGAGGACATAGGCGAGCTCGTCCGGACGGCCCAGCCGCCACGTCGGCACGTTGCTGAGGATGGGCTTCTCGCCGAGGTAGAATTCGATCATCTGCGGAACATAGAGATAGGTCGCCTTGTCATCCGCGACCCCATTGCCGACGGCATTCGCCAGGTTGACCTTGCCCGCGCGATAGACCTCCATCAGGCCGGCGACGCCCAGCAGGCTGTCCGGGCGGAACACGGTGGGATCGAGGAACTCGTCATCGACGCGCCGGTAGATGACGTCGACCTGGCGGCGGCCGCGCAGATCGCGCATCCAGACATGGCCGTCATCGACGAACAGGTCCTGCCCTTCGACCAGCGACACGCCCATGCGCTGGGCGAGGAAGGCATGCTCGAAGAAGGCGCTGTTGGCTGGTCCGGGCGTCAGCACCACCACCGTGGGATACTCGATGCCAGCTGGAGCGCAGGCGCGCAGATTGGACAGCAGGATCTCGGGATAATGGTCGATGGTGGCGACACGCTGGCGGCGGAAGAAGTCGGGGAACAGCCGACGCATGGCCACGCGGTTTTCGATCATGTAGGAGACCCCCGAGGGGGTGCGCAGGTTGTCCTCGAGGACGTACCACTGGTCGCCGGAGACGCGGACCACATCGATGCCGGCGATGTGGGCATGGACCTTGTTGGGCAGGTCGAGGCCGACCATCTCCTTGCGGAAGAGCACATTGTTGACGATCTCGTCACGCGGGATGACCCCGGCCTTGAGGATCTCCTGATCATGGTAGATGTCGTCGAGGAAGCGGTTGAGTGCCCTGACCCGCTGGCAGCAGCCGGCCGAGACCACCGACCACTCCTGGGCCGTGAGGATGCGCGGGATGACATCGAACGGGATGAGCCGCTCCTCGCCGCTCTCGTCTCCATAGACGTTGAAGGTGATGCCGCGGCGCCGGAACAAGGCATCGGCCTCGGTGCGCTTGTGCTCGAGCGAGCTGGCATCGGCGCTGCGCAGGAATTCCGCCAGCGGCCGGTAGGCCGGGCTGACACCGGTGGGACCACGCATCTCGTTGTAGGCACGACTCCGCTTGGCCGGACGGCTGGAGGTCGGCGGCTCAGCGGCAACGGGCTGTTGTTGAAGATCAGTGTTCACGTCGATTACCTGACCGGGAAGGAGTGGCTACGTCAACTGCTGCACCACGCAGCATAAGGAGGATACTTCGCAACTATTTATATTAAATGAAGTTACAAATAACTTCGAGGTCTTGGACACAGGGATGACGCCCATCCTGGGCGGGCGGACACCCAGTTGGCGATGCCCCCCAAGCGGGACTCCCAGTGGGCCAAAACGATGTCGGGCTGACGGTCTGCCGATGGCCTCGATGCGCGTCAGGGCGACACCCCCAAGCGAGCCCTGGAATGGGCCTGGCTGGTGGCTGGTTGCCGTCAGGGTGCTGCGGGTGGGCATGGGGCTGATGATACCTGCGGTGCGTCAAAGGACAGTGTTTCGGCGCTCAGCATCGGCCTGCGCATGGCCGGCAGCCTGGTGAGCCAGGGCCGGCAGGCGCTGGGCTTCACCTAGTGACAAGCTGCGGGGCCGGCTCTACCCTCGGCCGCAGAGGAGACGGCGATGGCGCACAGGCGGCTTTGGCACGGGAACCGGGTGCAATCGGCTTCCACCATGGTGGCGGTGGTCGTGGGTGCCCTGCTCGCAGGGTGCGGGGATGCCGATCGAGCCCAGGCCGGGCCGCCGTCCGCGCCCGCATCTCTAAGCACGCATGTGCGGACCGACGCCATGCCGTACGATGTCGAGGTCTATGTCGACATCCCCCCGACCAAGCGCTACCAGGTGATCGCCACCTACCGCTATCCGGCGTCGCGCAGTGCCGGCAAGGACGTGCCCTCGCTCAAGGAGCAGGTGCGCCGTGATGGCGGCGATGCGCTCCTGGTCCGGGTGGTGTCCGGCAACCTCGGGCGCACCGACATCGAGCAGGAGTCGCTGATCGAGGCCCAGGTCCTCACCTGGCTGAGGTGATCGACCCGGCATCAGGCCCAAGCTCTAATTGCCTCATCGGCCGAACCCCCCAGCATGGCAGCGCTCCCGTCCGGGGGCCAGACCTTGCGAAAGACCGGTGATGCCGAAGAAAGCCGACCAGCACCAGCTCATCGTCCTCTATGTCGACGATGAGCCCCAGGCGCTGAAATACTTCGAGAAGGCCTTCAAGGACGACTTCGCGGTGCGCACCGCGGAGAGCGTCGAGGAGGCGCGCGCGCTCATCGAGCGCGAGACCGGGCAGATCGCGGTGGTGATCTCCGACCAGCGCATGCCCAGCGCCAAGGGCGTCGATCTGCTCAGCTGGGTTCGCCTGGCCCGCCCGCACGCGGTGCGCATCCTCACCACCGCCTTCAGCGACCTCGACAGCGCCATCGAGGCGGTCAACGACGGCGCGATATTCCGCTACGTGACCAAGCCCTGGGACATCCGCGACCTGCGCGGTACGCTGATGCGGGCGCTGGATCTGCACCGGCTGCAATGCGATCGCGAATTGCTGATGCGGGAGAAGACCGAGGTGCTGCAGCGCCTCATCATCATCGACCAGGTGCGCAGCTACCTGTCCCGCCTGGCCTCCCCGCTCGATCTCGCCACCCGCTCGCTGAGCGCCGCCAAGTCCGGCGTGCCGGACACCGACAGCGACATGCTCCAGGCGATCGACGGGGTGACCCAGGGCATCAGCCGCATCAAGGGCATCGTCGCCGAACTGCGCAGCTTCGCCGACCCGATCCGGGACCATGACCGCGAGGCCTTCGCCATCGAGGAGGCGATCGAGCGCAGCCTGCTGCAGCCGACGATCGCGCCGTTTTCCAGCCGCATCTCCGTCGCTTGCCAGGCGCACGCGGAGGTGCTGGCGGTCAAGGCCGAGGTGGTGACCATCATCGGCCATCTGCTGGCCAATGCCGTCGAGGCGACCATGCGGGTGGTCGATGGGCGCCAGGCGCAGATCACCGTGTCATCCCGCCGCCGCGAGCGGCGCTTGCAGGTGACCATCCACGACAACGGCATCGGCATCCCGCCGATGAATCTCCCGCGCATCTTCGATCCCTTCTTCACCACCAAGGAGGCGGTCGATGGCATGGGGCTGGGGCTGACCATCTGCCGCACCATCGTCATGCACCATGGCGGCCACATCCAGATGCGCAGCGAATACAACCGCTGGACGGAGGTCGTCTTCGACCTTCCGCTCGCCATACCGCCGGCGTGACCCCCGTCCTCTGCCTTGAGCGCGGTGGAGCGACTCAGCGGCTTGAGGGCGGGCGCAGGGCTTCCTGGGTGCGCTGCATCATCTCCTCCAGCCGCACGTCACCGGGCTGCCAGAGCGCCGCCTCGTCGAGCTGCAGGCGCGCCTCCTCCGGGGCGCCATGGCCCAGCGCGATCTGCGCGCGCTCGAGTGCCTCCTCGAGCTGCCGGCTGCGATAGTTGCGGATCAGCGCCTGCTCGCCTGCCAGCGCACCATCCTTCGCGGCAGTGCCGGCGCTGCGGGCCTGGCCCTCGGACAGGATCGACCACAACGTGCCGGCCGTACGCGCCATGTCGCGCAGCAGCGGGTCGCCCGGATGGAGCTGGAGCTCCTCCTGGTAGCGCAGCTGGGCGATGTGGATGCTCGCGGCATCGTCGTTGCGCAGGGCGAGATCGGCCACCAGGCGCGGCTCGCCGGCCGGCATGGGACGCTCAGGGGCTCCCAGGCTGGCGGCATCCCCAGCCGCGCCATAGTCGGCGCCGGATGGGAGCGTGTGGCCGCTGAGGACGGCCAGGTGGGTATGGTAGAGGTCCCGCGCCGCAATGAATCCACAGGCCATGATCGCAGCGAGCACGAGCACCCAGAGGACGCGGCGTTGGGCATGGAGCAGGCGCACGATGCGCTCGAGGATGGTCTCGCGGTAGGCGCTGACGGCCTGGCCGGCGATGAACTGCTGGAGGTCGGCGATCAGCAGGTCCACGCTCTGGTAGCGCTGATGCGGGAAATGCGCCATCGCCTTGTGCACGATGGCGATCAGGCTGCGCGGCAGCTCCCGCCCGCGCACATGATGGTCGAGCCGCAGCCACACGTTGCTGGAGACCTGCTCGAGCGTGCGTTTGACATCGCCGCGCTGGTAGGGGGAGCTACCGGCGAGGACTTCGTAGAGGATGACCCCGAGGGAGTAGATGTCGCAGCGTGGATCGACCACCTCGCCGCGCGCCTGTTCGGGGCTCATGTAGGCCGGGGTGCCGATGGCCTGTCCGCTGCGGGTGCCATGGTCGTCGCCCCGGTTGGCGCCGTGATCCTGGGTGATGGTGACCGCCTGCTCGCGGTTGGCGCCCGGCAGCACCTTGGCCAGGCCCCAGTCGATGACCAGGACCTCGCCATAATCGCCGACCATGATGTTGCGTGGCTTGAGGTCGCGATGGATCACCCCGCGGCTATGCGCGAAGGCGACCGTCTCGCACACGCGCAGCACGATCTCGAGCAGATGGAAGCGGTGCTCCTCGTGCCCGAAGCGGGTGCTGAAGTACTCCGCCAGGGATTGCCCCTGGACGCGCTTCATGGTGTAGAACACCGCGCCGCTGGGCATGACGCCGAAATCGTGGACCGGGACGATGCCCGGGTGCTCGAGCTGGGCGGTGATCTGCGCCTCATTGATGAAGCGCGCGATATCGCCAGGATCGCATTCGGACGAGTTCAGGGTCTTGAACGCGACCTCGCGGCGGCAATCGCGATCGTAGAGGCCGAAGATGTAGCCCTGGGAGCCCTCGCCGAGGCGGCTCTTGAAGGCGAAGCGCGGATGCAGGCCGCCATAGGATCGCGTCCAGCCATACAGCAGGGTGATCAGGTCATCCTCGTGATCGATGCCGCACAGGCGGTAGAGCGAGCGCGAGGAGCCCGGCGGCAGGCCGGGGGCGATGGACGGCTCCCGCCCGGTTGACGCGACGCTGTCGTCCGCGGCGAGCGGCAGGATGCGCAGGGTGGGAGCATCGTCATCGGGGTCGTGCGCTGGAGCGACGTGCTGCTGGGCTGGCGCATCGACCAGGCGGACGTCGGGCCTCATCCCGGCACCGCCAGCAGCTGGTCCCAGCCACGGCGCGTCCGAGCCATCCGTACCATGGGGGTCGAGGGCATACGGGGGAATATTGCCGGGTTTATCCCGCTGCCAACTGGCATTCGTGCAGCTGTCAAGCCCATGACCACGCCCCGCAGTTGGCTTTTGCCCCAGCAGGATACGCTCTGCGCATCACCCCGGGAACCCGCCATGACCCCTAAGCAAGCCGCCGCCAAGCTCCTGCTCCATTCTCTCGACCATGGTAAGGCACTCGGCACGATGACACGCGACGAGATGGCGGCCGTCCTGGCTGAACGTGTCTCGGAGATCAAGCACGGCAAGATCATCGAGTTCGCAGGCAAGATCGCCGCCCCTTTTCGCGAGCGCCTGGCGCGCATAGCCGGCGCCCCGGAGCAGGAGGGCGAGGCTCCGGCGGCTGACGCCGCCACCTGAGCGGCCCCAACGTAGGTTCTTATTGACCTATACAGCACCCTGGGGATGCTGCCGGCATGGTGCCTGGCGGCGGCCTCCTTGAGAGCGTGATCCGGCCCGTTGCAGCAGCGGCGCGCATGATCCTCCATGTCGACCTGGATGCCTTCTACGCCTCGGTCGAGCTGCGCGACCATCCGGAGTTGGCGGGACGGCCGCTCATTGTCGGCGGGCCTCCGTCCAGCCGGGGGGTGGTGTGCGCGGCGAGCTACAGCGCCCGCGCACGTGGCGTGCGTTCGGCCATGCCGTGCTACCAGGCGGCCCGCCTCTGCCCGGAGGCGACCTTCAAGGTCCCGGACTTCCCCCGCTACGTCGCCGCCTCGGACCAGATCCGCAGGATCTTCCTCGACTACACCGCCTTGGTGGAGCCGCTGTCGCTGGACGAAGCGTACCTCGACGTCAGCGCGAGCTGCCCGGCAGCGCCAGCGGCTGCGGTCCTGGCAGAGGAGATCCGCGCGCGCATCCGCGCTGAGACGGGCTTGACCGCGACCGCCGGTGCCGGGCCGAGCAAATTCATCGCCAAGGCGGCCTNNTGGCCTGGTGGTGGTGCCGCCGGAGGCGGTGGCGGAGTTCGTCGCCGGGCTGCCGATCGCGGCCCTGCCCGGCATCGGGGCGGTGACGGCGGGACGATGCCAGGCGCTGGGCGTGCGCACGGCCTTGGACCTGCTCGACCTCGATGAGGCGGCCCTCGCCCGTTTGTTCGGCAGCCGCGCCTGGGTGATGCGGGACCTGGCGCGCGGGATCGATGAACGCCCGGTGATCGCCGAGCGGGCGCGACGATCGGTCGGCATCGAGAGGACCTTCGCCAGCGACCTGCGTTGCCTGGCGGACATCCATGTCCAGCTGGCGGCGCTGGGCGATGGCCTGGCGGAGCGGCTGCGGCAGCACCGGCTCAGCGCCCATGCCCTGGCGGTGACGCTGAAATACCACGATTTCCGCGCCGTGACGCGCTCCCGCACGGTGCGGGATGCATACGCCGATGCCTCCGCCATCCACGCCCTCGCCCTCGAGGTGCTCGCCGGCCATGGCACGCCGTCGGCACCCGTGCGCCTGCTCGCGCTGACCGCAAGCCAGCTGGTCGAGCGCTCCTCGGCTACCCAGCAGCGCCTGTTCTAGGCCAGGGGCGTCCGCCTCATGCCGGGGGGCTGATGGCAGTCGCCCGGCGCGGCCAGAGCATGCCGATGATGCCGGGGATCAACGGCACCAGGATGGTGCCGATGGCGCTGGCCACCAGCAACGGCCTGCCGCTGGCCAGCGCTGGCCAGTTGAAGATGAACAGGTCGGCGGTGAAGTGCGACAGCACCACCGTCAGGGCATCGAAGCGGAAGAAGGCCCAGCCCCACACGCAGCCGACCAGGGCCAGCAGAAGCGGCCGGGCCCAGAACGGCTCGCAGGGCGGGAGGAAGCCGAACACCGAGTGCATGGCACCGTACACCAGCGCCGGGATCAGGATCGCCAGCCAACGGCGGCCGCTCAGCCGCTCGATCCAGGTGCCGGCGAAGAAGCGGTAGCCGAGCTCCTCGAACAGCGCGATATGGGCGAAGAAGCACAGGGTGGTGAGGGCCGGGGCGGCGGAATTGAGCGGATAGAAGAAGAAGCCCCGAGGCTGTAGCCCGACGCGCGCACCGCAAAGCTCGAGCAGCAGCACGCCGGTGGCGAGCACCCCCCCGCACAGGCAGCCTACCGCGAAGCCGCGCAGCGAGGCGCGTACGACACCGGCATCCCGCAGGTCGCCGCGACCGAGCTTCCACAGCGTCTCGCCGCGCGAGAGCGAAGCCGGGAGGTCGCGATCCAGGGTGTCGGCAGCGGCGAGGAAGACGAACAGCGGCAGCACCACGGTGAGATCGTCGAGGGACCAGGACAGCAGCCGGTAGCCGTCGGCGAGCCAATGGGGCCAGAGCGGATCCCAGCGCTCGAACAGCCGTGCCTGCTGGAGCAGGTTGACCACCACCAGCAGCAGCCAGAGCACCAGCGCACAGCGGGCCGGGGGGCCCAGGCGCACCCGTCCCTGGGGCAGGCGGGTGAGGAATACCCACAGCGCGGCCAGCCCGCCCAGGGTCAGCCCGGCTTCGCCGAGCACCTGGATGCCATCGACAGGCGCCAGCCGCGTCCTGGTGGCACGCTCCTCGTCTGCCGGCACCACCACCGTGCCCCACGATTTGATCACCAGGTCGCCGGCGACGACCATCTCCCGCCGCTCACGCAGGCCATGGGCCTCAGGCTGCTGCCATTCGAAGACCAGGCGGTGGTCCCGGCGCTTGGAGCGCTCGCTCTGCGAGCGCTCCACCAGGCTGATGTCCGTGGGGGCGCCATTGGTCTCGCCCAGTGCGCGCCGCGCCACCCCCTCCGCGCTATCGGCGTCGAGATGCCCGCCCGGGGCATCCTCCTGGATGCTGCGGTCCCAGCCCAGCACGCGATCGTCCCGGCCGATCATCACCACCACGTTGTCGGGACTGCCGGCGGCCTTGAATACCACCCGATGGGCGATCACCGGCAGGCCGCCACGTATCAGCGCCTGGGTCAGCGGAGTGCCGTAGGCGCGCTCGACATAGTCGATCGCCGGCTCGTCGACCCACAGCTGGCGGGCAGCGCTGGCATCGAGGATGGAGATCCGCTGCCGTTCGCACAGCGCCCCGGCGTCCTGCCTCCAGCTGCTGCTGTCGATGAAGCAGGGGAAGTCGGCGAGCGGCCACAGCCTGGTCAGGCTGACGAAGAACCAGGCGGAAGAGACCGCCGCGCACCACAGCAGGCAATGATCGGCGGTCTTCATGGTCCCGCCTCGGCGGTCGGACGCGATCGCCGGCGGCGCTGCAGCCGGCGGCACCCCACCGTCATCACGGCTCCTGCTGGAAGGTCATGATATCGTCGATCCAGTCCTGGGGCACGGCCTGGGGCTCTTCGCCCAGCGGATCGAGCGGCAGCACCAGGCTGAATCCCGGTCCTGACGGCGGGGCGGTATGCGCGCAGAGGGAGCCTGCATGGTGATGGGCGATCAGGAAGGCGGTGAGCAGATCGGCATCATCGTGGACAGCATGGCCAGCGGCGTCCGGTGCGCGGTCCAGGCGCGCCAGCTGGGCGGCGGTCCAGGGGGTTGGCCCGGCGAGCACGCCGATGAGCATGCCCGGCCTGCCGCTCGCCAGGGTGGTCGGGGCGGCCGAGAGCCGCAGGTGGCTGGCCTGCCCCTCGGCCCGCAGGGCGAGCCTGACGAGGATCGCCATGAGCTCCAGCGCCAGCTCCTTGTCGGCGGTGCAGGTCGCCAGGGCGGGATCGATGCTCAGCTCGGCCGCGCGCCCAAGCGCCTGCCGGGCAACGGAGGACGCGCTCGCCAGCAGGTCCGCGGCAGCCAGTCCGCCGGTGAGGCGGCCGTCGCCAACCAGGACGCGCTGGGAGACCGAGGTCGCCATGCGGATCAGGCCGCGGCTCTCGCGCTGAGCGAGGTCCCAGAGATCGGTAGCGCTCACCGGTGCGCCGCAGTCCGGGCGCTGTCCGTCGAGCTCGGCGACCTGCGCGAGGTAGCTGCGCAGCGCCGGCAGCGGATTGCGCAGGCGCTGGGACAGCACGGCAGCGAGGACGGCGCAGCCGCGTCGGCGGTCCAGCACCACCAGGCGCTGCAGGGTGGTCAGCTTCTCCTTGAGCAAGGCGTCGCGTTCACGCGTCACCAGGTGGTATTCCATCGCCCTGGCGAGCACCCCGTACATCTCGCGGTGCTCCCACGGCTTGACGACATAGCGGAAGATCGCTCCGGAGTTGACCGCGCTGATCGCGCTATCGAGGTCGGAATATGCGGTGGTGAGGATGCGCACCACGTGCGGGCGGTGCTCGCGCAGCCAGGACAGCAGGGTGACGCCGTTCTCGACCGGCATGCGCTGGTCGCTGATCACCACCCCGATGGTGTCGCCTGCGCGCGCGATCACCTCGTGCGCCTGGGCGACGCTGTTGGCGGTCAGGCAGCGCATCTCGCCGCCGAACAGCTTGGGGAAGTATTTGAGCGCCTGCTCCTCGTCATCGACATAGAGAACGGCATAGCGCTTGAGATCGGCTTTGCTCATAGACGGTCGCACCCAGGCGTAGGCGCAGTCATGCAGGTAGGACGAGACATGCGGCGGAGCACGCGCGGAGCAGGGGCATCGCGCGCGCGAGGGCGGTGGGCATGCTCTCCGGCCGGACGATGCCATCCTTTCTGCAGCAGCTAGGATGCTCGTTCATGAGGAGTCGCTTATTGGCTTGTAGTCCGCCGGTCTCCGGAGGCAATCTCAAATCCCATGCTGTCGGCCGGCCGGCCGGCCGGCAGCCGGCGGTGCGGAGAGCCCGATGCGCTTGCTCCGGCCGCTGGGCGGCGTTCCAGGCTACCATCGGTGGGATCAAAGGCAGTTGTGATGGCGGCCGCTGGGGCCACAGTGGGGGGCGTGGGGCTGACCGTCCAGGGAGGCCATGCGCAGGAGGTGATGCAGTGCAGGTGAAATTCAGGATCTCGGGGTGCGGGACTGCTGCAGTTGTGGCCCTGTCTCTGGCCTTGCCTCTGTCTGCCGCGGAGGGCACGCGCGTCATCGGTTTCGGGCCGGTGCAGACGGCGACTGCCGGTGCGGGCATCGCCAGTCCGCAGGACTCGACCTGGATGGCATTCAATCCGGCCGCCCTGATCGAGGTGGGTGAGCGCATCGATGTCGACGCCGAGGTCGTCCATCCGAGCGACAGCGTGACCCCCGCGGGCGCGCTGGGGAACACCAGCAGCGGCACCCTCGATGACAGCCGGAACATCATCATCCCGGATCTGACCTCCGCCCAGCCGCTGGCAGGGGGGGTGCTCGGGCTGGGCCTCTACACCATCGGCGGCCTGGCCATCGATCTGCCGGCATCGCGTTCGTCGATCGGCGAGGCCGGCGGCTTCGATCATCGCGCCGCGGCGGACTTCCTCAGCGTCGCGGCGGCCTACGGCCATGAAATCGTCGATGGCTGGGCGATCGGCCTGTCGCTGATAGGCGACTACGCCGATTTCCGCTCGGATGGGCTGACCAGCACCGGCACCGAGACCTCGGGCCACTATGCCCTCGACCATGCCCTCGGCGCCGGCTTCTCCATCGGCGTGCACAAACGCTGGTCATCGCTCAGCGTCGGGGCCGCCTACACCTCGCGCCAATGGATGCAGCGCTTCGACATGTACCGCGATCTGCTCGCCGCATCCTTCGATCAGCCCCAGATCCTGCAGCTGGGCCTCGCCTGGCGGCCAGTGGAATGGCTGGAGCCGCTGCTCGATTACCGCTTCATCGATTGGCATGGCGTGCCGCTTTATGGCGATGCGGCGACCGGATTCGGGTGGAGGAGCCAGAACATCTTCAAGGTCGGTGCCAACATCCATGCCTACCAGGGCCTCGAACTGCATACCGGGTTCTCCTATGGCCGCTCGCCGATCGGGCCCGGGGAAGTGTTCGACAACGCGCTCTCCCCCCTGATCACCGAGGCCCATCTGTGCGCCGGGCTGACCTGGGATGTGACGCACAATTATCGCGTCCAGCTCGCCTACCTGCATGCCTTCCGCAACACCATGACCGACAATGGCGCCGATGCCGGCGGCAATGGCGCCGGGACGCAGATCAGCCTGACGGTCGATGAGGTGAGCATGGGCCTGGGCTGCAGCTTCTGAGATACCAGCCGAGGGCGCCGCGGGCAGGCCTCGCGGCCGAGCCCCTGGGCAGGCGCCCGTCTGGCACCGGGCCTGGCCCGGAGCGGATGCTGAGGCATGGGTGGACGGCCCGTCTGTACGGCTGAGCAGCACTTCGCCCAGGGACGGCGGAGCCCTGCCCGCCTCCGTGTGAGATGAACTGTTGTGCCTTCGCAGGGAAAGCATCGACAGCCCGCCCAGGCAGGGATGATCGCCGCCCCGCAGCCGAGGATACTCCCATGCCGACGTCCGATCAGTCCGCC
This sequence comes from Planctomycetota bacterium, assembly GCA_003136555.1. Lineage (GTDB taxonomy): Bacteria > Planctomycetota > UBA11346 > UBA11346 > UBA11346 > BOG-1363. The sequence continues at coordinate 19,949 of PLEW01000135.1, read as the reverse complement.
CCAGACCTCTCGCGCTTCGACCTCGCACGCGCCGAGGAGCTCGGCAACCATGTCCGCGACGCCTTCTGCGAGATGGCTCGTGCCAAGCATGATGCGAGCCAGGACAATGCCCGCCTCAAGGCCACGCTCGAGGGGCTGCAGGCGCGCCTATCGGAGAGCGACAGCGAGCATCAGCAGCAGCAGACGGCGCTGGCCCGCATGCAGGCGCAGCTCGCCACCAGCATCGACGAGGGGTCGCGCAGGCAGGCCGAGGCGGAAGCGCTGCGCAACCAGCTCAGCGAGGTCGTCGACCGCTCGGCCGAGACCGTCCGCGCACTGCATTCCGCCAATGCGCGCTCCGAGGAGCTCACGCGCCGCAATGAGCGCCAGGCCGCCGAGGTCGCCCAATCGGCGAGCCGCATCTCGCAGCAGGAGGCCGAGATCGAGGATCTGCGCGGCCAGACGGGCGCGATCCAGGGCCAGCTCGAGGCCGCGCGCAGCTCGCAGAGGGAGCTGATCCAGCTGCTCGGCGATGCCGCGCGGGGCGACGAGGCGTTGGGCGCTGGCATGCAGGCGCTGTCCGAGCACCAGGATCAGGGCGTCGGAGGCGAGCAATCGCGCGCGCTGCGCGATGGCGTCCAGCAGCTGGCGGCTCGCCGGCGGGATCTGGCGCTCAAGCTCGAGCGCTCCGCCAACGACATGCGCCAGCTGCGCGAGCAGCTGGAAAGGTCAGCGGCGCAGGCGATCGAGCTGACAGCCGAGCGCGACGAGATCGCCGCCAGCGGCAAGGAGGTGATCGCCAGGCTGACCCAGCAGCGCGACACCCGCGAACGCGAGCTCAACGGCCTGCGCGCCGAGCACGAGGCCCTCGGCGCACGCGCCGGCGTGCTGGAGGTGCGGCTGGGCGAGGGCGAGGATGCGGTGCGCCATTTCGCCGAATCGATGGCGTCACTCGCCGCCGAGGAGAGCGCGGTGAAGCTGGAGAACCTGCCGCGCATCGAGGAGCAGCGCCTCGATCTCGAACTCACGCTCTCGAAGCTCCCGCAGGCCGGCGAAGAGGGGGTGGCGCAGGCAGGCGGGCTGTCGATGCAGCTGGCGGACGGCGCGCGCCTGGTCGCCGAGGCGCTGGTGGCGCGGCGGCGGGCGCTGGGCGAGGCGCTGGAGGCGTCCCACCAGCGGCGCCATCAGCTCGAGGCCGAACTGGCGCAGGTCCGCGGCGAGATCAATGCCGTGCGCAGCGCCTACGAAGAGCGCGAAGGCGCGGTCAGGCGCTACCAGGCGGAGCTGGCTGCGGTGCGCAAGGAGCTCGGCGAGCAGGGTCAGGCGCTGGCCGGCAAGATCCAGGAGCTCGGATCGGCGCGCAGCGACATCGCCAGCGCACGCGCCGAGCTCGGCGTGATGCTTGAGCGCAATGCCGAGCTGGAGCGCAGGTCCCAGCAGCTCAACAGCCAGTCTGCGGAGCTGCGCCGCGAACTCGAGCGCACGCGCTCTGAGCACCAGGGCGCCCTGGCGAAGGCGCAGCAGGCCGAGAACGCCCAGGCGCATACGGTCCAGGCGCTGCGTTCGCTGACCAGCCGCAGCGATGGCTCGTCGACGCTCGCTCGTGCGCTCACCGAGGTGGACTTCTCGGACGTGGTCAGCAAGGCGGGCCAGAAGCTCGATCTCGCGACCGCCCAGGGCGGGGAGCAGCTGGCGGCGGCGAGCATGGCCTATGCCCAGGCGCTGCGTGATCGCCTCACCACCATGGTGGACGATACCATCACCCAGCGTGCCGAGCTGCAGTCGCGCTCGATCAACGAGCAGCAGCTCAATGTGGAAGTGACTGCGCTCAAGGCCGCTCAGGTCGATCGCGACCATGAGATCGAGAACCTCGGCGGCGAGATCGCACGTGCGAAGGAGGAGCAGGCCAAGGTCCTCGGCCAGCTGATGGCCGTACGCACGGAAAGCGACGAGATCGCGGCGAAATACAAGCATGCGCAGGAGTCCCTGCGGCTGGCGCTGGCAGAGATCGACGATTATCGCGCGCGCGGGATGGCGGCTTCGGGCCACTTCTCCACCGACAACGAGCGGCTACGCAACGAGCTGGAGATCCTCAAGGGGCGCAGCGAGAAGGGCGATCAGGAGCTTGCCGAACTGCGCGTAAGCGCCGAGGCGGCGGAAGCCCGGCTGCGCCGCCAGCGCGAGGAGTTCACCAGGAGGCTCGAGGAGCGCGACGAGGTCATCCAGCAGAAGGACCGCCTGCTCGACCAGGCAGTGTCCGAACGGGTCGACGCCAAGAGCCTCGAGGCGCAGCTGCACGCCGTCAGCGCGGAACTGGCCAACGCCAATGAGCGCCTCAAGGAGATGGAAGGGGTCTATGGCCACAATGCCGGGGTGACCATGCGCAGCGGTGATCTGTCGCGCGAACTGAAGAATGTGCAGGGCGATCGCGATCAGCTGCGCGAGCGGCTGCGCGACCTGGAATCGGGCCTCGCGGACGCGGTCAGCCTCTCGGAGCAGTGGCGCACCCAGGTCGATGAGAAGCGCAAGGACATGGACGCCCTGCGCGAGAAGATCAGCAGGGAGCTCGGCGAGGAGCGTGAACGGTCGCAGATCCAGCGCGAAGAGTTCCGCAAGCTCAAGGAGGAAGTCGTCGGGCTGCGTGCGCGCTTGCGCCGGCTCACCGACCCCACGGTCTGACGCCCACCAGCTGGCTCAGGACTTGCCCAGCTTGAAGCCTGCCTGCGAGATCGCGACGGTCTCATCCCGGCCTCCGGCGATGCGCACCACCACGCCCTCGTGGGCGAGCTGGGTCGCCTGGACCGCCTGCTCGCTTTCAGGGTCGCTTTCGCCGGGCTGAAGCAGGGCATGCCTGCCATCGACATAGGCGCGCCGCGAGTTCTCCGCCGCGCGATAGAGGCTGGCGAGATTCTCTTCGAGCAGCTTGAGCCGGGCGCGGTTCTTCTTCAGCACATCCTGGCGCGTGAAGGTGGAGGCATCGAGGCGGCTCTGCGTGCGCGCGGCGTCGGCCAGGCCGTTCTCGATGGACTTGACCTCGTGGAGCAGGCGCGTGCGTTCGGTCTCCTGGCGGGCCTCGACCAGCTGCGCCAGGTGCAGCTGCTGATCGGGGGAGAGTGCGTGGCCGGCCCACAGTTCGGTGACCGTGCCGTCGGCATCTCCTGCGATCTCGACGGTGATGCTCCCTCCGCCTGCGACCTTGCCGCCGACGACGCGCCTGATCAGCACATCGCCGCTCGCATTGATGTCGCAATCCTTCGCCTCGCCGGAGATGTTCACGCTCGAGGCCACCATGATGCGGCCCTGGCTGGCTGCGGCCTTGAGCTCCCCGCCGACGACGATCGGCTGGTCGCCAGGCAGGATCGAGCCCGAGACCGAGAGCGAACCGCCGGCGGTGATCGAGGCGTTGCCGAGGTTGCCCAGCACCACCACATCGCTGCGCGAGGAGATCTTGGCGCCATCCTGGATGTTGCCGCGCACGACGACCACCTCATCGCTGTCGATCGGATCGTCGGAGCCCAGCAGATCCCCCTTGATCTCGCGGATCCGGCCCACCCGCACATTGCCGTCCTCGCGCTCCTGGACCACCCCATCGCAGGCTGCCAGCAGGCGCATGCTGCCGTCAGGGAGGCGTTCGATGGTGGTACCCTCGCCGGAGCAGAATTCAGGTGTGCGCGGTGGTGCCGGCTGCACCGGGATCGGATTGCCGAGCACGTCCATTCCCGGCACCCCGGACTCGCTCGGGCTCCAGGGTGCGATCACCGAGCCCGCCACCACCGGGCGCAGGTTGATGAGCGGTGCATTCACCGGCCGAGGGGAGCCATCGCTGGCGAGGTCTGCGGTGTTGGCATTGGCCAGGTGGAAGCCGGCCGGGCACTCTGGCACCGGGAGCAGGCCGCGGGCGATGATCGTGCGACCGCCCTGCACCGGGGGTCCGTCGCACAGCCGCCGCAGGGCATCGGGATCGAAGCCGTAGCGCAGCTCGGTGCCGCGCAGGATCTGCTGGAGGTCGGCGAGGGGGACGAGCTGGCCTTCCCCTACGATCGCCACCGCAGTCATGTGGTCCTCGCTGACGTGGATGCTCATGGCGACCTGGGGCGGCGGGATGGTGGTGCCGCGCACGCTGCGCCCCGGCCTGCCGGCCTGCGGCGGCTCGCCACGTGCGAGGACGATGCGCCGGGTCACTGTCTGCGAGCGGGTGGCCTCCTCGAGCGCCTCCGGNNCCGCGGCCTCGAGCGCCTCCGGCAGCAGCCCGGAGGTTACCCCGGCGCTCTCCAGGATGCGTTCGAGCAGAAAGCTGGGGAAGCTCGCCTTGGGGGCCAGGACGATGGCCGCCTTGAGCCCGGCCTTGTCGATCACCACGCGCTTCGCCAGCGCCGCCAGGCGCTCCTTGTCGACGCTGGCGGCGGTGCCGGCGCTGTGGCGCGAGGTGGAGGCGGAGATCGCCCGGCCGGAGCTCCTGGTCGGCGGTTCGTTGGGGACGAAGGAGCCGGTCTTGTGGAATGCCGAGGTGCCATCACCGACCTTCGGCCCATTGGAGGAGGCCGGCACCGAGGCGCCCGAGATCAGCCGGCCGATATCCTCGCGGGCGGAGGCCGGATCGGCATAGCGCTGGTCGCGGTCCTTTGCCAGCAGGCGCAGGATGATTCCGGTGGCGGCGGGGGTGAGATCAGGGCGGCGGGTGCGCGGGTCGGGAAGCGGCTCCTTGAGCACCATCATCAGGGTGGCCACCGGACCATCGCCGGCATAGACGGTGGTGCCGGTGAGCAGGTGGAACAGGGTGGCGCCCAGGGAGTAGAGATCGGCCCGAATATCGATATCGGCGACGCAGTTGGCCTGCTCTGGCGAGATGTAGGCCGGGGTGCCGAGGATCAGCCCNNGAAGATGTTGGCCGGTTTGATGTCGCGATGCACCAGTCCCACCGCCGCAATCGCCTCCAGCCCCGCCAGGCAGTCGAAGGCGAGGGCGAAGGTCTGGGATTCGTCGAGGCGCCCGCCCCGCCGTTCCATCAACGACAGCAAGTCCCCGCCCCCGACCAGCTCCATGGCCATGAAGAGCTGGCCATCCGCCTCACCGGCATCGAAGCAGGTGATGACGTTGGGATGGTTGATGGCCGCTGCCGCCTGGGCTTCACGCAGGAAGCGTTCGCGGAAGGCGGGATCGGAGGAGTGCGCAGGCAGCACCACCTTCAAGGCGACCTGGCGCTTCAGCGACCCCTGCTCGGCTCGGTAGACGGTCGCCATGCCACCCTGTCCCAGGCGGCCGAGGATGCGATAGTTGCCGATACGCTCTGCTGGAGAGTCGCTGGCGGGCGGCTGAGGAGGGGGGTCGGTCACGGGTGAGGGCTCTGCGCAAATTGTACTGCATGAGTGCTCTGCAGGTCAAGCACGGTCTGCGTCTGGGAATGCAGGTGAGGAGGTATCCTGCCTGCTGCATTGTCCGGCTGCCGCCGGCGCTGTAGGCTGCACGATGGTCGCTGCCCGCCACCGCGGGGCGGCTCAGGACGGCGGGTATCGACGGCTCCGGCAGGGAGGGCCGTGGCTCCACCGTCGGCGGCAGGCTGGAGGATGATCCGCATCGGCGAGCGGTGCGAAACGGTGCTTGAGGCCGGGCGCCAGGATGCACCATCCCGGCGGATCCCAAGCCACAGAGGTGTCCCATCAGAATAGCCCGCTATCGTGATAACGGCGGTCGCATCGGCCATGCCGCGCTCCAGCAGGATGGCTCGGCCCTGCGCATCGACGGCGACATCCTCGGCCCCTACCGGGTGACCACCGAGCCGGTCGTCATCCAGGCGCTGCTGAGCCCGCTGGTGCCGCGCATGATCTGGTGCATCGGCCTGAACTACCGCAAACATGCCGCCGAGAGCAATCTCACTGTGCCGCAGCGGCCGGTGCTGTTCGCCAAAGGGCCGAACACGCTGCAGGATCCGGGCGGTCCGATCGTCATCCCGCGCATCCTCGCCAGCGAGCAGGTCGACTACGAGTGCGAGCTCGCGGTCATCATCGGCAAGACCTGCAAGAATGTCTCGCGCGATGCTGCATTGAGCCACGTCCTCGGCTATACCTGCGCGAACGATGTGAGTGCCCGGGACTGGCAGATCCAGTGGGGTGGCGGCCAGTGGTGCCGGGGGAAGACCTTCGACACCTTCTGCCCGCTCGGGCCCTGGCTGGTCACCGCCGCTGAGATCCCCGACCCGCAGAAGCTCAGCATCGCCACCATCCTCAACGGCCAGAAGGTGCAGGACTGGACCACCTCGGACATGATCTTCCCGGTCGCCGACATCATCACCTTCCTCAGCGGCAGCTCGACCCTCCTGCCCGGCACGGTGATCCTCACCGGCACGCCGCACGGGGTGGGCATGGCATCCAAGCCGCCGCGCTGGCTCAAGCCCGGGGATCGGGTGACGATCACCATCGAGGGGATCGGCCCGTTGAGCAATCCGGTGGTGGCGGAATCATGAGGCCGCTGCGCGCACCGCCCTGGCCCACCCCCATCCCGCGAGGCGGTGCCGACACCGCCTCGCGCGGCTGGGCCTAGGCGATGGCCGAGGTGCTGGTCGATGCCCATCTCCATCTGTGGGATCCCTCGCGGCTGAGGTATCCGTGGCTCGATGGCGTGCCCCTGCTGTCGCGCCCCTACCTGCCGGTCGACATCGACGCCGCGATCGCCGGCCTGCAGGTCGAGCAGCAGGTCTTCGTGCAGTGCGACTGCATCCCGTCGCAGTCGCTCGAGGAGGCGCACTGGGTCGCCTCCCTGGCGCAGGCGAGCCCGCGCATCGCCGGGATCGTCGCCCATGCCCCGGTCGAGCTCGGCGAGGCGGTGCGGGCGCATGTGGAGGAGCTCGCGCGCATCCCCCTGGTCAAGGGCATCCGCCGGCTGATCCAGGGGGAGCAGGACCCCCGCTTCTGCACCCGGCCGCAATTCGTCGCAGGGGTGAAGGAGCTCGCCCTCTTCGGCCTGAGCTTCGATCTCTGCCTGCGCGCCGATCAGCTTCCGGCGGCCCTCGAGCTGGTGCGCAGCTGCCCCCAGGTCAGCTTCGTGATCGACCATTGCGCCAAGCCCGACATCCGCAGCCATGCCATGGAGCCGTGGCGCACCGACATGCGCGCCATCGCCGGACTGCCGAATGTGTCCTGCAAGATCTCCGGCCTGGTCACCGAGGCGGACGCCAAGGCCTGGGTCGCATCCGACCTCAAGCCCTACATCGACCATGCCATCTCCTGCTTCTCGCCGGATCGCTGCATGTACGGCGGAGACTGGCCGGTGGTGCTGCTCGCCTCGAGCTACCGGCGTTGGGCCGACACCTTCCTCGCCGCGATCGCCACCCTCGGGGCCGATGAGCGGCGCAAGGTGTGCGCGACGACCGCACGCCGGGTCTACAGGCTGGGCTGAGCGGCAGGCATGGCCATCACCATCACCGCGCTGGCCGTCCACGATGTGCGCTTCCCGACCTCGCGCGGGCTCGACGGATCGGACGCGATGAATCCCGACCCGGACTATTCATCGACCTATGTCGTGCTGTCGACCGACCAGCCAGGGCTGACGGCCTATGGGATGACATTCACCATCGGACGCGGGAACGAGCTGTGCTGCGCGGCGGTGCAGGCGCTCGCCCATCTGGTGGTGGGCTGCACGCTCGCATCGCTGATCGCCGATCCGGCGCGCTTCTGGCGCCGCCTGGTCTCCGACAGCCAGCTGCGCTGGCTCGGACCCGAGAAGGGGGTCATCCATCTCGCCACCGCTGCGATCGTCAATGCAATCTGGGATCTCTGGGCCCGTGCTGCGGGCAAGCCGCTCTGGCGCCTGCTCGCGGAGATGGAGCCGGATCAGCTGGTGGGCTGCATCGATTTCCGCTACCTCGAGGATGCCCTCAGCCGCGAACAGGCGCTGGAACTCCTGCGGGCGAACCATGCGGGCAAGCGCGAGCGCATCGCCACCCTCGCCGGGGTGGGCTTCCCCGCCTACACCACCTCGGCGGGATGGCTCGGGTATGGCGATGACAAGCTGCGCCGGCTGTGCCGGGAGGCGGTCGCCAGCGGCTTCGACCACCTCAAGATCAAGGTCGGGCGCGACCTCGACGACGACATCAGGAGGTGCCGCATCATCCGCGAGGAGATCGGCGATGGGCGCAAGCTCAGTGTCGACGCCAATCAGGTCTGGGAGGTCCCGCAGGCGATCACCTGGATGCGCCAGCTCGCACCATTCCGCCCGCTGTGGATCGAGGAGCCGACCAGCCCGGATGATGTGCTCGGGCATGCGGCCATCGCCAGTGCGCTGCGGCCGCTCGGCATCGGGGTGGCGACCGGCGAGCACTGCCACAACCGGGTGATGTTCAAGCAGTTCCTGCAGGCCAAGGCGATCGATTACTGCCAGATCGACAGCTGCCGGCTCGGCGGCGTCAACGAGATCCTCGCCGTCTACCTGCTCGCCCGCCGCTTCGGCATCCCGGTATGCCCGCATGCCGGGGGAGTTGGGCTGTGCGAATACGTCCAGCACCTGTCGATGTGGGACTACATCTCGGTGTCCGCCAGCTTCGAGGGTCGCGTCATCGAATTCGTCAACCACCTCGCCGATGAGCTCGAGAATCCGGTGCGCATCTCCGGCAGCCGCTACTGGCCGACCGAGCAGGCGGGCTACAGCGCGGTGATCAGGCCCGCGGCGCTGGCTGAGAACAGCTTCCCGCATGGCCCGGTATGGCGTAGCGCCAGCAAGGCATAGGCTTTCGGCCGTCCACGCCAGCAGGGAGCGAGCAGAGTGAGCGCGAAAATCCTCATCACCGGCGGCTGCGGCTTCTTCGGCACCTGGATCATCCGCCGGCTGCTCGACGATGGCGACCGTCCGGTGATCCTCGACCTGGCGCGCACCACCAGCCGCTGGGAGATCGCGCTGTCCGGGGACGAGATCGCGGCACTGCCGTTCCATGCCGTGCGCATCGATGACACCGAGGCGGTGATGGACCTGGTGGCCGGCGAGCGGCCTGATGCGATCATCCATCTCGCCGGGTTGCAGGTGCCCACCTGCCGCAGCGATCCGCTCGCCGGCGCCCGCGTCAATGTCATCGGCACCCTCAGTGTCTTCGAGGCGGCGAAGGCGCTCGGCGCCTCCGCTGGGCGTCCGCCGCGCATCGTCTACGCCTCGAGCGCGGCGGTATTCGGTCCGGACGCCGAATATGCCGAGCCGGCAGTGGGCGACAGCTCGGCGCCGCGCCCGACCACCCACTACGGCGCCTACAAGCTGTGCAACGAGAACACCGCCAAGGCCTACTGGATCGCCAACCGCCTGCCGAGCGTCGCCCTGCGGCCCCTCACCGTCTTCGGACCCGGGCGCGACACCGGCGTGACCAGCTTCCCCACGCGGGCGATCGCCGCCGCGGTCATGGGCCAGGCCTTCGACATCCCCTTCAGCGGCCAGACCGCCTACATCCATATGCGCGAGGTCGCCGACATGTTCATCGCCTGCGCGCGCCGCGACGTCGAAGATGCCAAGGTCTACACGGTGGGTGGCGACGTCCTCGATGCGCGGCAGTTCATCGCCACGCTCGAGCAGGTGGTCCCGGGCGCAGGGCGCCTGGTGACCTGCTCAGGCGGGGATCTGCCCATCGCCGCCCATCTCGACGATGCGAGCCTGCGGCGCGACTATCCGGGCCTGCTGCGCATCCCCTTCATCGATGGGGTGCGCGAGACGGTCGCGGTGTTCCGCCGGCTGCATGCCGAAGGGCGGCTAACGATCTAGGGTGGTGGACGGGCTACTTCGCCAGTTCGCGGGCCACCTGGTCGAAATAGGTCACCCCCTGCTGCACTTCGCCGATGAGCTTGTCGCCGGTGGACGACGATTCGTATTCCAGCGAGAGCAGGCCCTTGAAGCCCTGGCGCTTGAGCTCGGTGAGCATGCCCTTGACATCGGCCTGGCCCGAACCCAGCGGCACATCGTGCGCCCCCTTGCCGATCTTGTTGGTGTCCTTCAGGTGCAGGCTGATGATGTGGCCGTCGAGCAGGTGCAGGCAGTCGACCGGGACCAGCCCGGAGCGCGCCCAGTGCCCGACATCGGAACAGGAGCCTATCAGGGGGCCGTGGCCGGCGATGGTCGAGAGCACGATCTCCGGCTTCCAGTAGGGCGATGGCTCCGGGTGGTTGTGCATCGCGACCTTGATGCCGTACTCAGCTGTCAGCTTGTCGAGCAGGGCGAACGAATTGGCGGGCGGTTCGGAGACGATCACGGTGATGCCGAGATCCTTGGCGAACTGGAAGATCTTGCGATCGGCGGCCTCGTCGGTGCCGAGCTTGACCACGCCGAAGCCCATGGCGGTGATGCCGAGGTCGGCGAGGCGTTTCGTGATCGCCTCGCGCAGCTCGGTGGTCGCACCCGGGTCAACCTTGTCCGGACGATCCTTGCTGAACTGCTGGCCAGGATTGATCTCGATGTAGCGCAGGCCCATCTGCTTGGTGATGTCCAGCGTCTCGCTCAGGGTCAGGGCGCGGAAGGTGTAGCATTTGGTGGCGAGGTGGAAGCCGAGCTTCTCGGCGGCGCTGTCATCGCGGTCGGCGGCGGTCGCCGGCGGGCTGGCACCGGCCAGGGCGGCGGCGAGGAGGAGGAAATGGCAGTGATGGAGCATGTTCATGGCAGATATACCCCACCGGGTGGGCACTGTTGCCAGGACCACCTACGCCAGCCTCCCCCAGGCAAAAACCCGATCGGAAGCAGCCGGGCCGGGGCGATTCTGCGGCTGTCTTCCCGCGTGCTGGGACCGCCTGCCGGCAGCAGGCTGTCCGCGCGCCCAGGCACGGCATGGCGCTCCCCCGGCTCTCGGCGGCCGGGCTTGCGGGCGGGTGGAGGCCTGCCGCTTTTCACATGGTCCGGCCCATCAGGCCCTGCAGCATGCCGTTCATGGGATCATCGCGTCTGCTCATCGCCTTATGCATCGTGCTGGCCATCCCGCCCGGCGTCGAGGGGGCCACCATCGTCTGCCTCGGGGACAGCATCACCGCCGGCCTGGGCCTGAGCGACGATCAGGCCTACCCGGCGCTCGTGCAGGACCTCGCCCAGCACCAGGGCATGTCCTGGACGGTGATCAATGCCGGGATCTCCGGCGATACCACCTCGGGCGGATTGCGGCGCCTCGATTGGCTGCTCAAGGGCAAGCCCGACCTCATGCTCATCGCCCTGGGCGCCAACGACGGCATGCGCGGTCTGCCGGTTGCGGCGAGCCGCGCAAACCTCCTGGCCATGCTCGAACGCCTTGACCGGGCCCAGGTGAAGGCGGCGCTCGCCGGCATGCTCCTGCCGACCAATTACGGCGAGGACTACCGGGCCGCCTTCGCCGCGATCTTCCCCGCCGTCGCGCAGGAGCGCAAGGTGCCTCTGCTGCCTTTCCTGCTCGACGGCGTGGGCGGCATCCCCGCGCTCAACCAGGCCGATGGCATCCACCCCACCGCCGAGGGGCAGCGCATCATCGCTGCGCATGTGTTCGCCTTCCTCAAGACGGTGATGCCCGCCGGCAGGGCACCATGACCCGGGCCGTGCTCGAGGTGGAGGGGCTGGGCAAGCGCTATGCCACCCAGGCCGGCGAGCTGGACGTCCTCTCCGGGGTGTCGTTCCGCGTCGATGCCGGCGAGAGCGTGGCGGTGACCGGACCATCAGGCAGCGGCAAGTCGACCCTGCTCGGGCTGATCGCCGGACTCGACAGCCCCAGCAGCGGGCGCATCCTGGTCGAGGAGCAGGACCTCGCCGGCATGAGCGACAGCGCGCTGGCGACCTTCCGCGGCCGGCGCATGGGCTTCATCTTCCAATCGTTCCGCTTGCTGCCCACCCTCAGCGCCGAGGAGAACGTGCGAGTCCCCCTCGAGCTCAGCGGGGTGCCGGATGCGCGCCAGCGTGCGCGGCTGTGGCTGGACCAGGTCGGCCTCTCCGGACGCGGCAGCCACCTGCCGTCCCGGCTCTCCGGCGGCGAGCAGCAGCGGGTGGCTCTGGCGCGCGCCCTCGCCCCCAGGCCGGCGCTGATCTTCGCCGACGAGCCGACCGGCAACCTGGACAGCCGCACCGGCAAGGAGATGGCCGATCTGCTCTTCTCGCTGGTCGTCGATCAGGGGGCGACGCTGATCCTGGTCACCCATGAGGAGCGGCTGGCGGCACGGGCGGGGCGCATCATCGTGCTGCGCGATGGCCAGCTGGTCAGCGACAGCCGCAGCGCTGCGGGTGTGCATTGACCAGCGCTGCGGGCGACGCACCCCGGAGAGCGGTCCTGCCATTCCCCTGCCGCCTGGCATGGTGGATGAGCCGCGGCCAATCCGGCCGGATCTGGCTGCTGATCATCTGCATCGCCATCGGGGTCGCCGCCCGGGTGTGCGTCGGCTCCTTCACCGGCACGGTCGCGCGCGCGCTCGCCGACCAGGCCCGACCGCTCTTGGGCGCCGACATCGAGGTGGTGGCCAACCAGCCGCTCACCGCAGAGCAACGGGCTGCCTTGTCGGAGCTCATGCCGACCGGGGCACGCACCCTGGATGAGCTCGGCCTGGTGACCATGGCGCTGGCGAGCCGCAGCCGACACGCGGCGGTGGTCGAGGTGCTGGGCGTGGAGCGCGGCTATCCGCTGTTCGGTGAGTTGCGGGTGGCAGTCGATGAGGCCGGTCGCAGCCCAGGCCCGGCGAAGGCGCTGACTGCCGGCAGCAGGTCGGTCTATGTGCAGCGCGAGCTCCTCGCCCGTCTCGCCGCGCACGTCGGCGATCCGCTCACCCTCGGCGCCACCCAGCTGACCATCGCCGGCATCCTGGTCGAGGATCCCGGCCTCGGCGCCAATCCTTTCGTGCTCGGACCGCGCGTGCTGGTCGATGCCGCGACCCTGGTGTCGACCGGACTCGCCGGTCCGGGCGCGCGCGTGCGCCACCTGACCATGATCGCCACCGCCGACCCGCTCCAGGGTGAGGGTGTGGCGAACGCGCTGCGCACGCGCTGGAAGCTGCCGGAGCGCTCGGCCACCGGCTTTGGCGGACGGGTCGAGAGCGGTCCTGGGATCGCCATCCGCACCGCGCGCCAGTCGCAGGAATCCGTCGCCCGCGTCTTCGATCGCCTCGGCGACTACCTGCGCCTGGTGTCGCTGATCGCGCTGCTCCTGGGCGGGATCGGCGTCGCCAGCCTGGTGCGCGGCTTCGTCGCCGAACGCCTCGATGCCATCGCCACGCTGCAGGTGCTCGGTGCCCCGCTGGGCCGCATCATGGGCATGCTGTTCATCCAGGCTGGCATCATCGGCCTGGCTGGCGGCCTGCTCGGCGGCACGGTCGGAGCCGGGGTGGAGAACCTGATGGTGGTGCTGCTGCAGGGCGAGCTGCCGGCGGCCGACCATCACTCCCTCGATCTCGGCGCGTTCGCCTGGGGCATGATCCTGGCGCTGAGCGTGACGGTGGTCTTCGCCGCCCTGCCGGTCATCGAGATCAGCGGGATGAAGCCCCTGGCGGTGCTGCGCGGCGACCAGTCGCCGCCGCGGTCGCGCCTGCTCGCGCTGGCCTGGGGGGTGCTGGCGATCGCCCTCTTCACCGCGCTGGCGGTGGCCGAATCGCACTCCCTGACCGTCGGCAGCATGCTGATCGCCTCGCTGGTGCTGGGCGGTGGCACCACCTGGCTGGTCGGCGGCGCCGGCCTGGCGGCGCTCGCCCGGGTGCACCTGCCCTCCTTCGGCCTGCGCCACGGCCTGGCCAACCTGGCGCGGCCGGGCTTCCGCCCGCACGCCGCGGTGGTCACCATCAGCCTGGCGTCATTGCTGTTCTCGACCCTGGCGGTCTACCAGGAGAGCCTGCAGCATGAGCTGGGTGAGCCCTACCGCGCCGATCTGCCCAGCCTGTTCGCCATCGACATCCAGCCGGACCAGCGCGAGGAGTTCAAGGGTTTCCTCGCCAAGGAATTCGCCATGCACGAGGTGAGCATGGCACCTCTGGTGCTCGCCCGATTCCGCGGCCTCGCCTCGCCGGCGTCCGCCGCCACCGCCCCGGCCGCCGGCCACGAGGGCGACGGCGACCGCGCCAGCCGGGACCGCGAGCAGCGTCTCAGCTGGCGCGAGAAACTGGGGGCGGATGAGCGCCTGGTCGCCGGGCAGTGGATGGATGATCGTGGCGACCGCGTCGAGGCCTCGCTTGAGAAGCGCTATGCGGAGCGCATCGGCGCGCATCTCGGGGATCTGATGACATATGACATCCAGGGCGTATGCATCGAGGCGACGGTGACCAGCATCCGCGCGGTCCGTTGGGCGAGCCTGCGGCCGAACTTCCTGGTGCTCCTCTCTCCGCATGCCCTGCGCGACGCGCCGCAGACCTGGATCGCCGCCCTGCCGACCCTGCCGCCGGAGGCGCGCACCGCAGTCCAGGCCCGGCTCGCCGAGCGCTTCCCCACGGTGTCGACCTTCGATGTCTCCGAGGCGGCGGCGCGCATCGGCTCGATGGTCAGCCGCATCGCCCTGGCGATCCGCTTCATCGGCCTGTTCTCCCTCGCGGCCGGGGTGATGGTGCTGATCGGGATCGCCCTCTCCACCGCGCGTGAGCGGCGCGCGGATGCGGCGCTGCTCAAGGTTCTCGGTGCCGGACGCTGGACGCTGGTGCTCTCGCTGCTGGCTGAATTTGGCGCCCTCGGCGGCTTGGCCGGCATCCTCGGGCAGGCCGAGGCCATCCCCCTGGCCTGGGCGCTGACCAGCCGCTTCGACCTGCCGCTGAGCATCCCCCTAAGCGTGCTGTGCGCGCTCGCGCTCGCGGTCGCGCTGGTGTGCGCTGCGGCGGGCCTGGTGGCGTGCATCCGGGTGCTGCGCGTGCCGCCGCTGGCGGTCCTGCGCGATGGCTGATAGCCGGCGGTCGCCCACCTGGCCACGCGGTCAATGGCGTCCGGCGGCGGTGGCTTCGACCATCTGCCTGATTTCACCCTCGCTGAGCGCACGTGGCCAGATGCCGATCTCATCGAGCTCGCCGATGAAGTTCTCGACATAGCCCGAACCGATCAGCAGGGGGAGGGTCGAGACCGCCGAAGAGGGATAGGGGGCCGGGTTGTCGCTGGCCAAGGCGCCATTGCGGTACCAGAGGATGTGCTTGGAGGTGAGATCGCGCACCACCGCGATATGCGTCCAGGTCTTTGCCGCCAGGGGGACGCCCATGGAGTAGGCGCTGTAGGGCTGGGCATTGCTGCCACCGGTGCCGTAGTAGTAGTTGATTTCGCCGCTCGGCTCCAAGGTCAGCGTGCCCTCCCCGCCGTAGCTCTTGGCCAGGGGATTGCGCCGTTCGGCCAGCACGGTGGGATTGATCCACATGGCGATGGTCAGGCTGCCGGTGATCTGCAGATTCTTGGGGTTGCCGAAGTCGAGATGGGCATGGCCGTCGAAGGCCAGTGCGCCGCCGAAGGCGCCAGACACCGGCTTGACCCCGATGGCCTGCCCGCGCACGCCATGGCCGCTGATGTCGAGGACGCCGATCAGCCGGTCCTGCTGCATGATCAGGGTGTCGCGTTCGCAGCTGAGCAGGAACGCGGCACCGGGAGGATAGTGCATCAGCGGATGGCGGATGCTGGTGGCCAGCAGGCGTTCGATCTCCTCGCTGCGCCGTTCGGCCTTGGACCGCACCAGCGGGGGCACGCCGTCGAGCGAGCGCCGGTACCAGCCATAAGCGTGCGCCAGGATGCCATCGCGGGGATCGCCGCGCTGCTTCTGGGCGAGGTCCCACCAGCGCTCGGCGAGGGCGAACTGCTGCTCGGCGGCCGGGGCAGCGCTGCTCGCGAGCATGAGCTCGCCGGCGGCCAGGGCCTTGAGCATCTCATCGCTGCCGGCGGCAAGATGCGCCAGGCCGGCGGACCAATCGTTCTTGGTGAAGCACTGGAACGCCCCGAGGTGGCTGCTGCCCTCATCGCTGATGTTCCCCAGCAGGTCGGTCAGCTCGCCGAGCTTGGCGTACTCCTCGCCGAGGAAGCGGGAACGCTCATAGGTCGCCTTGGCGTTGCCCAGGGCGGTGGCGTCGGAGCCCGAGCGGGCCAGCTCCTCAGCGGCATGCGCGGCCTTGCTCGCGAGGGCGTAGTCATCGCCGTCGATCTCCTGGGCCGCGATCTCCAGTTCGCTGGCTATCACCGCCTGCATGGCCTCGAGGCTGACGAATTCCCGGGTCTGCATCAGCAGGCGCAGCCGTTCGGCGACCGGATCGATGGTGTAGGCGGCGGCGAGCTCGGTGATGCCACGCCGGATCATCTCCGCATCGCCCGCCTTGGCCGCCTGCTCGCAGGCCTCGTGCAGGATGGCATAGCGCATCGCCTCGCCGTCGCTGGCCGGAGGAGTCAGGTCGAGCAGGTGGCCGGCGAAGGCGAGGTGGTCCTCGGGCTTGCGCCGGGCGAAGTCCGCCCGGTAGGTGGCCTTCAGCGTCCTGAGGGCATCGGCGACTGCGGCCTCGCCTGGTACCGGCTTCGGCTTCGCCTTGGCAGCGGCCGGGGCCGGATTCCGCGGTGTGGCATCCGGTGCGGTATCGGCGGCCGTCAACGGCACGACGCCGATCAGCGCGACCAGGGCCAGCCACCGGGTCAGGATCATGACCGGTCTGCTCGCGGCTTGCATCGCCCAGGCCGCGGACGGCGTGCCGGCGGCCTGCCCGGGCGGTCGCCCGAGCTCAGCCGCAGAGGGAATGGGCAGCACGGTCGCATAGGCAGATAGCTCCGGGATGCAGCCATAGCAGCGAAGCGGGGAAGTTGGTCGAGATGTCGCGCATCATCAGCCGGCGCATCTGCTCGGCCTTGCGCTCGCCGCTGACCAGGAGCACCACCTGGCGGGCGTGCATGAGGTCGGCCATGCCCAGCGTCAGGCCGTATTCGGGCGTGCTCTCGACGCCCTCGAGCATGGAATGGTGCTGGGTGCTCTCAGCGAGCTCGGCGAGGTGGACTGAGGGGGCGAGGGAATCCCCCGGCTCGTTGAGCGCGAGGTGGCCATTCAGGCCCAGGCCCAGCAGGCACAGGTCGATGGGCTGGCGCTCCAGATGGGCGCGCATCTTGGAGCATTCGGCATCCCAATCGGCGGCTTCGCTGTTGAAGCCGGTGAATTGCTGCGGTGGCAGCTGGAGCGGGGTGCAGACATGCTTGGCCAGGTAGGAGGACATGGTGGCCGGATCATCATGCGGCAGATTGCACCATTCATTCAGGCCGAGGATGCGCACGGCATGGTGGCTGATGTGCGCGGCTCGCAGCCGGTCCGCCAGCACCGCATAGGTGCGGATCGGCGTCTCGCCACCGACCAGGCAGAGCTGGGCCGCCGGCTTGGCGACGATGGTGGCGAGGATCAGATCCGCAGCCAACTGACTGAGCGCTTCATGATCATCGGCGATCAGGATGTTCATGCCCAACGTCCTTGCCTGGCGAAGCGACCCTGCCCACGCGGTCGCGGATCGGATGGACAGGATCACCGATGCGCCGGCGACTGCCAAGGGAAAACCCGGCCTCGCCACCCCGCATCATCGACAGCCAGGGACTCGGCCTGAGCGGCTTGGGTGTCTCCCTTGCACATCGTAAGGCCAAAAGGAATAGGTCATTACGACGTTCATGGCGATGCAGTCCGGGTGCGGGGCGAGCTCCTGCGCCAGCTGCGATCAGCGCTGAGTCGGGCGATGCGGCTGGCCGCCTATTGGTCCAGGCGCGAGGCGTGCTTGATCATGGTCGCGATCTCGGCGGCATAGGTGCCGGCATATTTCGCGTTGATCATGGGCAGCCATTGCATCTGCATTTCCGGGACCTTCTTGGGCTGGATGCGCTTGAGGGCGTGGAGGTAGTCCTGCAGCGTGCCCCAGGCAGCGAGTTCGGCACCCACCTGCTTGTCGCTGCGCACCTGCCTGATCGCCTTGGCCGCGGCGGCATGGGCGGGGACGTTGGGGAACTCGTCGAGCAGGCTGTTGAGCCGCAGGTAGGCGATCATGCGGGTGGGAGCATTGGCAGCCGGATCCTCGAGCACCTTGGTGTCGGATTCGATCATGCGATTGGACTGCTCGCTGACGGTCTTCACCATGGTCATGCCATCGGCGCCCAGTTTCTGGCTCTCCTTGAGGGCATGGTTGACGTCGCCGAGGCGCAGCCACTTGATGGCGTTCTTGAGCGAGAGGGGGAAGAGGCCCTCATTGTCGACCAGCGGCTGGGTGTCCTTGAACAGCCCTTCGATGGCCTTGCGCTCGGAGTCGGCATTTGCGCCGAGCCGCGAGATCTGCACGATCTTGCCGCTGCCATCGACCAGCACCAGCGCACCGGTGGCATCCCCGCCTGCGAAGGCGGGCAGGAGCGCGCCGGCATTGTCATAGGCCTTGTCCCAATAGTCGGGAACGTCGTTATCGCTGCGGGTCGGGACGGTGCCCTTGCTGCCGATGAGGAACACCTGGGCACTGTAGGAGGTGGGATAGCTCTGGCCGTAACCGCCACGCAGGGCCCAGTAGAGGTTCATGCCGGCAGGATCTTCGAGGTTGACCAGGAAGTAGATCTGCACGCGGTGGGAGATGCCGGCCTCGGTGGGTGAGGCGCTGTCGGCCGTCCAGCTGAGGGTGTCGAAAGGGACGCTTTCACCCGCATAACCGGACAGGAGCACGAAGGTCAGCAGGGCAAGCGTGCGCATGCGTGGCTCCAGGTGATGGCAGTCGCGCCGACATGGATCTGACGGCAGGAAACAATGACCAGCTACACGACGTCGGGAGCTGCCCAGGATCGGACACTGAGACTGGGTGCACCCGTCACGTCCAGGGCCGGCCGCGCTGGGTCACGTGGTGAGACTCGCACGGCGGGCCACTGATGCAAGGGAAGCCAGTGGATATCCGCCAAGGGTGGAGCGACACCGCTGAGTCACCCCGCATGCCCGCTATGCCCGGCCACCACTGGATATCTAAGGACCTGTGGCATCCACCGTTGCCGCACCGCGCAGGAGGCTGGCCATTGCAGCTTGGCGCATGGGGGCAGACGCCAGACTGGGACCGACGGAGCTGTGACTGTGACTGCCTGCCGCTCGAGCCCTGCGATCCACCGTACCCCGGTGCCCGGCGCCACTGCTGGTGCTGGGGCGCGTGCGTCCATCCTGGTGCGACGAGCGGGATGCGCAGCCGCGGGGCACCGGGAGCGGCGATGAATCCGGCGCTCGTCAATGCCCTGATCACCGCCATGGCGGTGATCCTCTCCATCGCCCTCCTGGTGCTGGTGGTGGTGCTGCTGCGCCGCCGGCTCGGGATCGGCATGTCCGTCCCGACTTCGGATGTCGGTCGCCTGCTCGAGGCCCAGGGCTCTGCGCGGGCGATGGAGGCCATCGCCCTGCTGCGCGATCTGTCCTCTCGCGCTGAGCGCGAGGATGTGACGATGATCTGGTTCCGCATCGCACCGGCGATCCAGGAGGCGGCGCCGACCTGCCCGCCACCGCTGCGGGCGGCTCTGCGCCAGGCGCTCACCGCTGCCGCGGCCCAGTGCCAGCAGAAGGCGGTGGCGAAGGCCATGGCCGACTGCGCAGCCCAGTGCGTCTGATTCGGCAAGTGCGTCGGCGGATGCCCGACGGGGGGTGGCGGGCGGCCCGGAGCCATCATCCCGGCGGTTGCCGACCTGGAACGGGCTACTATGTTCTCCCCTCCGCTGAACATCTGGAGAGGTGGCTGAGCGGTTGAAGGCGCTGGTTTCGAAAACCAGTTAAGGCGAAAGTCTTACGAGGGTTCGAATCCCTCCCTCTCCGTAGACTCCGTAGAATCTGTCCAACACCCATCGGTCACATGATGGATGTTGGCTTTTCACATTGGATGTCCCATTTGACCGGGAATCCGGACTTTGTCATTTCCGGTGAGTCGGAATCCGATCGATGGTCATGAACGTCGGTGCTGTTCCCGGCTTCACATGGCCCCATATGCGCATGGCGGCTCCTTCACGGGAAACCGCCGCCTTCTGTTCGAGGAGGGCGAGCAGAAGGTCGTCATTCCACGGGGATTCAAGCCATTCGATTTCAAAGATACCACATTCGAATCAAC
>PLEW01000145.1 GCA_003136555.1 Planctomycetota bacterium | reverse complement strand
ACTGGGCGCACGCATCAGATCCGCATCCACTTCAGCGAACTCGGCTTTCCCCTCTATGGCGATCGGCTCTACGGCGATCGCCAGGATCCGATCCAGGTCACCCGCCACATGCTGCATGCCAGCCGCGTGCTGCTGCCGCACCCGGNNCGGGCCGGCCCTGGACATCTCCTGCCGGGCACCGCGCGAGTTCGCCGAGGCCGAGACCGCGCTGCGCAAGCTCTAGCGCGCGGACGCAGGCCATCCCCGCGCCACTGGGCTTCAGCCAGCGGCTTCGTGGAGCTCGCTGTCGACGACGAAGGCGCGATGCGAGGTGCGCTGCTCGTCCAGCAGGCGATGCAATTCCATCACCGCGAGCTCCACCACATCCTCGCGCTTCACCACCACGGCGGCGGGGCGCTTGGCGCGCTCGAGCACGCGATCATCGCCGAGCGCCACGCGCTCGAGCTTGTTACCCAGGGCCTTGAGCGCCTGCACCGCCTCGACGCCCTCCTGATCCGGCATGATCACCGCGTCCGGGAGCTCCTTGAGCGTCGCGGCGCGGGCCGGGACCTGGCTGATGTCGTTGAAGATGAATTCGGGATTGAGCGGCAGCGTGTCCTCCATGAAGGCGCACTGGACGCCGGCCAGCTCCTTGAGGCTCTCGGCCTCGGGCAGGGTGACGCCGCGCACTTCCCGGACCCGGCCGATGAAGGCGATCTTGCGGCATCCCTTGCGGATCAGGTGGCGCGCCGCGAGATAGCCGGAGCGGAAGCTGTTCGGCACGATCGAGGACGCATTGCAGCGGCTCGGCGCGCAACCGATGATGAGCATCGGACGGCGCAGGTCGGCGAGCTGCTTGAGGTGGGGTTCGTGGGTCAGGCCGATGCAGAGGATCACCCGTCCTGGACGACGGATGCGATCGACATCGGGACCATAGGCCGGATCGCTGGCGGTGATGTGGTAGCGCTCGATCTCGATCCCATCCGCCTGGCAGCGCTCCTGGATGCGACGCTCGACATGGCCGTAGAAATCATCACGCGGTTCGGGGTAATTGCTCCCGACCAGCAGGGTGAGCTTGCGGTTGGGGAGGCTGCGCACGAACAGCCCGACGCCGCGGCGGGCGGTGCACAGACCTGATTCCATCAGCCGGCTCACCACTTTGGAGATGGTGTTGGGACTGGCGGAGAAGCGCTTGGCCAGGGTGCGGACCGAGGGCAGACGCGTTGATGCCGGATAACTGCCCGCCTCGATGTCGGCGCGCATCACGCGATAGATCTCTTCCTGGCTCGCTTTCTCTTTGGCCATCGCCCGTCCCCTGCCGCCGAGAGGCGGTGATCCGTGTCATGTGATACCGCTGGACTCGCACCGCACCTGGTCGGGCGATGTGTGGTATCACACGCTGGAAGAGCCAGATGTCAATTTCCAAGTGAAGTGGAGCCACCACGGGCGGTTGCGTCGCTGGCCTGGGTCGTGCGCCAAGCCGGGGGCCCGGCCCCTGCGGCCGCCACACGCGCCAGGCGGGGAGCAGGACTCCGCCGCCTGGCGATGCGATCAGGCATCACCTGCATCCGCCTCGCGGTCGAGGCTGACGCGGTCAGCGCGCGGCCTTCGCCGTCTTGCTGGCGCCGTCCAGGCCCTTCTTGACCGCCGCTTGGAGCGCCTCGACCTTGTTGGTCTCCTCCCAGGCGAAGCCCTTGCGGCCGAAATGGCCATGATACGCGGTATGGCGGTAGATCGGGCGCAGCAGATCGAGCGCCTCGATGATCGCCTTGGGTCGCAGGTCGAACACCTCGTTGACGGCCGCGCTGAGCAGCTGGTCATCGACCGTGCCAGTGCCGAAGGTATCCACCTTCACCGACACCGGCTTGGCGACGCCGATGGCGTAGGCGACCTGGACCTCGGCGCGGCGCGCCAGCTTGGCGGCGACGATGTTCTTCGCCACCCAGCGCGCAGCATAGGCGGCTGAACGGTCGACCTTGGAGGGATCCTTGCCCGAGAAGGCGCNNTCGACGATGATCTTGCGACCGGTCAGGCCGGTATCGCCATGCGGTCCGCCGACCTCGAAGCGCCCGGTCGGGTTGATGTGGAAGATGGTATCCTTGTCGACCTTGGTCTTGGAAGCCTTGTTGATCACCTCGGTGGCGATGCGGATCCAATCCTTGCGGATGGTCTCGAGCTTCACCTCAGGGGTATGCTGGGTCGACAGCACCACGGTATGGATGCGCACCGGCTGGTCGCCCTCGTATTCCACCGTGACCTGGCTCTTGGCGTCCGGGCGCAGGTACTTGAGCTTGCCGGTGGACAGCAGGCGGGCCTGCTCCTCCACCAGCCGGTGGCTGAGGAAGATCGGCAACGGCATCAGCTCGGGGGTCTCGTCGACGGCGAAGCCGAACATCAGCCCCTGGTCACCCGCACCCTGCTCCTTGTTCTTGCTCTCGTCCACGCCCATCGCGATGTCGGGAGACTGACGGTGGATGGCGATCATCACGCCACAGGAGTCGGCATCGAAGCCGATCCCCGCCGCGGTATAGCCGATCTCCTTGATCGTCTGGCGCACGATCTCCTGGGCATCGATGACCCCGCGCGAGGTGATCTCGCCGGCAACCACCACCTGGCCGGTGGTCACCAAGGTCTCGCACGCGACGCGCGAGCGCGGATCCTGGGTCAGGTAGGCGTCGAGGATGGCATCGCTGATCTGGTCGGCGACCTTGTCGGGATGCCCCTTGGAGACGGACTCGGAGGTGAAGAGCGAGCGGGCCATGAGCTTCCTTTTGCTGCAGGGAGGGTTTCGCGCGGCGCCGATATCGACGTATAGCGATGGAACGATGGAGGGAGTTTGCCGACCGGCAGATGAAGTAAAGCGATGCTCGCCTCAGCCTCAGTCGCCGATCACCCGCAAGGCATGCAGGGCGAGCAGGCCAGATCCGGTGATGATCAGGGTGGCTGCGAGGCGCTCCTTGAGCCGGACCGCCACCACCACCCCGAGCACGGCCCCGGCCACCGCGAGCACCTGGTAGAGGGTGGCATTGGTCGCGTGATCGATCATCTCCACCTGATGGCGCAGGCCGATCCAGCCCGCGACCGCGCACAGCGAAGCCGCCAGAGCCTTGGTCGCGCTATCCCTGCCCTGGACGATGCCGATGACCGCCGGGATGATCTGCAGGGCCGCGAGGGCGAGATCGAGGGGTATGGCCATCAAGCCTCCGGGATGCGTCTCATGGTGATGCCGGGCGGGGCGGCACAACCAGCGCTGATGGTGACCCCGCCTGTGGAGATCGCGTGAAGCGCCTATGCAGATGGGTGACGGCGCGCGTGATCGCTCCGCGACCGGAGGCCCAGGCGCGCTCGGCGCCGATGCCCAAGGCGCGCCGGCGCTGGGCATCGGCCGCCAGGGCGAGCAGCGCCCCGCTGATGTCATCGCCGACCTCGAGGATGCCGTCGGCATGCCGCAGCAGCTCCATCGCGTCGGGGAAGTTGCGCGTATCCCTGCCAACCACCGTGCAGCAGCCATGGGCTGCCGCCTCGAGCATGTTCTGCCCCCCCCGGCCGGAGCCCAGGCTGCCGCCGACCACCGCGATGCCGCCGACCAGGGCCGTCCAGGCATAGAGTGCGGCGAGCCGGCCGATCTCATCGACGATCAGCACCTCGTGTGGTGCGGATGCGATGCGCTCGCCGAGGCTGCTGCGCCTGGGCTCTCCACCCAGGGCGCGCACGCGCTGCGCCAGGGCCGCACCCCGCTCCGGATGCCGCGGACAGATCACCACCCGCCAGCCGCGCTCGACCCAGCTGGACAGCTGCGTCCCCAGCACCTTGTCCTCCTCGTCCGGGCCGCCCTGCCCGGCGCTGGTCGACGCCAGCAGCAGGACCGGCTGACCGGAGCGCAGGCCGAGGCGCCCGGCCTCGGCCTCGGCGGTGCGCGGATCGGCGCGCGCCACGATGTCGGCCTTCATCGATCCGGTGACGATGAGCGCCTCACGGCGCACACCCAGGGCGAGCAGACGCGCTCCCCATTGCGGGTTCTGCACCAGCACCAGGGAGAGCGCGGAGAAGAGCGGCCGGATCAGCGCCCCGGCACGATGGAAGCGCCGGAAGCTGCGCTCGCTGATCTTGGCATTGATGACCGCGACGGGGATGCACGAGGCGAAGCAGGCGCACAGGAACAGCGGCCAGAGCTCGAACTCCAGAAGCACTACCAGCCGCGGCCGCGCTCGGGCGAGGAAGCGGCGCACCGCCCACGGCACATCGAAGGGGAAGAAGGCGCGCTGGTGGGTGGGGAAGAGGGTATCGAGCTGCGCGCGGCCGGTGTCGGTGGTGGTGGTCAGCAGGCATGGGCTGCGCAGCGACGCCTCGATCAGCGGCACCAGCGGCCGCATGAGATTGACCTCCCCCAGGCTGACCCCGTGGATCATGATCTGGCCTGCACGCAGCGCAGGGCCGTCGCCGGTGCGCTTCTCCATCAGGCCCACCAGCGGCTTGCCCCGGCGCAGGAGGCGGGCCGCCAGCAGCGGGGCGGCCAGCGATCCCACGGTGGCGGCCAGGGTGCACCAGGCGCCGGCGCGCAGCCGCCAGCCCAGCTGGCGGTCCGCATCGCCGGTTGCAGGCTCGGCGGCTGGAGCCGCTGCGGTCCTGGTGCGTGCGCGAGCGGGGCGGTTCCGATCAGCCACCGCAGGCACCTGCGATGGCGTCGGGGTCAGCCATCGCACCGACCCCCTGCTCGCCGCAGGCCAGCTGGCCGGTGACCGGCATGATGATCTCCGCCTTGCCTGCGCGCAGAGTCGACACGTGGCCCTGCACCACCGGCTTTTCCCACATCTGGGTGTTCATGGCCGGCGCCAGCATGACGCGCCGGCCGGGCTCGAGCGCGAGGAACAGGGTGGTGAGTAGGTCATCGGCCAGGCCGAGGGCGAAGCGCGCCAGCAGGTCGGCGGTCGCCGGTGCGACCAGCAGCAGGTCGCACCAGCGTGCCAGGTCGATATGCGGCATGCTGCCGTCTTCGGCCCACATCGAGAGCGCGACCGGCTGGCGGGTGACCGCTCGCAGCGCGTCGACCGCCACCATGCGCGCGCCATTGGCGGTCACCACGCAGCGCACCTCATGGCCGCGCTTGATCAATGCGCGAGCGAGGTCAGGCGCCTTGTACGCACTGATGCCGCCGCCGATGCCGTAGAGGATCTTCATGCCCAGGGAAGTATCGCAGCAAGGGGCGTTGGCGGAAGGGGTGAGCCGCCCAGGAGCTGGTCACGGGGCCGGCTTGCCCGGGCTGCCGAGCTGCCGGGCGATATCGGCATCGAGGTCGAAGATCAGCGAATCGGTGACCGCCATCAGGCCCTGCGCTCCAGGCGGGCAGCGCAGCAGACGCGGGGTGAAGCCGGCCTTGGCCGCGTCCCAGAGCAGAACCGCGCCATGCGGCGGCTGGAAGCTCAGACCCTGGATGTGCCACAGCAGGCTCGGCAGCGCTTCGGCGGCGGCCATGCCCTTGTTGGCGAAGTCGGTGACCAGGGTCGGTCCTGCCGCGAATCCGGCGATCACCTTGTCGTCATCGTTCGCCAGGACCAGGTTGTCCTTGAACAGGGCGAAGCTCTCGGCGTCGTCGCAGGTCCCAAGCATGGTGTAGGTATGGCGCCGGCCCGAGACGTAGATGCGCGAGTTGCGATCGAGCACCAGCAGGGTCGAGCCGACCCGCCAGGAATCCTGGGGCGCCCATGAGGCCGCCGGCTCCTCGCTCCCAAACGGCACCGACTTCTCGATCACCCGTGCGCATTCGACGCGAAACCGGCCATCGGGCTGATCGCGCGCCACCGCCGGCGGGGGATGGCCGGTGCCGCTGCGCTTCCTCTTCCCCGTCGCCGGGTCGCATTCGATCCATTTGCTGGCCTTGGCCGCCAGCACCCGCCGACCGTAGCGGTCGACGGTGAATTCCCAGCCGGTGCCCTCGACCTGGAGCGTCGTCGAGGTGCGCTTGGTCATGTCCTCGTGCAGGCCGATGAGCTGGTAGCCGGACGAGCTGATGACCGCATAGCCAGTGGCGAAGAGGTCGCAGGTCGCAGCGGCTCCCGACCACATCGCATGGGCCGCACTGTCGAGCACCAGCCAATTGCCGCCGTCGTCATCCCGCACCTTGATCATATCGGCCTCGTTGCGCAGCGAGCCGATGATGAATGACGTCTGGGCGAAGGGCCGCTCGACCGGCTGCGCTCCCGACAGGTCGATCAGCGAGATGGTCTTGTCATGGAAGGCATAGACCGCATTGACCTCGTCGGCCGCGATCGTGCATTCGCCTGGAACCACCAGCGCCGGCGGCCCCGGGGGTTCGGCGAGCAGATCGCTCCAGCGGTAGAATTCAGTGGTATATGGCTGGCGCTCCTTGCCCTTCTCGATCACGTTGCCGAGCAGGTCGATGGTTTCCGGGCTTGCCGCCCCATAGCCCGATCCGACCACCGCCCAGCGGCCGACGCTCAGCAGGCGGCAGCTCTTGCTGAAGCCGATCGCCTCAGGCAGCTCGACCAGCGTACCGCTCTGGGTGATGAGATGCAGCGTGTAGACCGGCTGGGGGGGTGGCGCCGGGGTGGTCGCCGTGTCGGTGGCAGCGGGAGCGGCTGGCGCGGGCGCCGGCGCTGCAGGAGCAGGGGCACTGCGCGCCGGTGCGGCGGGTGCGGTCGGTGGCGGCGGCGGTGGCGGGAGCTTGGCCACCAGGCCCAGGCCGATGCCCGGACCCATCACCGCAGTGCTGAGCAGCCGCGGGGCGGCGCCGCCCATCAGCAGTGCGGTCGGGGGGATATCCTCGGAGCGCGTGGCCCACGGCTGCGCCAGCATCCACGTGCCGCCAGCGCTGACTCCTGCCGGGCGGAAGTAGCCGGGGATGACGAGGTTGCTGTCCAGAGGCCGAGCGAGGACCAAGCGCGGACCGGCATCATTGGCATCGAAGAGCCCCATCAGGATGGCGCTGCCATCCTCGGCGACGCACACCCGACCCTGCTGATAATCGCCAGCCGTCAGGGCGGTGGAGGTCTTGAACACCAAGCTGCCGGACGGCAGGGCATTGGCAGCATAGGAGATGACCGGTGTTGCGGCATGGCGCTTGACCTCGACACCGGCGATGAACTTGCCATCGCTGCTGAGCGCGCAGGCGCTGGCCATGACGCCCAAGGGGATGGAGAGCGCCAGCGGACGGCCATCGGGTGCGACCTGGTAGCACCTGCCGGCCGAGACCACCAGCAGGGCGTCGCCACGGTCCCAGAATCCGCCGATCTGGTTGGGATAGGCCATGAGCGGATCGCCGATGACCTCCGATCCGGCCAGGAACGGATTGGTGCGCAGGCCGATGCGCGTCGCATAGGCTTCGAGCTGGAGCGCGGTCCACAGATCGTTCGCCTTGAGCGCCTCGGCGAGCAGGGCGCGCACCTTGGCCTTGATCTCGGGGCTGCTGGGCTCGATATGGCTCGCCGGCGTGCTGCGGGATGGCACCGGATCGGCAGCCTGGGCGGTGCCGATGGCCGTGATCGCTAGGAGCGCATACAGGATCAGTCGCATGATCCCTCCTCGGCGGGTGGCACCCGTCCTGGTCAGGCGCCGGATGGCAGTGCCATCGTAGGGCATCGTGGCATGCGACTCCACACCCGATCTGCCGCACGGCGCGGCCGTGTCTGCCTAAGCAAACGGACCCCGGCTGGGGCTGTGACCCGCTCGAGCCCCTAGTATCCGCGCGCAGCGGGCGGAGCCGGGCGGCCCAGGGCCCGATGCAGGGCCTTGAGATCGCGCAGCAGCGCTGCGAGCTCGGTGGTGGGTACCACGTTCGGCCCATCGCTGAGCGCATGCCGGGGGTCATCATGGGTTTCCATGAAGATGCCCTCCACCCCCACCGCCATCGCGGCCCGCATCAGCAGGGGTGCGAAGTGTCCGGCGCCGCCGCTGGAGCTCCCCAGCCCGCCCGGTGCCTGGACCGAATGGGTGCCGTCGAAGATCACCGGCACCCCGAATCCGCGCATGATGGGCAGCGAGCGGAAATCGCTCACCAGGGCGTTGTAGCCGAAGGAGGTGCCGCGCTCGATGAGGATCAGGCGGTCGGCATGCGCACCGCGCGGCGTCGGCACCGCGCGGAACTTGTCAACGATGTTGCCGCAATCCCAGGGAGAGAGGAACTGCCCCTTCTTGATGCTGACCGCCCGGCCGCTGCGCGCACAGGCCTCGACCAGGTCGGTCTGCCGGCACAGCAGCGCCGGGACCTGGAGCAGATCGACGACCTCGGCGACCTCCATGACCTGGGCGGACTCATGCACGTCGGTGGTCACCGGCAGCCCGGTGACGTCCTTGACCTGCTTCAGGATGCGCAACCCTTCGGCCATGCCGCGGCCGCGGAAGCTCGCATGGCTGGTGCGATTGGCCTTGTCGTAGCTTGCCTTGAAGACCACCGGGAAACCGATCCTGGCGGCCGCCGCCTTGACTGTCCGGGCCATGCGGATGGCGTGCTTCTCGCTCTCGATCACGCACGGGCCCATGATCAGCATGGGCAGCTTGCCGCCGCAGACCACACCGGGCGCAACGGTCACTGGACGGATGATGTGCATGGCCCGGACAGTACATCCCCCGAGGCGCCTGCGAAGCGGCTTTCCCGCGGCCGCCATCCGCAGCTTGCCCATTGGTCCGTGCGACCAGCATGTCGGCAATGCCATTCGACGCCGCGCGACTCAAGAAGCATGCCGCTGGGGTGGCCGTCATTGGCGCGCTGGCGGTGGCAGCCCTCGGCATCATGGCCTTCTTCCTCGCCCTGCGGCCTTCACGGGTGCACCTCGATGCCGGCGAGCAGGCGACCTACCACCTGCGCAGCGAGATCGCCGAGCTCGGCGCCGATGGCAGCGAAGGAGCGCCGCAGGTGCAGGAGGAGGACATCGACCTCATCGGCATCGGCGGCGAGAACGAAGCCGTGCTGATCTCCCCGAATGCCGGCCATGATGAAGTGACGTTGATGAACTTCACTCCCACCGGCACGGCGCGCTCGCTCGATGCAGGTCTGCGCCCGAGCGAGGTGGGCAAGGCCCTCGGCTACTTCGACTTCAACCTGCTCCCCCTCCCGCCGGGTGTCGAGCAGGGATGGAGCACGGATCTGGTCTATGCCCCCCTGCCGCCCAACAAGCGCTGCGTTCAAGGCAAGGTCAAGCGCACGCGCAGCGGGGCCAATCCGGAATTCCAGCTGAAGCTGCCGACCAGCATCGAGTGGATCAACCAGGAGAACCGCTATGTGCAATTGCGCGACCTGACCTGCACCTACCGCTTCAACACCGGCAAGGGCCTGGTCGAACAGGCGGGCATCCGCTGCACCCTTGGCCTGGAACGCGAAGACGGCAGGCATCGCTATGTCGTGCGCGTCGACCTCGCGCTGACCTCCCTGGTCAGGACCACCGACGATCCCCACGACATCCGCGACCTGGCCCTGGCAGCCAGCGAAGCGCAGACGGCGCTC
Organism: Planctomycetota bacterium; assembly: GCA_003136555.1. Lineage (GTDB taxonomy): Bacteria > Planctomycetota > UBA11346 > UBA11346 > UBA11346 > BOG-1363. Next base: position 3,882 of record PLEW01000145.1, on the reverse strand, counting down.
GAGCGCGGGGGATCGCAGCGGCTGGCCATCATCCTGTCGCGCATGCAATCGGCCAACATCCAGGGCCCCCGCTTGCGGGAACTTGTCCGCCAGCTCAGCCAGGCGGTGCGCAATCCGCCGGTCCAGACCCCCCGCCAGGTATCGCGCCAGCTGTGGGCAGTGCAGCTGGCGCGCTGTCCGGTCGACCGCCGGGGCGATGCGGACGTCTTCGCTCGCACGCTGATCGCCAGCGGTTTCCACGCCTGGGTGTCGCCGGCGGCTGAGGGCTTGGCAGTGCTCATCGGTCCGTATTATGATCGTGATCCAACCGTGCTGGCGGTGCTCAGCCAGCACTACCCCCAGCAGCGTGCGACTTGGGTCAGGGTCAATCCATGATCTCCCACCGCCTCTCCTCACTCCCGCGGTGCATCGGCATGATGCTGCTGTCGCTAGTGTCGCTCGCCTGGTCTGCGCCGCTGCATGCCGCCTCCATCGACCCATCGGTCATCGAGAACCCCCATAACGTGGTGCTCGATCGCGCATCGAACAACCGCTGGCAGGCGCTGTTCGAGCAGAATCCGCACTGGGTGGCACGCCAGATCGCCTACCTCGAGACCCATCAGCCGGATCTCCTGCTGTCGCTGCTGACCTCCCGTCTGCTGTACCGGGGCGATCCCTGGCAGCGCCGCCTGAGCGACACCAGCAACAGCCTGCTGTGGAAACGCACCAATATCGAGGTGCGCTCAGCCATCCTGCGCACCTTGCGCTCGCACCGCGACCCGATCCTTGGGGATTACCTGTGCCAATACCTCGTCTATGAGGATGATGCCGGCCTGGTCGCTTCGGCGCTGGTCGATCTATGGCTGATCGACCCGCTGAGCGGTCCGACCTGGGCCATCCGCCTCGCCGACCCGCGCGGCCCCCTCCATCTGCCTGGCTCGTCCAAGGCGAGTGTGCGCGAACGCTGCCTGTCCTTCCTGGTCCAGACCAGCGGCATCGATTCGCCGGAGAGCCGGCAGGCGCTCGAATGGGCGCTCATGCATGTGACCGGGACCGAGCGCAACCATGCCATATCCCTCATTCCGGCCGGTACCCAGCAGGACCTGCTGATTCCAGCCGTCCTGCGCCTGTTCGCCGAGTTCAAGCAGGGCATCCTCGATGATGAGGAGCAGTTCGGACTGGTCCTGGCGACCACCCGCCTGACCGGGGTGGCCGACCATGACCTGGTGGTGGCGCTGATGAATCTGGCGGTCCATGCCAATCGCGCCGTGGCGGCGGCGGCAGCGACCGCCCTGGCCACCAGCCTGCAATGGGATGTCGCGGTGGCGGTCAACGACCTCGCCCTGCGCGCCCAGCTGGACCCGGATCCTGCCGTCCGCAATTCGCTGCTGGCCTTCCTCGTACGCCTCTATCCTTCGGCGGTGATCGGCGCTGCAGGGCCGCACAGCCCGTGGACCGATCTGGCCAATCACCATCAGCGGCTGCAGGCGTGGGAGGATGAACGCGGCGGACACTGAGCCGGCAGGCTGGTCCTAGCGGTGGCGGCCGCAGTAGCCGTAGTTGCCCGCCAGAGCGCCATTGGCGCAGCGGCTGCCATCGCCCATGCGGCCCTTACAGCGCGGCAGCGCCCGCGCTCCGCCGCCGCGCCGGGTGTTGCGGGGCGGCAAGGAACCGGTCTGGCGCCGATAGCCGGCGAGCAGCCGGTCGGCATGCTTGACCGCCGCCGCCTCGCTCCCGTGCCAGACCAGTTCGAAGGTGTTGTAGCGGGTACGCGGATAGCGCTTGGCAAGGTATGCAGCTACTCGAGCTCGCTTGCGTTTGGCGGAACTGCCCTTGCCGACCCGCACGATGTGGCCAGCCCGTCGCAGACGAAACGTAAAGAAATGCGTCATCATCATCCCTTCCTTGGGCTCTCATCAACTACCGAGCTCGCTGCCAACTTAATTGTCCATTGCGGCTATGCCAGTGCAGGTCCTGTCCACAAACCGGGACTGGGTGGGTCGCTGGCAGCATCTCATCGCACGGACATGGGAAATCCTAGGCATCCCCAGTTCCAATGCGTTTGGAGCTCAGAGACCGCTTGCTGACCATCCCACCTCCCGTGATCCATCAGCGAACCAGAATGCTGTCAGCCCCGGATTGCCAGCGGCTGCTACCGATATACGCTTGGGAAAGCACCAATGTTCAAACATATTGCACGTGTAGCCGCGCATCCGAGGTCATTGCAAACATCCGCCGTCCATCCACTTCTGCCAATAATGCCCTTGTTCTCCTGAACCAAGCGACAGTTGGGGCAGTGCCGTACCGCCTTGATGAAGTGCACGTTCTCGTCGCGAATGGTGACGATCTGAACGCCCTCGAACCAGTGCACGAGCGGCACCTGACGGTCAAAACGATGGATGCGGAGGCGACCGCGGTCACACCTGAGGCTGCCGTCCGCATATTGGGGGAAAACGAACTGACCAATACGACATCAGCAACACCATGACTGCGGCTTGGCAATCAGCTGCAACCCACAAAGGCTCCACCCTCGGGAACCTTGGCCTCACTGGAGCTGGCGCGATGGGTGCCAAAGTGCGTTCAGCTGTTTCGACCGGCATTGGCGATCCTATGCGCCTGAGCGGCTCAGTGCATGAAAGACGTGCCTTACGTCTTCCCCATGGGAGGTCACGCACTCCATTTGCGGACGCGGTCGTGAAATTCCTTCCCTGGTGGGATTACTGAAAAGACCAGCAGTTCCGTTCGATGCCAGAGCTGGTACTGGTACTCGGGTGCGGATCGAATATCACCTTGTGAGTAGCCCCTGGGATTGCTCCCAGAGGGCCCTCGCAGAGTTTGGATAGATCTGAGGCGCATGCGCCGACAGGGTACGGTGGCTGATCCAGCGATTACCCGCTGGGCCTCAATCCGGCTCCCTTTACGCACGATTCCCCAGGCCCCCGTTGTAATCCCGGACGGTCGGATTTCCCGAGTCCGGTTGGCGACCATGATGCATAGCCCCAAGGGGCCTGTCCCGGGTGGACCTTCCTCGCAGAAGGATGAGCAAAGCGCTGACATGCATACCTCACCGTTTCCGCGAGTTATACCACTCGCTCGACAACCGTCCGGATAAACACCTTCATGGGCACAGTGTCCCCTAGTGCCTCTCCATCGTTGCCCATCATGTGCAGAGAGTCCCTTTGCCTCCGCGAGCCTCTGCCGCGTGGGTAACCTTCTGGCTACCTGGAGCAGCGTTACCTGCTCGTCCTCGCTCATATTGACTCATGCGCCGAACCATAATCCTCTTGTCGACTTTGATACAATCTGGTTCGACAAGTCTTCGCAGGTTGTTGTCAGTCCCTGCTGGAACATGGTCCTTCCCGACGTTATCTCCGCTTGTCCTTCTCTGTGTGTCTGGACCCTTACCCCGGTGGATTCTGCTGGTGCACGCGCCCGTTGCTTCCCTGCAGAACATCGGTCTTCCCCCATACGGTACAGGGTCGACGTTCCCACAAAATCCGTACAACGACTTCTGTACGGACATCCATTTCGAGGCTGTAGACATTCGCTTCTGTTCAGACCCACAGATTTGCTCGCCACGCTGATCGTTCCCACTCCCTACGGAGCGGCCATGGCTTTTACATCCACGCAGAACTCGATTCGTTGCCTCACCGAGCAGTGGATATGCTACCCGCCCGAATCCGGGCAATTGACGGGATGAAGACTTACACTTCATAAGACAAGCGGCCTTGTCGGCCGCTCCACCGTACGTGGATGTTTCAACCATACGGCTCCCAGCTTCAGGTCCTCCATAGCGGTTTTGGGTAGAGGTGTGCAGTCTCAAAATTCTGACCGCTTCCAGTCTCATAATTCTGACCGGGTCCAAAGTGACCGGTCCTGTTGGGTCTCCCGCCGGTCGCCTGA
>PLEW01000097.1:1800-8052 GCA_003136555.1 Planctomycetota bacterium | reverse complement strand
CCGGTGAGGATCTTGTGCGGGTAGGCCTGGTGGCCGACATCCCAGAGCAGGCGGTCGCTGCTGAAGTCGAAGACCCGATGCAGCGCCAGGGTCAGCTCGACGGTGCCGAGATTGGACGACAGATGCCCCCCATGGCGCGACGTGGTCTCCTTGATCCGATAGCGGATCTCCTCAGCGATCTGCAACAGCTCTGAGGGGGTGAACTTGCGCAGATCGGCGGGGGATATCAGGCCATCAAGCAGCGGCAACAGCTTCATGCTTGGCATCATGCAGCCCTGACCAAGCGGGAAAGTGCTGTTTGCCGCCCGCCGGCACCTCGCCCAGCGACCCCAGGCGGCAGCATGAGCCGCTCACGCAGGCGCGATCCGCCCGCAAGACGCTGTCGCAGCGCTGATGGAGCCTGCTTGTGGTCCCCGTGTCCGTGGGTATTCTGCACCCGTTCCCCTTGGCGAGGAAGAGGATTTCCGTATGGGCGACGCACAGATCATCATCCCTGCCCTCGGCTTCGGCGGCGGAATGCACTGGCTGATCATCCTGTTCGTGGCCTTGCTGCTGTTCGGCAAGCGGCTGCCCGAGATCCTGCGTGGCCTGGGCGGCAGCGTACGCGAATTCAAGAAGGGTCTCGAGCACGACGAAGTCAACCCCGCCGCGCCCTCGGCCCCGGCGCAGACGCCGGTCAAGGTCCCCGAGCACTCCGACCAGCACAAGTAGCAGCCCCAGTCGGGCTCCGTGCACTCGCACCGCCTGCTCGCACCAGCTAGTGGCGTTGGCGAGCTGGATGCGCTCATGCCGCTCTGCACGGACGATCTCACCGGACCGGCTGCCGGCAGCGCACCGCCATCCCTGGAGGATGGCCAAGCGGCTCACCGGCAGCCTGCGTGCGCTCAGCGCTACTTGATATCGATGACATCCGCCTTGGTGCCGGTATCGATCTCGAAGGTCTCGCTCGAGACCACTTCGCCGACGTTGCCGGCGAGGTCCTCGGCGGTGACCTTGATTCGCGCCGTCTTGGTGGCCGCCGCAGGTGTTGGGATCTCGAAGCGGTAGGCGGCGTCGGTCGGCTGGCCCTTGGCGAGCTCCTTCCACGGCTTGCCCGGCTCAGTCTGCAGGAAGATCGACACCGAGTTCGGTGCGAGGTTGGCGTCCTTGACCGTGAACGGAACCGCCACCCGCGTGCCGGGGGTGAATGACTTCTTCGCCGAGCTGGTCTTGGAGGCTTCGACGATTCCGATCGCGGCCCCCAGCTGGATGCTGGGCGGGATGGTGTCGATGGTCAGGACGAACTGGTCGTCGGCCTTGCCCTTGGGCAGCGCGTTGACATTGCCCGCCTGGTCGGTGGCCACCACCGCGAGCCGGAAGCGTCCATCGGCGGGCGCCTTCCAGGCCACCGACTTGAACGGCTCCTGGATGAAAGGCCCCTCGTTCCAGCTCGTGCCATCGTCCTGGCTGACCCACAGCCGGGCGGTCGCCAGTCCGGCAGGACCGACATCGGCGATATCGAGAGCGAGCATGACCTCGGCCTTGGCTGAGATCTGCGGACCGACCACCTTGCCATGCGGATTGACGGAATCGACCAGGATCGAATCGGCGATGGTGGAGCCGACATTGCCGGCCTTGTCGACGGCGAGCACCTGCAGCTGCCCGGTGATGGTCATGTCGCGCGGCACCAGCCACTCGTATGAGCCGGAGTTCGGCAGGTTATCGGCGATGGTCTCGAAGGTGCCCTTGCCGTCGCGCGACCATAGCAGGGTGATGGGTGCGGCCTTGAGGTGGGGATCGTTGGCCTCCCACTTGACGATGTACTTCTGCCCGCCGCGCAGCTTGGCCTTGGGCAGCGGGAAGCCGATGGTGACCGTCGGCGGAGTGCGATCGATGATGAATTCCTTCATCCCCGGGGTGCCCGCAGTGGGCACTGCATTGGCGGCGCCGGAAATGTGCACCTTGCGCAGGTAGATCTGCCAATGTCCTTCGCTGGGCGCCCAGGTGATCGGGGTGTTCTTGGGGAAGGTGATGCCGTGCTTGGCCCACGGTCCCCAATCCTTGCCGTCGAAGCTCGAATACCAGAGCTCGCGGAAGGCGACGTCCTCCTCGTCGTCGGCGGTGGCGTTGATCGACACCTCCTTCTTCGCCCACACCACCACCTGGCGGTCGTCGATCTGCTGCTTCTCCTCGCCGCCAGCGGCGGCCGGAGCGCTGTCCGGCTCGGCGCCGACGGTCATGGCAGCGAGCATCACCAGGAGTGCGGGTACGATGGCGGCATGCGCCAAGGACGCCAGGAGGGTAGGCTTCATGGTCGGATCTCCGATGAGCGGGAGCTGGAGCGGGCAGTGGTGGACAGGGCTTGGCGCAGGCTGGCGGCACGCGATGGGCTTTTCGGCTTGATCGCGCGCGCCGCCGCGGCGCCGCCGCGGCGCGCGGGCGCGAACTGGGCGACGGCGGCGCGGAAGATGCGTACGCCATCGCCTTCGGCCCGCCGGGCCTCGCGCGTCCAGCGCGGATGGTTCTCGAAGCGCAGGAAGCGCTCCGGGTGCGGCATCAGCCCGAACACCCGGCCGGTGGGGTCGCAGATGCCAGCGATGTCATCCGCGCTGCCGTTGGGATTGGTGCCGCTGCTGTAGCGCAGGGCGACCTGGTGCTCGGCGGCGAGGTGCGCCAGGCACTGCGCGCTGGCGACGAAACGGCCTTCGCCATGCGCCACCGGCAGCTCGATCTCCAGGTCATCCGGGATCCAGCGGCAGCGCGCCGGGTCGCCGACCACGCGCACCCAGCGATCCGAGTAGCAACCCGAGGTATTGTCGGTGAGGGTCGCCTGCTGGGCCGTCGCCCCGTCGAGGCGGGGAAGCAGGCCGCTCTTGATCAGCACCTGGAAGCCGTTGCAGATGCCGATCACGAAGCCGCCACGCTCGACGAAACCGAACAGCTCATCGCGCAGGCGGCTGACCAGCTCGTTGGCGAGGACGCGCCCGCTGGCGATGTCGTCGCCATAGCTGAACCCCCCGGGGATGGCGAGGATCTGGACCTCGCGCAGCAGGGCCGGACGTTCCCGTAGGCGATTGATGTGCAGCGTGGTGGAGGTGGCGCCGACCGAGTCGAAGGCATAGGCGGTCTCGACATCACAATTGGTACCAGCCGCGCGAAGCACCAGAACCCGTGGCCTCATCACCCCTCCGAAGTCGCGCGCATTGGAGCGGCAATCTCACACGGGTCAACCGTGATGCGTGAGCGAGCGCTGGTTGGCCTGGCGTCGGAGATGCTGGCTGGCGCTAGCGTCCTGGATCGAGCGCGGTCGAGCCGGCGGTCTTGCTGATCACGGTCAGGAAGCCGAGGGTGATGGTCGCCTTGTCGGGATGGTTGGTATGCACAACCACCGATTCGGTGGTCTCTCCTTCGCCGACCGTGGCGTTGGGTTCCTTGGCGGTGGCGAGGATGAGGATGCTGCCATCCGACTGGGTGGTGGGCGCAAAGCTCCACAAAGTGCCTGGATAATCGATGCCGGTGACGCGCAGGCCGCCCGTCGGCAGCTCGCCCTCAGGGCAGCTCAGGCGGATGCGCTTGCGCAGGCGGTTGAGCTCGTCCGGGCGGGCCTTGGCCACATAGCGGTAGATGTCCTGCCAGGCCTTGTCGCTCGGCCGCTCCTGCGGGTTCGCCCCCGGCGGCAGGGCGTCGACCTGGACGGCGGCCCGCACGGTCCAGTAGACGTTGGCCTCGATGGTCTCCAGGTCGGGGTCGGTCAGGAAGACGCTCACCCCGATGTGCTGCGGGCCGGAACGGTCCTTGTTCACCACCGCGATGTGCATGTCGGCGGCTTGATGCGGCAGGATGAAGGTGGTCGACATCTCCAGGGTGGCGCACGAGCAGGTCGGATCGAGCAGGCGCACCTTGACCGCCCGGTCGTAGGGATTGCGTATCGGCACCATGGCGATGAAGGGGTCGCTCTCGCGCACCACCGGTGCATGCAGGTCGTCGATGGCATTGGCGTTATCGAGTGCCCAGAGCACGGCGCTCCCGGCCACGCCCCCGCACAGGAGCAGGGACGCCAGCGCCAAGGCGCTGCAGAGTGTGCGGACAACGAGTGGCATGCCACCCCCCTGATGCAGGGCGAACGTCGGGCTGGAGGGGTGGTTCATCGCCACAGAGCCTCGTGCATGGCGGGGGGCTGCCAAGCACGCACCGCCAGGGCCAGGGTCAGCGCCTCGCACCCCGGAGCGCCCAGGCCGGGGCTGCCCTCCTGGTAGGGAATGGACAGGATGATCGGCAGGCCGGTGAATGCAGCCAATTCGCCGGCGACCGCCTCGGTGGCCAGGGAGGGGGCATAGGGCTGTGCGGCGTTGATCACCAGGCCGATGAGCGGTATGCCGCGATGGCGCGCCGCCATCACCGTCAGGGCGGTATGGTTGAGCGTGCCCAGCTGCGGCCGGGTGACGATCAGCGCCGGCAGACGAGCGCGGACCACCAGGTCGAGCACGGTCTCGCGCGCCGGCGTCAGGGGCACCAGCACCCCACCCACCCCCTCGACCACCAGAAAGTGCTGCCCCTGCACGCCACGGATCGCGGCGGCCAAACGCTCGAGGTCGAGGACTGCTCCGGCCGCCTGCGCGGCGAGGTGGGGGGAGGCCGGCTCGGGGAACTGCCAGGGGCAGATGGTCGAGGCCGCCTGACCGTCGCCGCACAGCCGCTCCAAGGTCCGGCCATCCTCGCAGGTCCGGCCATCGAAGCCGCCGCATGCCACCGGTTTGTGCACCCACACCCGCTCGCCGATCTGGCGCAGCCCCGCTACCAGCAGCTGCGTCACCCTGGTCTTGCCGACCCCGGTATCCGTCCCGAGGATGGCCACTGCCGTCCCGTGCACAGTCATCGCTCAACGGCGGTTGCACGCCCCATGCCAAGAGCGTAGGATGCCTTCCCCCCATCCGCAATGCGTGCCCCCGATCAGGGAGGGTGGCGCGCATGCCCCTGGACGCCGGGGCTGACTGCGCCCATCGACCCGTGAGGATGCCATGCCGACCTACGAATATGCCTGCCCGAACTGCGGTATCGTGGAGGTGTTCCAGTCGATCAAGGAGCCGGCGCTGACCAAGTGCCCAACCTGCAAGAAGGCGAAGGTCCAACGCATGATCTCGGTGGGTGCCGGCATCATCTTCAAGGGCAGCGGCTTCTGGGAGACCGACTACAATCGCAGCGCCGACTATCAGAAGAAGAGCAAGGACGAGGCAGGGGAGGCGCGGTCGAACGATGGCGTCAGCCAGCCCAAGACCCAATCCGAACCCAAGAAGGCAGATGCTCCGGCACCGACTCCCGCCTCGCCCGCATCGACCACTGTGTCGAAATCGACAAAGCCCAGCGACACAGTCACTTCCGGTGGTGGAAACGGCTCTGCGAGCAGCACCAAACAGGCGCGCTCAACGGCGAAGCCCCCGACTCCACCCAAACGCTGATCATGCTGGAACGCACCCGAGCCGCACGCAGGCCTTGGTCACATTGACCAGGTTGCCCCTGGCAAGCAGCACCGGCTTCACCCAAACCGAGGCAAATTGTCCAAAAATCCCGCTCCCGATTCTGGCACAACCCGTGCATAGGTACCTTGTCCCGTGCCAATGACCACCCAGGTCACGCCACGGACGCCTTTTCACGTTCAACCATCAGGCCTACTTACAGGAGATTCCCCATGGCTGCCAAGCAGATCATTTTCACTGAAGACGTGCGTGATCGCATTCGCTCCGGTGTCGAGAAGCTCGCCCGTACCGTCAAAGCCACCCTCGGCCCCTCCGGCCGCAATGTGGTCATCAACAAGAGCTGGGGCACGCCCCAGGTCACCAAGGACGGTGTGACGGTCGCTGAGCAGATCGAATTCCGCGACCAGTTCGAGAACATGGGCGCGCGCCTGGTCCGCGAAGTGGCCTCCAAGACCGGCACCCAGGCCGGCGATGGCACCACCACCGCCACCGTGCTCGCCGAAGCGATCTTCATCCAGGGCCTCAAGGCGGTCACCGCCGGTGCCAGCCCGCTCGAGCTCAAGCGTGGCATCGATGCGGCCGTCGCCGCCGTGATCACCAGCCTCGAAAAGCAGGCGATCAAGGTCAAGGGCGACTTCAAGATCATCACCCAGGTCGGCACCATCAGCGCGAACAATGAAGAGGCGATCGGCAAGCAGATCGCCGATGCCATGCAGAAGGTCGGCGAGGATGGCGTCATCACAGTCGAGGAAGGCAAGGGCATCAAGGACGAGGTCGATGTCGTCGAAGGCATGCAGTT
>PLEW01000097.1:0-1723 GCA_003136555.1 Planctomycetota bacterium | reverse complement strand
GGCGAGGCGCTCGCCACCCTGGTGGTCAACAATCTGCGAAAGATCCTCAAGTGCGCTGCGGTCAAGGCCCCAGGCTATGGCGACCGCCGCAAAGCCATGCTCCAGGACATCGCCACCCTCACCGGCGGCAAGGCCATCTTCGAGGATCTCGGCATCGACCTCAAGAACCTCGAGCTCTCCGATCTCGGCACCGCCAAGAGCGTCAAGATCGAGAAGGAGAACACCACCCTGATCGAGGGCGCCGGCAAGCGCTCCGACGTCCAGGGCCGGATCAAGGAGATCCGCCGCGAGATCGAGAACACCAAGTCGGACTATGATCGCGAGAAGCTCCAGGAGCGCCTGGCCAAGCTCGCCGGAGGCGTCGCGGTGATCAAGGTCGGAGCCGCCACCGAGGCGGAGATGAAGGAGCGCAAGGACCGCGTCGACGACGCGCTGCACGCGACCCGCGCAGCAGTCGAGGAAGGCATCGTCGCCGGCGGCGGGACCGCCTACCTGCGCGCGATCGACAGCATCGACAAGCTCAACCTCCAGGGCGATGCCAAGCATGGCGCCGACATCATCAAGGCTGCGCTCCGGCTGCCCACCGTCACCATTGCCGAGAACGCCGGCAAGGAAGGCGAGGTCATCGCCAACCGCGTGCAGAAGGAGAAGGGCAACGTCGGATACAACGCCAAGAGCGACACCTTCGAGGATCTGGTCAAGTCGGGCGTCATCGATCCCGTCAAGGTGTCGAAGAGCGCGCTGATCAACGCCACCTCGGTCGCGACCCTGCTGCTCAACACCGAAGTCATGATCGCCGAGATCAAGGAGCCCAAGAAGGACAAGGGCGGTGGCGGCGGACACGACGAAGGCGGCGGCGGCATGGGTGGCATGGGCGGCATGGGCGGTATGGGCGGCGACTTCTAGGCCGTGCCCGCGAGGCGGTGGGCCTGCTGCCACCGCCTGCACTCCCCTGACCCCAGCTCCTCCACTCTTTCATTCAACCACACAACTCACGATCAAGGAATCACGTCATGGCCTCACCCCAATCCCAGACCAAGACCGTCATCAAGCCCCTCGACGACCGCATCGTCGTCGCCAGGTCTGAACCCCAGGTCACCACCGCCGGTGGCATCATCCTGCCGGAGAATGCCAAGGAGAAGCCGCAGCAAGCCAAGGTGCTCGCGGTCGGCCAGGGCAAGCTGCTGGACAACGGCACGCGCGCCAAGCCCGACGTCGCAGTGGGCGAGACCATCCTGTTCGGCAAGTACAGCGGCACCGAGCTGACCGTCGACGGCGTAGATGTCATCATCCTGCGCGAGTCCGACATCCTCGCCAAGCTCGGCTGAACGACTCCCGGACCGGGGTGATCACGCGCTGGCACGCAGGCTTCGGCCCGGCACCGCGCACGATCCCCTCTGCCGTGACCTTCCTCCCTCCATTCCAATACACACATCTACTCAGGAACATCCCCAATGGCTAAGCAGCTCCTATTCGGCGAAGATGCCCGCCGCAAGATCCTCATCGGCATCCAGACGCTCAATGACGCGGTCAAGATCACCATGGGACCGACCGGCAAGGTCGTGGTCATCGAAAAGTCCTTCGGCGCACCCAACGTCACCAAGGACGGCGTGACGGTGGCCAAGGAAATCGAGTTCAAGGACCACTTCGAGAACATCGGCGCACAGCTGGTCAAGGAAGTGGCTGAGAAGTCCTCCAAGGTCGCCGGCGACGGCACCACCAC
>PLEW01000206.1 GCA_003136555.1 Planctomycetota bacterium | reverse complement strand
GTCGGCGTTCGTGCGCCGGCCACAGCACCCACCCCAGGTTGTCGACCACCGGCACCGGCAGGAAGACCGCGCAGCGGTCGCCCTCCAGGATCTCGGCGGCGGCGTCGTCGAGCACCTCGAAGAGCTGGTCCCGGCTGGTCGCCTTGTTGACGCGCATCACCAGGCGGTGGAGCAGCACCAGGTAGGCGTTGGCGCGCGCCAGCTCCTTGGCGCTGGCGTCCGCTTCCGCCTCGACGCTGAACAGCGGCGCGCCCTTGCCCTCATCCAGGCCGATGAGGTGGTCGGGGTCCGACCAGTCCCCGGGGTTCTCGACCAGGGTCGCCTCGCCGTCTCCCGGCCTGGTCTCGAAGCGGAAGTAGGTGGCGCCGATGCGGAACACCGAGCCATGGCTCAGCGGCATGCTCTCGATGCGGCCCTCCTCGTTCCAGGTGCCGTTCGAGCTGCCGAGGTCGGTCAGCGGNNGGATTGCCCTGCCCCGATGCCGTCGACGATGCGGAGGTTGGGCATGGCGGTTCACTCTCGACCTCCCGCGGCGGGACTCAAGTCCTGAGCGATGGTCGCCTGCCCAGCCCGGCAGCAGACGCATACACTACCGTACCGAGGTACTCCTGCGACCTCGCCTCGGCCACGCGATGCTCACACTCGCACCTCGACACCCCCAGGCCGCCCATGACCATCAACGAACTCTTCCAAGCGATGGCGAAATTCAACGCCAGCGACCTCCACCTCAAGGTCGGTGAGCCGCCGATCTTCCGCATCTCCGGCGAGCTGGTGCGCATGAAGCGCCCGCCCCTGACCAACGAGGAGATCGATGGCCTGCTGCTGCCGATGTTCTCGGAACGCTCCAAGGGCGAGCTCGAGGCGCGCGGCTACGCCGACTTCTCCCAGGCGCTCGACGACATCGGCCGCTTCCGCTGCAACATCTTCCGCAGCTCGAGCAGGCTCTCGGCCGCCATCCGCCGGGTCAAGCTCGGCATCCCCACCTACGAGCAGCTGCACCTGCCGGCGCAGGTCGGCAAATGCGCCACCTTCGAGCAGGGCCTGGTGCTGATGGGCGGCATCACCGGCTCGGGCAAATCGACCACCATCGCCTCGATCCTCAATGACATCAATGCCAAGCGCAGGGCCCACATCATCACCATCGAGGACCCCATCGAGTACCTCTTCGTCGACGACAAGTGCCTGATCAACCAGCGCGAGATCGGCATCGACGTGGTGAACTTCGCCGAGGCGCTGCGCTCGGCCGTGCGTGAAGATCCCGATGTCATGCTGCTGGGCGAGATGCGCGATGCCGAGACCTTCGAGACCGCCCTGACCGCCGCCGAGACCGGCCACCTGGTGTTCGGCACCATCCATTCATCCGGCTGCGCCCAGACCGTCGGCCGCCTGCTCGACCTCTTCCCCGAATCCAAGCACGAGCAGATCCGCACCAGCCTCGGCTTCAACCTGCGCTGCGTGCTCAACCAGAAGCTCCTCAGCGGCGCGCAGAAGGAGGTCCCGCAGGTCCCGGCGGTCGAGCTGATGTACATCACCCCGATCATCAAGAAGATGATCATCGACGGCGAGGACCACAAGCTCGCCGATGCCCTGAACAAGGACACCGACAGCGGCAACGAGAGCTTCAACCGCGTGCTGATCCGCCTCTATCGCGAGAAGAAGATCACCATGGAGACCGCGCTCGCGGCCGCGCCGAATCCCGAGGAGCTGCGCATGTCGATGCGCGGCATCACCATCAGCGACGGCGGCATCGTCTGAGCCGACGCGGGCCATAGGCCGCACCGGCGTTGCCATGCCGCCCAGCGGCTCTGCCATCCAACGACACGGCCCGGGGAGAAACCCCCGGGCCGTGGCTTGAACGATTCAGGAGTCCGGATTACTTGACGAAGGCGCGGTTCGGATCGCCACCGCCGGGGGTCAGCGCGGTGGTCTGCTCGCTCGCACCACCGGTCGCCGAGTAGTCGCCGGTCGAGTTGTAGATGTCATCCGGGGTCGTGTCGGTGGCGGCTGCGCCGACAGCGCCGACGCCATCCGGATTGTCGATCTCGCCGATCACCACCGTCGTGCCGAACATGCCGATGGTCTCGGCCGTCGCCGCGACATAGCCCTGGTAGGACTGCTGCTTGATGAACTTCACATGCGAGTCACCGAAGCAGCACATGGAGCCTTTGCTCTTGTGGTTCTTCAGGTCGCGGTCGGCGAAGATGACGCGCGCAGCGCCCGGATCGCCCGGGCAGGCCCAGTCGAAGGCATAGCCGACGCGGACGCTGGTCGCACCGCCGAGATCACCCCAATTGTTGCCGTCGGCCAGATCGGGGGTGCTCAGGGGCTTCGTCTTGGGCTGCGCCGAGCTCGAGCTCGGGCACTTGAAGAGTGCATTGGGGAGGGTGGCCTCCGATGCGAGCACTTCGAAGCAGCCGACCGCATAGTCCATCGCCGCCGTACCAGCGGCGATGGGGGAACCACCGGCGACATAGCCGATGTAGTTCTGCCACGGTGCCGGCCACGCCGTCTCCTCCTGCGCTGCATAGGCCACGCAGGCGCCCATCAGCTGGCTCTGGTTCTTGCCGCATTTCTGCTGGTTGGCCATTTCACGGACCATGCCGATCACCGGCAGCAGCATGCCGGCGAGGATGGCGATGATCGAGATCACCACCAGCAGCTCGATCAGGGTGAACCCCTGTCGCGCTCGTCTGTTATGGAATGAAGAATGCATACAGTGCTCCTTACGGTAGCGGGTTGATGGACACGGCCGGATAGACTGGGATGGGTGGCCGAATGAACTCAGCGTAGCCGCCCTGGGCTGGTACGGTAGGACAATAGCGTCCCACCAGAGGCTCCCGGCCGGGCGTGTGTGCACCGCGTATACACCTGGGCATCACGAATCCCTGACATCCCTTGCGACCTGTCCGCATGGAGGATCGCTCGGAGAATCGGGGGGTAATCACAATATCAGTATCTGCATATGGTTATGAATTGCGCTGAATGGGGATGATCGCCATCCTCTCGGCCGCCCGGAGCACCCGCTCCAGCCGTCGCCCATGCCCGCGAACGACGCGAGCCCGGGGCATCCCCCAGGCTCATGTCTGTCCCCGTCCGCTGGCCGGACGCCGGGCTGTGCTGATCGCAGAACCGCCCCAGGCGGCCGCTGATCACTGCATGTTGACGATCTCGTAGAGCTCCTCGCCGAGCTCCTTGGCGCTGTAGTTGCGGATGCGCGGGGGTGCGAACTCGATCTCGCGCGCCTGGCCCCACATCTTCGGATCGCTGGCCATCTTGCTGCCGGCCTTGACCGCCTCGTATTCACGTACCGCATCATAGGCGATGATGGCGAACTTCCAGGACAGCCCGCTGAAGCAGTTGATCACCACCGGATCCTGGTCCTTGCGCGTGGCGGCGCTGGCATTCTCACGCTGGGCGAGGGCCTGGAAGATGTAGGTATGCACGCCATCCATGAGCTTCTGCAGCTCGAGCGAGCCGCGCACCTTCATCTGCGCGCCGACGACCATCATCGGCTCGTCGCCGCCGATGCGCATCAGCGCATTGGCCAGGATCTCGCCGCCGGGCCCGTCCTTCTTGAGCGCCTGGAGCTTGTTCTGGTATTCCGATGGCTGGAAGCCCTTGCCCATGGTCTCGGGGAAGATGCAGATGTTGATCTGCTTGGGCGGCTCGACCGGCTTGGTCTGCGGCGTCGGCGCCTGGCCCTTGTCGGNNGTCGATCATCGGCACCAGATCGAGTTTGCCCTCGCTCAACTTGTCACTGAAATCTTCGGCCATGGCTCAGCTCCAGGAGAGGATCGGCGGGCGGAGCCGGCATGCCGCCGACCGCACACGCAACGTTGGCAACGTGGGCTACTTGTCGGTCGGCTTGCGGGTGGTGAACAGGAGGTAGACGAACGGCTTCATCAGCTTGGGGTCGACCGCGTGCGGCTTCATGCCATTGTTGGGATCGATCGAGTCCGAGACCACCTGCTGGATCTCCTGCACCACCCGGTACTCGGTATCGGCGTCGGCGCGGATCTCGAGCACCACCTTCGGCAGCATGAGCGCCGGGTTCTTGGTGTCGGGCAGCTTCTCGGAGCGGTCATAGAGCTGGTCGAGCACCTGGCGCAGCTTGATGTAGGACTGGTAGTCGTCCTGCCCCGAGGAGGTGAAGTTCTGGTTGTTGATGCGCACCGTGTTGCGCGGCGGATGGCCGCCCTGGGTGGAGCCGTAGACATTGATGACGTAATGCTCCCAGCCGGCCGGGATCTCGGGCTTGGTCGCGGTCTTGGTCGGCGGCACGGTGATCTGCTCGACGCGCTGGTCGATGGTGATGCGACCGCAGAGCATGAAGAAGAGCAGCAGGAGGAAGATGCAGTCGATCATCGGCACCAGATCGACATCGGCGTCGGCGAAGGCCAACACATGCTTGCTCTTGCGATGGCCACCGATCATACGAAGTCCTTTGCCAAGCCGGGGTCGGTCAGATGCAGAGCGCGCTCCGCGCGCCGTCAGGCGATCGGCGCGCGGCTCGGGAGCGGACTAGCGGGCGCGGAAGTAGTCGAGGATCTCGCTGGTGATGACCGCGGCATCGAGCACGCACTGGTTCACCCGGCCGCGCAGCCAGAAGAACAGGTAGAGGTTGCCGATGGCGATGAAGAGGCCGGTACCGGTGCACACCAGGGCCTCGCCGATGTCGGCGGCGAGCAGGTTGGGGTCCACACCGCCGGGATTGGCGGACATCTTCAAGAACGAGGTGATGATGCCGGACACCGTGCCGAGCAGGCCGAGGAGGGTGGCCGAGCTGGCGAACATCGACAGCCAGCTGATCTTGCCCATGTACTTGTTCTGCTCGGCGGCGCCGACCACTTCGGATGCCTCCTTCATGGTGTCGTAGCCGAAATCCTTCTTGTCGAGCGCCGAGGCGATGATGTTGCCGAGCATGCTGCGGTCGTTGGCGACCAGGTTGCGGGCGTTCTCGACCGCCTCGTCCGTCGGACCCTCGGCCATGATGTTGTGCAACTCGTCGGCCAGTCCATCCGGGATCAGGGTCTCACGCTTGACCGTGAACACCCACTGCAGTGCCAGCGAGTAGCTGATCAGCGAGAGCAGGACCAGGACGTATTCGACCGGTCCGGCGATGAAGATGAGGTCCAGGAGGCTCTTGGGCCCAGATCCCGGCTTGTCGACCGCGGCAGGCGCCGCATCGGCTCCATGCAGCTGGGCGACCGCGACCAGGCAGATCAAGGCGAGGACGGGCAGGTGGGCTCGGATGAATCGACGCATGAGGACTCCCTTGGGGATGCAAGCCAGTGTCTGCGGTGACCGACCACAGCGGTTGGCGGGGGTTCGATGGGTGGCGGGATTATGTTGAGGCCCGCTCAGGTGGGCAAGGACGGCAGGAGGAAGGGGATTTTCGTGTGTCACCAGCCACTCCCCCTTAAAGGTCTGTACAGCAAAAGCTTGGATCGAATCTGCGGTTAAACGAAAAGCACCCAAAATAGTTCAGCCGCAGCCCAGCCGGCGGTTATGAAGCGTATCACTGACCCCAGCCTGAGCCGTGGTGCGCGCCTAGGGGGTGGTATCCGGCCGCATGGTGGGGAACAGGATGACGTCGCGGATGTTGTCGCGCCCGCTGAACAGCATGACCAGGCGGTCGATGCCGATGCCCTGGCCGCCGCAGGCCGGCAAGCCATGATCCAGGGCGGTACAATAGTCCTCGTCGATGACCCCTCCGACTACCCCGGCCTCCTGGTCGTTGGCCGCCGCCGCTTCCTGGGCCTGGGCGGCGAAGCGCGAGCGCTGGACATCCGGATCGTTGAGCTCGGTGTAGGCATTCCCCAGCTCCATGCGCGCAATGAAGAGCTCGAAGCGCAGGGTGGTCGCTGGATTCGCGGGATTGGCCTTGCACAGGGGTGTGAGCCAGGACGGCTGGTCGGTGATGAAGGTTGGCTGGATGAGATGCGGCTCGACCACCAGCTCCCAGACCGCATTGGCGAGGCGGTCGTAGGTGGCGTAATCGGCGGGATCCAGGCCGAGGGCGACTGCGCGGGCCCGCACCGCCACCTGGTCGTCATAGGCCAGGCCGCCGAAGGTGCGCAGGGCCTCATGGTAGGTGTAGCGCCGCCAGGGCGTGGTCAGGTCGATGGCATGCCCGGCGAACTGCAGCACGCGGGTCTTCAGCACCTGATCGGCGAGGCTGAGGAGGAGCTCCTCGCTCAGCCGCATCATCGCCTCGTGGTCGGCATAGGCCTGGTACCATTCGATCATGGTGAATTCGGGATTGTGCCGCGGGCTGATGCCCTCGTTGCGGAAGTTGCGATTCAGCTCGAAGACCCGCTCGAGCCCGCCGACGAGCAGGCGCTTGAGGTAGAGTTCAGGCGCGATGCGCAGATAGAGATCGAGATCCAGCGCGTTGTGGTGGGTGATGAATGGCCGCGCCGATGCGCCGCCGGGGATCGGCTGCATCATCGGGGTCTCGACCTCGAGGAAGCCGCGCTCGGAGAAGAAGCGCCGCACCGCTGAGACCAGCCTGCTGCGCAGGGTGAAGGTGGCGAGGCTGCCGTCGGACATCATCAGATCGAGATAGCGCTGGCGGCTGCGGGTCTCAGCCGAGAGCTCGCCGCTATCGGCGCCCGCCTGGTGCGGCGGCGGGAGCATGGCCTTGCCCAGCACCACCAGCTCGTCGACGAAGACGCTCACTTCGCCACGCTTGGTCCGCCCGATGCGGCCGGTGACGCCGATCCAATCCGCCAGATCGAGCGCACTGACCACCGCCCAGCGCTCGGCGCCGAGGGCGGTGAACTCGATGAACAGCTGGATGCCGCGCTCCTTCTTGGCCTCGGCGCCATCAAGATCGCCACGCCCCTCGAGGCGCTGGCGCAGGTAGACATCGGCACGCGAGCGGTCGTAGAGGGTGGCGAACACCAGCTTCCCGCTCGCTTCACGCAGATTGCCGATGCGGCCGGCCAGGCGGACCACGTCGCTGCGTGGCGCCGGGGCAGCGGGGGCCGGGGCGACGGCAGCAGGGGCAGGTGGGGCGAGGGCACGCGCTTCGGCGACGCTATGGGTCGGCGTGAAGGTGCGGCCGAAGGGATCGATGCCCCCCTGGCGCAGGCGCTCGGCCTTCTGCGCCCGGGCGGCCCGGTACTGATCGGATTCTGTCATGGCGGGCGGCAGCCTAGCCAGGCGTAGGCCGACGGCTAGGGGCGGCAGCCGCCCGGCCAGCGCATGCACCGGCACCTGGTCCGGACACGCTCGCCGTCTCGGACCGGGGGCCCTGTGGGCGCTGGCAGCTGGCTGGCCTCAGAGCTTGCGCTCGATCTCCTCGAACAGCACCACATCCGCCTCCAGCATGATCACCGTCTTGAGCTCGGTCTCGTCGCGTCCATTGGTGCTGAACAGCCGTCCCAGGAAGGGGATGTGGCTGAGGAACGGCACGCCGGTATGCGAGCGCGCGCTCTCGCCGTTGGTCATGCCGGCCAGGAGCAGCGAGCCGCCATCGGGGATGGTGACCGAGGTGCGCACCGCCTCGTAGGTGAGCTGCGGGATGAGCAGCGGATTGGTACCGCCGATCGAACCGCCGGCCTGCTGCACGTTGGCTCCCGCGAACTGGCCATTGGCCGCGGCGGCAGGCTGCCCACCGACGCCGAGGAACTGGTTCTGGTTCAGCGGCGGGCCGAAGCGGCGCCACTGGTCGACCTGGGCGTTGGTCGGACGCAGGGTCAAGGTGATGTACTTCTTGTCCGCTGAGGCGATCGCCTGCACATCGAGCACGGTGCCATAGGACAGCGTGCTGACCACCGGCTGGTACTGGCCCTGGTTGACGTCGTAGTCGGCGATGTACGCCTGCTGGTTGATATGGACGATGTGCGCCTGCTGTCCGTTGAACAGCGTGAGGTCCGGTTCGAAGGTGATGTTGCCACGCCGCTCCTGCTCGACCGCATGCAGGATCGCCGACATGTAGAAGTTCTGCGCCACCTGCCAGTGCTGAGTCTGGAACTGCAGGCCGCCGGTGTTGGCCGCCGGCAGGGTGTGGCCGGTGTTGTCATAGGGCTGCAGCGATGCGCCGCTGGTGAGCAGGTTGGCGGCGGCGATGGTCGCACCGTTCTGCGTATAGGCGCCGAACGGCGCCGGAACGCCGGCCGGGCTGATGGTCTGGCCGGGCAGGGCGCCGGCGGCATTCAGCACGTTGTTGTATTGCGACAGGTTGGCGTTGTTGAAGTTCTCCCAGTCGACGCCGATCTCCTCGAGCAGCGAGTTCTCGACCTGGAGGAACTTCACCTTCACATGGATCTGCGTGCCCTTCTGGTTGCGCAGGGTGCGCAGCAGCTCGGCGATCTGCTTGTGCACATCGGCGGTCTGGGTGACCACCATCGCGCCATTGTACTCCTGGATCGCGACGCCATCGGCCTTCCAGCTGTCGGGAGCGACCACCTTCTGGATGATCTCGATGAATTCGTTGATCTCCGGCTTGGTCTCCGGCTCGATCGGGGGCAGCAGGCGCGAGCCCTGGGCGCCCGGTTCCGGGATCGACAGGTCTGGACCGGGGAAGCTCTCCATCGCATGGGTGAGATCGCGGATGTCGTAGAGCTTCATGAAGATGTCGCCACGCAGGCCCTGGGCGCTGGAGATGTAGATCGCCTCATCGCGCAGGGTGTAGCTGAGGTTGGTCAGCTTCATGATGAATTCGAGCACGTAGCGCAGCTTCATCGCCTCGACGCGCAGGGTCACCGGCGGCGGGCTGGCGGCGACCACCTTCGGATCGAGGACGATGTTGACGTTGGTGATGCGCTGGAGGAAGGCCAGCACATCGACCAGGTCATGATCCTGGAAATCGAGGGTGACCTCCTGCTCGAGCTGGCTGTTGATCTCCTTGCGCCAGGCCTCGTTCTCCTCCTGCAGACCCTGGACGGGGGCGCTGCGGCGGGCGTCGATCTCGGGCCATTCCGGCGAATAGGTGATCAGCTCCAGCTGCGGCAGCATGGCGGTGCGGATCGACTCGCTGAGCAGCTTGTGCTCCTCGTCCCAGCGGTCGGCGGTCATCTGCCTGAGGTAGACGTGGCGCTCGCGGCGGCACTTGATCAGCAGGCTGTGCGCACGGTCCTCCGCGCGGTTGATCTTGAGCACCTGCTCGCACAGCAGGATGGCCTCGTCGTAGTCGCGCCGTTCGCGCGCCTTCTCGGCGCGGTGCAGCATCGCATCGATGCGCTCGTTCTCGATCTGGAGGCTGACATTGCGCAGCTCGACCTGGCGGTCCAAGGCCACCTGATTGCGGTCAGCCGCCTCCTGGAGCTCCTTCTTCTCGCGCCGCTCCTTGGCCTGGGCGGTCAGGCTTGCGACCCGGCGTTCCTCGGGCTCCTTGCGCGGGTCGGCGTAGGGCAGGCTCTCGAGGCGCGTCTGGGCGAAGGTGAAGTTGCGCTCCGCCTCGACGTAATCGCCCCTCTCGAAGGCATTATTGCCTTCCTCGATCTTGGCCTCGGCCTCGATCCACAGCTGCTGCTGCTTGGTGGCCAGTTCGTCGGCGGTGCTGTCGATGTGCATGCTGCGGGTGTCGCGCCGCACGCCGGCCAGCCCCTGGGCCTGCTCGAGCGCCTTGCGGTACTTGGGATTGCCGGGCTGCCAATCCACGGCGATGGTGAGATCGTGGATGGCATCATCGAGCCGCGATTGCTCGAGCGCCTTCATGCCGCGGTCGTAGTAGAAGTCCGCCGCCGCTTCGGCGCCAGCGCGCTGCGAGCCCTCCTGCCCGGCAGGAGCCTGGCCAGCGGCCGGTGCGGGTGCGGCTGGAGGCGCCGGCTGATCCTCGCTGTAGGCCATGCCGCCCATGGCGAGCATGGTGAGCGTGAGAGAAGTGAGCAGGAAGATGGCCGGTTGGGTCAGGTGACGTGCGCTCACTGTTTCGCCTCCAATTCTTGGTAGTTGATGATATGGACGGTCGCCAGCAGATAGAGTTTGGAGCGGGTCGAATAGCGCCCGCGTTGACCAAACAAGCGACCGACGAAGGGGATATGGCCGAGGAAGGGGATCTCTGTCGAGGTGCTCTGGTCGATATTGTTGGCCCAGCCACCCACCAGCAGATTGCCATCGTCGGGGATGGTGACGTTGGTCGAGAGCTCTTCGAGCAGGATGTTGGGCAGTTCGAGCGGGAACGACTGGATGATGACATTGCCCACCACCGCACCGGCGCCGCCGTTGGCCCCTGCGGCGAAGCCGGTGGGGAAGAAGCGCGGGACGTACAGGGTCTCGACGAAATCGCTCTCCAGGATCGCCAGCGCCGGCTTGAACTCCATGGTCACATACTTGAGATCGGAGCTGACGTACGGCTTGATGTCGAGGATGGCGCCGAGATTGAGGATGCCGATCTTGGGATCCAAGGTGGCGCTCAGGCCGTTGCCGCCGCCGGCACCGACATCGTAGCTGGAAATGTAGGCGAATTGGCTGCCCATGAAGACGTTGGCACGCACGCCATTGATGGTGGTGACCGTAGGCGACGCCAGCACGGTGCCGCGAGTCGCCTGCTCGACCGCGGTCAGGATCGCCGAGGCCTGCACCGCCTTGATGATGGTCGATTGCAGCGTCAGGCCATTGCCTGTCGTACCCGAGGCGGCGGACGAAGTGGCCGAGGCGACGGCGGGCAGGTTATTGGTCAGCGAACCGTTGCTGTACCATGATGCCGTGCCACCGATGAAGCCATCGGTGGCATTGGGATTGTTGGTATAGGCGAGCGGGGTCTGGTTGGCGGTCCATTGGACGCCAATCTCCTCCAGGTAGCCATCGTCGATGGTCAGCCAGCGTGCATCGACGCGCACCAGCACGTTCTTGGTATGCGACTGGGTGCGGATGTACTGCTGGATGAGCAGGTGGACACGCTCCGGCGCGGTCACCATCAGGGTCGATCCGCGCACGGTGATGCCATAGGCCGGCTTGGCCCAGGTATCCGGGCTGACGGCCTTCTGGATATGGTCGACCAGGTCCTCGGGGGTTATCGACGGGGCACCGGCCGGCTCGGGGGTGTTCTTGAAGGCATTGAATGCGCCCCCGGCGGCACCGCCGCCGCCGCCGTTGGTGAAGGAGATGGTCTTGCCCGGGAAGTCCTTGGGCACGAACAGCAGATCGCTGACATCGTACACTGCCAGGGTGCCCGGGCCGTCCTCGTCCCCGCCGATATAGAGCGCGTCCTTGGCCAGGCTCCAATGCGTATCGATCAGCCGGCACAGCCAGCTCAGGGCATTGTCGAGCCCCATGTTGTTGGCCTTGAGGGTCACCGTCTTGTCGCTCGCTGCGGTGACCGCGGGATCGATGACCAGATTGATGTTCCCCTGGCGGGCGAGGGCATTGAGGGCATCGATCGCACCCATGGCGTCGAAGTTGAAGCTCACCCGCGTCGAGAGCTTCTCGCGCA
Organism: Planctomycetota bacterium; assembly: GCA_003136555.1. Classification (GTDB taxonomy): domain Bacteria; phylum Planctomycetota; class UBA11346; order UBA11346; family UBA11346; genus BOG-1363. The sequence goes on along the minus strand of PLEW01000206.1, from coordinate 14,029 downwards.
GATTCGCCTCCCAAGCTGGCACTTCGGTGGGGGCATCGAGCTCGCCCCGTCCGCTATGCCGGGCTGCCCAGTTCTCGGGATAGATGGGGATGCCATCGAAACCGGTCGGGATCAGCGAGCGTTCCATGCGCTCCTGGGTCTCCTGCAGGGTCTCGATGGTCTGTTCCTGGATGGTCAGCCTCCGGCTCTCGTGCGTCTCCTTCAGCACCCGCGCATACAGCTCCTGGGCCTGCGCTTCGCTCGGGTAGTCGGTGACCAGCCGGCGGCACTCGGTGAGGGCGGCCTCGAACAGATGGCGATCCTCGAGCGACTCGATGCGCGCGAGGCGCTCCTTGAAGACATCGTGGCGGGCACGCTGCTCGCTCCTGGCGCGGCTCTCGGCGGCGCCGCGATCCGCCGCGCGCTCGCTGCTGCGATCCGCCTCCTGGGCCTGCTTGTTCTGGGCTGCGCAGGCGCGCAGCAGGACATCGAGGCGTTCGATCTGCGCACGCACCTCGGAGTGCTCCTGATAGGCTTGCAGGCCGGCGCGCGCCGGTCCCAGCAGGTTGGCCGCGTCCTCATAGCGGCCAGAGCGCGCCAGCTCATCCGCATGGTCGAAGGCCATGTTCGCCTCGGTCAAGGCCACCTGCTCGCGCAGCGTGGCATCGGTCGATGGAGGCGCCATCGCCCCGGGATGGCCGGCGATCACGGACTCGAGCCGCGCCAGCTCGCTGCGCGCCTCGGCATTGCCTGGCTCGCGCAGCAGGGCCCACTGGTACAGTTCGCGGGCCCTGATGAAATGCTCGGCTGCCGCTTCGGCACGCGCCATGGCGATCAGCGCGGCGGTGGTGCTGGCGATCTCTGCTCCCGGTTCCGGCACGGCCGGCGGTGCCGAGGCGGCGGGCGCGCCTTGTGCGGGGAGGTTGGCCGGGGGCTGGGCCGGGGCATCACCGGCGATCGCCGGGGTGAAGCTGGCGCATGCGGCGAGCGCTGCCGCGGGGATGAACCCCGCGACGAGACGTTCACGGGAGGGCCGAGGCCGCTCCCGCACCGGATGGCGCAGCATCACCTCGATCACTGCAGCTTCTCTTTCTCGCCCAGATCGACGATCTCGGCATTGAGCATGAAGAATATGTGGCGGGCCTGATCGTAGGTGCCATCACGGCTGAACAGGCGGCCGAGGAATGGGATGTGGCTGAGGAACGGCACGCCCGAATGGGTGCGCTGCCGCAGGCCATGGGCCCAGCCACCCAGCAGCAGGGTGCCCTTGTCGGGCATCATCACCGTCGAGCGCAGCGTGCGCACCTCGACGTTGGGCAGCTCGATCGGGTAATCGAAGAAGCCGTACACCACCAGGAAGTTGCCGGCCGCGCCGATGCGCGGGGCGACGATGTCCTCGACGAAGAACTGCACCGGCAGCACCGACGAGGGACGGATCTCCATGGTGATGTACTTGCGGTCCGAGCTGACCACCGGACGCACATCGAGGATGTCGCCGTAGTTGAGCACCTCGATCTTGGGATCGTAGGTGTAGTTGACGATGTCGTAGGAGGCGATGTAGGCGTACTGGTGGATGAACGACGCATTCGCACGCTGGCCGTTGAAGCAGGTCAGCGCGGGATGCTCGAGGATCTGCGAATCCGTCTCCTGCTCGAAGGCCGAGAAGATGGCGTTGATCTGATCCTTGGCGAGGAAGCTGAAGGGGTGCAGCGAGCCGTCGATCTCGAGGCCGGTCGGATCGGTGCTCCCGGCGGCTGCCGAGGAGTTGGCCGGCATGTTCTGGGTCAGGCTGCCGTTGTAGGCGATGGTGTCGTTGAGGCGGGCATAGCCGTCATTGGCCGCGCCGCCGGCAGGCACCCCCACGCCCGCCGCCGGGATCGGCTTCGCCGGCGCGCCGGTNNTCGAAGAAGTTCTTCTGCACATCCAGCACCTGGACGCTGATATGCACCTGGAGGGCCTGCTGGTTGCGCAGATTGGAGAGCAGCTGCTCGATGAGCGAATGCACTTCCGGCGACTGGCTGACGAACAGCGTCGATCCGCCGCGCTGCTCGATGCCGACGCCTTCCTTGTCCCACTGGGTGGGAGCGACGTTCTTCTGGATGAACTCGACCAGGGCCGCCGGATCGGTGCCCTTGTCATCCGCGGCTGGCGCCGCCGCGCCCTTGAACAGGTTGAAGCNNCGCCGCCCGCGCCGCCGGCACCGGCGTTGTAGGCGAGTTCGCGGCCCGGGAAATCGCGCACCGGCGACACCAGGTCGGTGACGTCGTACATGCGCAGGACGATCGAGCCGGTGATCGGCTGCTTGGAGATGTAGATCGCCTGGTCCTGCAGCGCCATCTTCAGGTTGGTCAGCTCGAGTATCCACTTCAGCGCATCGCCGAAGCGCATATCCTTGACCTTGAGCGTCACGGTGCCGGCGCCGGCAGCCACGACATCCGGGGCGGTGACGATGGTCACGCCGGTNNGACACCGAATTGAACGAGTTGGCCGTCAACCCCACCGGGGCGCCGTGGGCGCTGCGTGCGGTGACGATGGTCACGCCGGTGACCTGGCGCAGGAAATTGACGACATCCTCGAAGCTGGTGTCGGCGAACTCGAAGGTGACGCGCTGCTCGAGCCGTTCGCGCAGCGACGCCATCCACGGCTCGACCTTGCTGTTGCCGATCTCCTGGGGCTTGCGCAGGGCGCGGATCTGCCAGTCCTCGGGGTAGACCAGCAGCTCGTTCTGCGGGATCATCGACTTGTGGATCTCCTCCTGCACGCGCGCCAGGCGCTCCAGGCGCACTTCGCGGTACTGCTCGTCGAACTGCACATGGCCGCCATGGCGGGAATCCAGGTAGAGCTTGCGGGCGTCCTCGCGCCGGCGATCGAGCTCATAGGCGTTCCACGCGTCGACCTCGGCACGCTTGTAGTCCTGGCGGTTGTAGGCATTGCGGGCACGGCGCAGCAGTTCATCGACCTTCGACTTGAGCGCGATCTCCTGCACATCGGCCTGCTGGGCCTGGGCACGGGCGGCGGCATCGCGTGCGGCCTCCTCGCGCCTGACTTCGACCGAGCGCGCTTCGGCGCGTGCTTCGAGCTTCTTCTTCTGCACATCAGCGGGCAGGGTGCCCCAGTCGAACTGGTAGGGGAAGCTGCGCAGCCCCACGTCGACGCGGTCGAAATCCAGCTCGGCTCCGGCGTAATCGCCGTCATGCATCTTGCGGTCCCCGCTCTCCATCAGGCTGGCGAGGCGGACGGCGATCTCCTGGGTCTTGACGTCCTGCAGCGAGTGGAACCAGGTGGCGGCCATCTGCAGGCGGTTGTCGCGCACGCTCATGACGGCCAGGATGTCCTGCCTGAGCTTCTGTGCGCCTTCATGCGACGGGTAGATGCGCAGGGCATCGTCGACCAGCTCGCGCGCCTCGACGAAGTGTCCGGCCTGGAATTCTGCCCGTGCCGTCACGTACTTGGATTCGGCCTCGACCTGGGCGCGACTGATCTCGGGGTTCTTGTTGAAGTCGTCCCAGAACTTCTGCTGCTCCGGCGTCAGGCCGGTCGGCTGTCCACCAGGGGCGGCCGGCTGAGCGCCGGGGACGGCGGCCGGTGCAGGTCCCGGTGCGGGGACGGGCGCAGGAGCGGGAGCCGGGGGCGGAGCCGTGGCGCCAGCGTCCCCCTTCGCATCCTCGGCGTATACCGGCAGGGAGACGAGGGCCATGAGAACGGGAACGAGGACGGGCAACCGTGGGCTACGCATTGCGGCTCCTAAGCATATGAACGGGCGACGATGGTCGATCATCGCGAATCGCGTCCGACAGCCCCCTGAAGACCCTGAATCAACCCGCGCCCATGATCGGCAAGGAGCCAACTCCAGACCACTTAGGTTCAATCGGACGCACGGCACCATACCGATGGCGTCAAGGATGAAACAAGCTCCACTCGCTTGTGGTGATTCGTGTCACTCACGGTCGGTCTGCGCAGCACGCACAAAGTGCTGCCGCACGGCATGAAACGCCGACACCCATCCGTCTGGGATGGGTGTCGGCGGCGGACATGGGACCGGTGACCGGATGACCCTAGCGCGGTGGCAGCGTTCCCGGAGGACCGCTCCCCGGACCGGTGTTGCCCGGACCATTGGGGGGACCACCCTGCGGCGAGTTGGGAGCCTGGGGAGGCTGGCTCACCGGCGGGGTGGGGGTATGTGCCGGCCTGGGGGTATGCGACGAACCGGTGCGGTTCGTCTTGGGGGGCTCGGGGGTAGCGGGCGTGGGGGGCGGCACGGGGGTGTCGGCGATCGGTTTGATATCCGATTCCGATCCCGGGATCTTGAAGACGTCCAGCTGCTTGTTGACGTTCTCCCAGTAGACCAGCCGGCCATCGGCCAGCTCGTAGTACTTGGTATCCGTACTCAACAGGTTGTTGCCATTCTTCTTGCGCCATTCCTCGAGCGGGCCGGTGCCCGGGTCGTGCTCGATCGGTGCGGCAGGTATCAGGCCCCATTGCTGGAATGTCGCCGGGTTCTTGCGGAACTCAGCGCTCTCATCATAGACCAGCGAGGGGAAGTTGGGGTAGACGATGGCGAGCGGATGAGGCGGCTTCTGGATCTTGGCCAGCTTCATCAAGGTAAGCTTCTGGCCGGTCGAGCTCTCCATGACCGTGACCTCGGTCTGGACCTCCTTGATATGGACATCGAGATCCTTGTCGCGGCCACCGCCGGCCCGGCTCTTGGCGCGAATCTCGTAGAACAGGATGCGCTTCACATCCTTCTGCACCTCAACGAGGGTGAAGGGCGTATCGAAATCCACTTCGGCCTTGAGCTTGTCGTCCTTTTGAGGATCCGGCACCGCCTTCTTGAATGACAGCGGATCGCCCTTCTTGGGCAGCTTGTACTCGACCGGATTGGTTAACCATTTGCCGTTCTGGCCCTGGGCATCACGGATCAGCTTGTTGACCTCGAGTTCGGCGCCCGAGGCATTGGGATCGGCGGGGTCGTCGATGCCTTTCATGAAGACGAAGCGGATGCTCGAGGTCGGCGTCATGACCTGCTCATCGCTGTTGTCGCTGATGTAGACCAGCTCGCCTGGACGGAGTCCGACAGATCCCGGGCCAGTGGTCTTGCCGGTGAGGAACTTGCCCGCCAGCTCGGCATCAGGGTCCTTCCTTCCGAGCTTGACCGCGAACTGCTTCCAGTCGATCTGGTCCTCGGGGAAATCGCCGGCATAGACCAGCACGGTCTGGTCGGGGGCCTCGCCATTGGTGCCGACGGGTTTGTCGAGCGGATAGCCGGTGGCCCGCACCAGCGCACGGGCGCGGAAGGCATGGCGCACCCAGGGCTCGGTCGTATCGAACACCACCTTGACCGCGGCACCCTCCTTGAAGTTGACGAGGCCAGCAGCACCGACGCCCTTGGCCTTGACCGGCTGCCACTCGCCGCCACCGATCTTCACCTCCAGGATGGCGCCGATCTGCTCGACCGTATTGTCGACCTTGCGGTCCTTCTTGTCGGTATGCCAGACCTGCTTGGGATCGGAGGAGATGCGCGGATCGGTGGCATGGCCGACCGCCGGCGGCGTGATGGTCAGTTCAACGGTGCCGATCTGGTCATCGGCCTTGACCGACGGCGCATGCAGGTCGTAGACGAACAGGCGCAGATCATCGTTGTCGGGCGGGCCGACGTCGATGATGGTCGACATCCAGGGCATGTAGGAGCCGCTCGGCAGCTCCACCGCCCAGCGCGCATGCATGTCATCGAAATAGGCTGGCGGACGCTTGATTTCCGGGTTCTTGGCGTTCGCACGGCGATCCTCGATGTGCAACGCCATCTCATTGATGCGCTCCATGCTGATATCCTTGGGGCGGATATCCTGGTCGGTGACGGTATCGTAGAGCATCCAGCCGCAGGAGATCACGGCCAGCGTGACGGCGATCTTCTCGCCATGGCGGATGCCGATGTCCTTGGCGGTGTCCTTGGCGTTCATGGTCACTGCCCCTCAGCCTTCGGCGGCGTGGTAATGGGTGGCGCGGTTGGATGGTTGAAGTTGCCTAGCTGCCCTCCGACTCCCGGCGGACGGAACCCAGGAGCTCCGTTCGGGCCCGGAGGACCGGGCTGGCTGGGAAGACCGGACTGCACAGGGGCAGGCCGGTTGGGCTGGACCAGTTGCGCGGGCGCTGGTGGCTGGACGACTTGCGCGCCCTGGGGCGGCTGATTGGCCGAGATCGGCGCTGGTCCGGTGACGGGGCCGGCAGCCCCAGCGACAGGCACGGTCTGGGCATGGGAGTTGGTATAATCGATCACCACCAGGGCGATGGCGCAGATCATCGGCTCGCCGCTGCTGGCCTTGCGCTCACCCGGTTTCCAGCTGGCCTTCTCGCTGAGGGTGACGCCCTGCACTACGAGCACCGGGCTGCTGACGTGCTCCAACGCCCCTTCGACGGCCACCAGGGCCGACACCGACCCCTGGAGGGTGAGGGTGGCCTCATAGAGCACCGCGCCCGACTCGAGGTCATCCTTGCTGGTGTGCATCTTCCAATCCAACCCGGTGATGACCGCTCCGGCACTCTCCGGCGGGGGCGGGACGTGCTTGTCGAGCACCGGGTTGCTGTCGATGTGGCCCTTGGTGGCGATCAGCACCTCGCTGATCTTCTCGGCAATGCGGGCACGGGTGGTCAGCAGCGCATGCTCATTGGCCTGGGGCACGTTGGCGCCCTTGGTGAAGAAGCCGGCCATGGCGCGGATGTGCTCGTTCTCGGTCAGCAGCGTGCCATCATCCTTGATCTCATCCGGGATCACCAGCGATCCGGCGCTCTTGAGCGCAGTCAGGATCTCCCTGGTCTTGCTCTCATAGGCGGTGTACCAGGTCGAGGGGTCCTCGCTGTCGGTGATCGGCGAGTGCAGGATGGCGCTGCGCCCGATGAGGTCCTGGTGGACCTGATCGAGCTGCTGGTTGTACTTCTGCACGATCGGCACCAGCACCGCTTTCCAGCGCTCGGTGATCAGGTACTTGTCGGTGAGGTTCTTGATGTCGAGCGGGACCTCCGGGTCGAATCGACCCTGGGGATCGCCGGCATTGGCGCGGGTATTCAGGTTCTCGAGGTTCTTGAACTCCTTGTCGAGGGTCTGCTTGACCTGCTCCGGGGTATGCCCGGCCTCGTCGGTCTGGCCCCAGAAGATCAGGAAGCCGATCTCGATCAGCACCAGGACGCCGACCACGATCCAGAACGAATAGGGCTTGAGCTGCTTGATGTTCATTTGCCGGCCTCCTTGGCCTTCGCCTTATCGGCCTTGTCGTTCCCCGCCGGGGTGCTGACGGGCGCTGGTGCGCTGATCGCCGCTGCGGCGGAGCCGCCGAAGATCTGGCACTTGAAGGTGACCTCGTGCATCTTGACCTTGACCTCTTCCTGGATCGGCTGGCTGCGGCCGCTGGCATCGAGGTTGTTCTTGTTGACGTAGTAGGCGACCTCGGGCAGCGTCACCGATTGCACCTCCACGGCATCGATGAAGAGATGGTCGCCATGAAGGAAGCCATGCAGGTACTCGGGTACCGGCAGGACCTTCAGCCGATCGACGAAGGACTGATGGACGTCCTTCAGGGGATCGTTGGCGAGGAACGGGATGTGCACCTTGACGTGGACGAGGCGCGGTTCCTCGATCGGGCGGAAGGGGTCGACCAGCTTGGAGGCGAGCGGCTGAGGATAATCGATGCTGACGATGTAGATCGCCTGCAGCGGCGGTTCGCCCCCCTCCTCGATCGGCTTGGCGTCGGCGCTGACGTTGACCTGCCCCTTCTCCTTGATCAGGTCCTGGGCGGTGCTGAGCACCCCTTCGAGGATGGCATGCGCCACGCCCTTGGAGCCGAAGGCATCGTAGCTCTTGAGATCACGCGCCAGCGGTTCGACCTTGGCGAGCTCGGCGCGCGATTCCTTGACCCGTGACTCGTTATCGTCGTATATGTGCTTGATCCGCGCCGTCATCTCGTTGTTTTCGCGGATGACGCGGTTGACGATCGAATCCTGGCTGAAGAAGGCGGCCGCCAGCACCACCACCAGCGCCACCCCGGCCCAGCGCTTGGTCTTGAGCACGCGCTCGATCTGCAGCGTGCTGGGCAGCAGGTTGACGTTGGCCTTCGCCACCCCGGTGCCCTGCAGCGCCAGGCCGATGGCCACGCCCAGCGATTGCAGGTCGCGCAGGAAGTGCTCGCGATCGATGCCGCCTGCGACCTGGATCTTGTCGAGATCCTCGAGGATGTTGACGGTATAGCGCAGCCGCTCGGCGAGGTATTCCGGCAGGCTGGGCAGGCGGAAGGTGTTGCCGCTGATGACGATGTTCTCGAGCTTGGCGGTGGTGTTCTGCGATTTGTAGAAGCCCAGGCTGCGCTGGACTTCGCTGGTCAGCTCGTTGAGCGTCCCTTCGAGCACCTTGAGGATCTTCTCGGCCTGCCGGCTGTCGCCGATCTGGCGCTTGAGCGTTTCCGCCTCCTCGAAGGAGACGCGGAACTTCTTCATGAACACCTTGGTGATGTCATTGCCGGACAGCGCGAGCGAGCGCATCCACAATGTATCGCCCTGGTAGAGCACCAGATCGGTGTTCTCGGCGCCGACATCCAGGATGATCACCGTCTCGTCCTCGGGGAACTCCTGGTCGAAACGCACGAAATTGTAGAGCGCCAGGCTGGAGACCGAGACCCCCACCAGGTTGATGCCAGCGCGCTTGCACTTGCGGATCAGCTCCTGGGTGATGTCCCGCCGGGCGGCGAAGAGCGCGACGTCGTTGGAGGTGCCATCCGCGGCCGGGGACAGGTGGTAGCCCCATTCCACCTCATCGAAATTGCCAGGGATCTGCTGGCGGGCCTCCAGCTCGACCATGCGGTCGACCTTCTTCGCATTGAGCACCGGGATGTTGATGGTGCGCGAGAAGATCTGCCGCCCGGAAAGCGAGGCGATGACCGGGATGCCGCCGATATCCTCCTGCTGCGCCAGCTGCTGCAGCGCCTTGACCACCGCCTCGTCGCGGTCGCCATCCTCGGTGGCGGCGATGGGCTCGATCGCGTACCCCAGGACCGTGACCGAATTGCCATTGCGTGACAATTTGGCGGCCTTGATGCTGGAGTGGCCGATATCCAGCCCCCAGACAACCGGGTATTTTTCCATAAATTTTCTTCCGCCAATGGATTAGATTGGGATGAGCGAGCGGCATCGGACTATAGTCGTCACGGCAGGTGGGGTCAAAGGTGCCGCTGAGGCGGTAATTCCAGGTGTGTGATAGCCGGTCGACTCCGGGCGGCCACCTCCCTCAACGGCTGGCACTGCTGCACGTTGCACGTGCGGCACGCTGCCTGCCAGGCCAGGAGACCGTCTGGCAGGCAGCGCCGCCCCGGCAGCAGCAGGAGACGGCGACCAGCGGCCACGTCGTCCGTGGCCGTCATTGGCGGAGGCGGAGGGATTCGAACCCCCGAGACCCTTTCAGGCCTGCTGGTTTTCAAAACCAGTGCGATCGACCACTCTGCCACGCCTCCATCCGCGTGCCGGTGCGCAAGCCAGACGCTAGCCGCCACGGCGCGGTCGCCAAGTGCCGAAGCGCTTCCCCGGTTGGTGATGGCGGCCACCGCGCGGCCCATGCAGCACCTCAGCGGGGGTAGATCGGGGGATGGAAATCGACCCGGTGCGCGTAGGTGGTGCCTGGACCGAACCAGCTGTCGACGATCGACTGCCACTGGCCCTTCTCCCACACCTCCATCAGCGCCTGGTTGAGGGCGTTGCGCCAGTGCGATTGGTTCTGGGGTACTGCAATGCCATAGGGCTCGATGGTGAAGGTCTTGCCGGCGATTCGGTAAGCAGCCGGATCGGGGGCGTTGGCCATCAGGCCGATCAGGATGGTCTGATCGCTGGTGATGGCATCGACCGCATCGCTGTCGAGCAGGTGGATGAGGTCGGCGAAGTCGGCCACCAGCACCGGGACGCAATCAGGCGAGACCTGATGGAGGTAGTAGGAGCTGCTGCTGCCCTTCACCGTCCCGACCTTCTTGCCGGCCAGGCCGAAGTAACCCGACACGGTCGAGTCGTGCTTCACCAGCAGACCCTGGCCGTCCTGGTAGTAAGGCAGGGTGAAGTCGACCCGGCGGGCACGGTAGCGGGTGATCGACATCGAGGCGACCACCATGTCGACGTCGCCCTTCTCGATCTTGTCCATGCGATTCGCACTGGTCACCGGGACGAACTCCACCTCATCGATGCCGAGCTGGCCGGCGACGGCATAGGCGATGTCGATGTCGAAGCCGGCATAGGTGCCGCCCCTGAGCACGCCGAATGGCGGGGTGTCGGCCTTGACCCCGACGCGGACATGCTTGGTCCTGAGCACCCGCTCGAGAACGTCACCGCCCGGAGCGCCGCCTGTGCCGAGCGGTTCGCCGCGGTCGCCGCCGCAGGATGCCAGCAGGACGCATGCCGCGACCAGCAGCAGCAGGCACCTGCGCCTGCTGGCGAAGGAGGAGGGCGGCAGCGGGCAGGGCGTCGGCGCGCAGCTCATTCGAATCTCCGCTGTTTCACCGCACCATAGCGCAGCTGCATGCATTGATGCAGCTTCTCGCCCAGCTTGGCGTCATTGGGCCGCTTCTCGCACAGGGCGCTGTAGATCTGCATCGCCTTGGTGAGCACGGTGAAGGCGCGGCCGTAGAGCTGGTCGCGTTCCGGGGTGTTGCCCTTGGCGATCGCCTGGCTGTAGACGTCCTTGCCCTTGGCGAAGATCTGGTCGGCATCCGCTTCGCTGGTGCCGCTGGGGAGGTTCTCGTCCACCATCGCAGGCTTGGGCTTCTTGCCGGCTCGTTCCGCGGTCGCGGCATCCGGATAGTAGATCAGGCGCTCCTGGTTGGCCTTGGCCGCGTCGGGGCTGTCGAAGGCGAAATAATAGGCATTGTCGAGCTCGGAGCAGAACAGCCCCTTGCGCACCCCCCCGGCGGGCGCAGCAGACGGAGGTGGCGGGCCTGCCGCCGCCCACAGCCCGAGCTTGGCCTTCTCGGCCTTGGCCTGGGCATCCTTTACCGGCTGCTCGAAGAGCGACTCGACCTTGGCCCCGGGCAGGAAGCGCGCCAGGCCAGCTGCTGCGAGCTCGGCATTGATGTTGCGCCCCTCGCAGATGAGCTGGACGCGCCCGCCTCCATAGGCATCGGTGCCGAAGCCGGCGAGGAACAGCAGTTCCACCTTCTTGCCCTGGAGCTGATCGCTGAGCGCCTGCTGCGCCGCCTGGCGCTGCGCCTCGGGCACGTCGACATGGGCGAGCGAGACCGCCACCGGCAGACCCCGGTATTGGACCACCACCCGGTCGGGGCCCGCCACCGACAGCACCGCATAGGTCTCCCCGGCCGGAACCGTCCCGTGGACCAGGCACAGCATCGCCAACCATGCGCCGATGACGGCGGGCATCCTCAGCTGGCGGTGGGCGCGCATGGCCATTGCTCCTTGGTCGCTTCGACGAGGGCCACACTGTGGTGGAATGGCCTGGGATCGTCAAGTCGTGCGCCGAAGGCTCAAGCCGCCCACAGGCCCAGGCCCAGCCGGCGCAGGCACGCCAGCCAGGTATTGCGCTCCTTGGCTCGCACCAGCTTGAGCAGGCACTGGATCTTCTCGTCCTCGGTCAGGGCACGCGGGCGATTGCGCAACGACATGCCCACTTCCTCCGGTGTGCGGTCGTCCTTGCGCACATTGCAGCTGCGGCAGGCGGTGACGACATTGGTCAGGGTGTCCGGACCGCCGCGGCTGCGCGGCAGCACATGGTCGCGCGTACCGGTGGCCATGCTCACCCGCACGCCGCAGTACTGGCATTCGAAGTTGTCGCGGATGAACACCGCCTTGCGCGTCGGCGCATGGAAGATGTGGCGGCGGCGCTGGGTCTTGACGTGGTAGCGCATCATCACCACCGCCGGCAGGCGGAAGCTGCAATGCTGGCTGCGCACCACGTCGGGGTATTCCTCGAGCGGCACCGCCTTGCCCGCGAGCACCAGCCCGAGCGCGTCGATCCAGCGTTCCTCGATGGTGAGGAATTCGTAACTGGCATTGAGCACCATGCAGCGCGACATGGGCACCTCGCTTGGAGGGGCATTGTGTGGCACTTCGGGAAAATTGAACACGGTACTGCCGCAACCACGACGCCGATCCGGGGCGAGCCCGCAACATCAAGCGGTGAATGGTCTTACGGATCAGTCCGTGAATCCCAGCAGAGCGCGCCGCCGCCCCTGGGGCACTATCCCATGGTCATGTAGGGCATGCGGTCGAGCAGGCTCGAGCGCAGCACCATCAGCGCCACGCCCGCCGCCAGGGCGAGCAGACCGGCCCAGAGCTTGTAGCTCACCCATAAACGGAACATGATCGGCGTACCGCTCTCCTGCCGCTGGCTGGTCTGCGGGGCCTGCGCAAGGGGCGCGACTACCGCGTCCCACGCGAGCACGAGCTTGAAGATGCCGAAGGTCGCCAGCACGCCCCCGACCAGTCGCGAGAAGGCGATGCCATGCCAGTGGCTGAGCAGCGCGCTGATGGCGCACAGGCAGCTGATGGTGAAGAGTACATAGACGATCAGCACTGCAGTGCGCATGCCGCGCGTGCGCGCCGGGGGCGCCTGGTCGTTGACGGGCAGCAGCTGGTTCATGCGATCGCCTTTGCCGCAGCGCTGATCCCGGCGACGCCCAGACCATGCTTGTTGTAGAGCTCATCCGCGGTGTAGGAGCTCTGCCCGAACTCGCCCTTGACCCCGAGGATGCGCACGCGCTTCGGCAGCTGATCGCCCTGGCCCAGCGCCGCGACCAGCATCGCGCCGGCGCCGCCGATCGCCTGGTGGTCCTCGACCGTCACCAGGCGGCCGTCGCTGCGCGCCAGGGCTGCGACATGGGCGGCGACATCGGGCCGGTTCGGGGTGGCGTTGTTAAGCACGATGGCGCCGATGCCCGCGGCTGACAATTCACGCGCGGCGGTGATCGCATGCGCGACCAGGCTGCCATTGGCGCTGATGACCACCGAGCGCTTGGTGCCGGCAGTGGTGTCGGCCACCGTCATCGCCGCGCCCCAGACATAGGACTGTGCCGCCTGCTTGAGCGAGACGGCGAAGTTCTCGCGGCCGCAGAAGAACAGCACGCTGTCGGGATGGTGGCCAGCCTTGCGCTCGTCGGCGAAGCGCTGGATGGCGTAGCCCATGGCCCACTCCGCCTCCTCGGCGCTCGCCGGGCAGTACTGCTGGAGATGCGGCACCGCGCCGGTGGCGGCAAGGTAGTAGAGGCCCTGATGCGAGGCGCCGTCGGCGGCATCCTGGAAGCCGGTATGGCTGAAGACCGCGAGCACCCCCGACTGGCTGAGGTTGGCCATGGTCAGCGGCAGCAGGCCCTTGGTCGCGCCGAACTGGACGAAGGTGTCGACCACCGGGATGTAGCCCTGCTTGGAGAAGCCGGCGGCGGTGGAGATCATGTTCGCCTCCGCCACACCGACCTCGAAGGACAACTGGGGGAACTTGGCGCGGAATGGCGCCACCCCGGTCGAGCCCTGAAGGTCGGCGCTGACCGAGACCACCGGCACACCGCGTTCGGCAGCGGCGATCATCGCCTTGGGGAAGCCGCTCTGGATCTTGTCCTTCTTCACCGCCGGAGCGGCCGGGGCGGCAGGTGCGGGAGCCTGCGCGGCCTTCGCCGCCTTGGCCAGTGCGGCATCCTCGAGCTCCTTCAGCCAGGCCTCGAACTCGGTTGCCAGGGGCTTGCCGCCGGCGATCTCGCTTACGAAGGCACGCAGCTTGCCGCCGGCCACGTCTGAGCCGGAGAGCGGATAGCCATGGCCGCCACTGGCCGATTTCACCGTGGCTGCGACGCCATAGCCCTTCACCGTGGTGGCCCACAGCGCCACTGGGCGCAGCGGATCCTGCTCGGCGAGCGCAACCGCGCTCTCGACCGCGGTGTAGGCCTGGGCGAGGTCGTTGCCATGCTCGAGGCGGACGATCCGCCAGCCCAGGGCCTCGAGCGCGGCGAAGGTCGGCGCCATGGAGAAGGCGTCGGCATCGATGCGACCGGAGAGCTTGGTGTTGTTGTCGCTGATCACCAGGACG
>PLEW01000113.1 GCA_003136555.1 Planctomycetota bacterium | reverse complement strand
CCCCTGCACCAGGCAGGGCGCGAGCACCACCGCCATGCGCGGGAAGCGGCTGCGGATGGAATGCAGGAGATCGGCGAGCGCTGCGCTGCCGCTGGCGGTGGCCAGGCCGACGGCACGCGGCAGGAAGGGCAGCGGGATCTTGCGCTCCTCGTCGAACAGGCCCTCGGCGAGGAGCCTGGCCTTGAGCGCCTCGAAGCGGGCGGCGAGATCGCCCTGGCCGACCCTGGTGATGCGGGTGGCCACCAGCTGGTACTGCCCGCGCGGGGCATAGACGCTCACCGCTCCGCGCACCACCACCTGCTCGCCATCGCGCGGCACGGGGCCGTTGCGCACCACCTGGGAGCGCCACATCACCAGGCCGATGACCGCGCTGGCATCCTTGAGGGTGGCATAGAGATGGCCGCTGGGCGCCACTTTGGCCTGCGCCAGCTCGCCCTGGACCGAGAGGCTGCCGATGCCATCCAGGGTGGCGGTGATGCGCTGGGTGAGCGCAGAAACGCTGATCGGCACGTCGGCGGCTGGCACGCCGCGGATTAGAAGGGCTGACGGCCGCTGCGCCAGGATGCTCTCCCGCGCTCCGGTCTCAGCCGTTGAGGATGGTGAAGAACACCTCCGCCTTGCCGAGCTCGTCCTCGGTGGCGCGGAACAGGTCGGTGAACGCCTCTTCGCGCAGCTTCAACAGGGTCAGCGCCTGGGGGTCGAGGATGGGCATGCCGTGATCGCCGGCATTGCCGATCAGCATCGCGCGGGCGACGATGTCGGCGAGGTGGACGAGCGCCGCCCAGGGCCGATTCTCCTCGCGCGCCTGGGAGAAGTCGTGGTGGCCGGCGATGGCGTCGCGGTAATCGCCCGGCAGCGACCAGTGCTCGCACAGGAAGCGCCCGACCGCCGCATGGTCGCAGCCCAGGACCGCCATCTCGGCCGCGCGCACCAGGCCGCCATGCTTCTCGACATGGGCGCGCACGGCGGCGGCGAGATCGGGCAGGTGCTCGGTGATGGCGAGCTTGCCGAGATCATGGAGCAGGCCCATGACGAAGGCGTCGTCGGCCCGCCCCAGGCCGGAGATGCGCGCCACCGCCCGCGCGGCGCAGGCGGCTCCCAGGGCATGCAGCCAGAACGGCCGCGCCCGGTTTACATCGAAGGCGGAGAAGATCGAGGCCTTGAGGATGATCGAGCGCACCGTGCCCAGGCCGAGCAGGATCACCGCATGCTCGGGGCTGCGCACCTCCTCCTTGGGCGAATAGAAGGCGCTGTTGGCCAGGCGCAGGACGCGCACCGTCAGCCCCTGGTCGTGGGCCAGCAGGCGGGCGATCTCGCCCGCCCCGGTCTGCTGGTTCGAGATGCGCCTGGTGACGGCATTGACCACCATCGGCAGGGCGGGCAGCGAATGCACCAGGCGCAGCCGGGACAGCACCTGCGCCTCGCCCGGACGCTGCTCGTCCTTGGCATTCATGATTCGTCCCGATCGGCGAGGCGGTAGCGGCGGTAGCAGTCGGTGGCGTGCGAGAGCGAGACCAGGAAGAGGTTCTGCATGGTGCGGGTCACCAGGGCGCGCTGGAACACCGTCTGCAGGCGGGCGGCGAAATCGGGGCCGTAGCGGTCGAGGTATTCGGGCACGGTCGGGTCCGGAACCTGCTCGCCTGCCGGCACCACCCAGAGCTCCTCCAGGCCCTGCTCGATCAGCCGCTTCAGCTGCGCCTCGCTGAGCACCACCCCGGGCTTGAGCAGGGGGGCGCCATCGAGGGCGCGTGCTGGCCTGGCCAGCACCATGCCAGGGGTGATATCGCTCAGTCGCAGGCATCGCATCCCGGATGGTACCCCATGCCCGGGCAAAGCTCAAGCCATGCGCAATCGGCAATGGACAGAGAACCGCCGGACCTATCCTCCCGGCCATGACCCCCATGCGCGACAGTGTCTACCTGGGCCACCTCGGGCCGATCCCGCTCTACGTGCACTGGACGGCGCTGATGATGGTGTACATGGCGTACACTTGGTCGATGAACGGGGCCAACTTCGATCCCGAGCGGTTCCTGGTGGTCCTGACCGTGCTGATCATCAGCATCGTGCTGCATGAGCTCGGCCATGGGCTGACCGCGCGCGCTTTGGGCGCCTACGGCGTCACCATCACCCTCTGGGCCTTCGGCGGCCTGTGCAGCTCGATCAAGGACAACCTGCCCCGGCGCGAGATCCTGATCATCGCCGCCGGCCCGCTGGTGAGCTTCGCCCTGGCCGGCATCGGCTATTTCGGCCTGCATTGGGTGGCCGAGAACCACAACTCCTGGCTCTGGGCCGACGATGGCGGCAAGAGCCTGCTGTTCAACTTCCTCGTGATCACCTACTCGGTGAACTGGCTGCTGGGCCTGTTCAACAGCCTGCCCATCTACCCCCTCGATGGCGGCCAGGTGGTCTACAACCTGCTGCTGGTGACTACCCGCCGCCAGCTGCTCGCGCGTCAGATCTCGCTGACCCTGGCGGTGGTCGGCGCGCTGGCCTATCTGCTCTACTCCATTCACCAGCACGGCGATACCTTCGACAACTCGACCATGTACCTCGCCGCCCTGCTCGGCTGGCTGCTGTTCAACGCCTTCCAGTACCTCCGCTGATCCACGGACATCCCCATGCCCCGCGTCCTCTCCGGCGTCCAGCCCACCGGCCAGCTCCACCTCGGCAACTACACCGGCGCGATCCGGCAATTCCTCGACCTCCAGGCGGCCGGCCATGAGATGTACGTTTTCGTCGCCTCCTACCATGCCCTGACCAGCGCGCGCGATCCGGTGCAATTGCGCGCCAACATCCACCAGATCGTGGTCGACTACCTCGCCTTCGGCCTCGATCCGGCCAAGACCCACATCTACCTCCAGCATGATGTCCCGGAAGTGACCGAGCTGTGCTGGCTGCTTTCGTGCGTCTGCCCGATGTCGCTGATGGAGAAGGCGGTCAGCTACAAGGACAAGCTCGCCAAGGGCATGAGCGCCAACGTCGGGCTGTTCACCTATCCGCTGCTCCAGGCCGCCGACATCCTCGCCGTCGATGCCGAGCTGGTGCCGGTGGGCAAGGACCAGGTGCAGCATCTCGAGCTCGCCCGCGACATCGCCGGGCGGTTCAACAGCGACTTCAAGGCCGAGGTCTTCCAGCTGCCCGAATACCGCCTGGCGGGCGACGCTGGCCTGCTGCCGGGCACCGATGGCGAGAAGATGTCGAAGAGCTACGGCAACACCATCGACCCCTTCCAGGACGAGCCGGCGTTGCGCAAGCGCATCCTCTCGATCAAGACCGACTCGCTGGGCCTGCACCAGGCCAAGGACCCCGAGCGCTGCAGCGTCTACCAGATCTTCCGCGCCATCGCCGGGGCGCAGGATGCGCGCACCCTCGCCCTCGCCGAGCGCTACCGGACGCCCGGCACGGCCGGCTTCGGCTATGGCCATGCCAAGCTCGCGCTCGCCGAGCTGGTGCTCGAGCACTTCTCCGACGCGCGCCAGCGGCGCATCGCCTTGATGGCCAAGCCGGAGTACATCGCCGAGGTCCTGCGCCAGGGCGCTCGGGCCGCGCGCGCCAAGGCCCAGGAGGTCGTCAGCCGCGCGCGCACGGCAGTCGGTCTGTGAGCGCGCCCTCAGGGCCCGACCGGTGGCGGGACGAGGCGGCTGCCATCACCCTGCTCGACACCAGCGGCGCGCCGGTGGCGCTGCCCTCGCTGTGGCAGCATGGTCCGGTGCTGCTGGTCTTCTACCCTGGCGACGAGACTGCGGTCTGCACCGCGCAGCTGTGCGAGTACCGCAACCGCTGGGCCGACTTCACCGCCGCCGGCGTGGCGCTGGCCGGGATCAACCCCGCCAGCTCCGAGCGCCATGGCCGCTTCACCAGCCACCACCGCTTCCCCTTCCCCCTCTACAGCGATCCGGGCAGCCGCTGCTGCCGCCTGTTCCAGGCCAAGGCCTGGTACGGCACCAGGCGCCTGGTGGTGCTGATCGGCCAGGATGGCCGTGAGCTGTGGCGACGGGTCACCATCCCCTTCTTCAAGCCCAGTGCCGATGAGCTGCTCGCGGCGGTGCGCAGCCAGCTCGCCCGGCCCTCGGGCGCAGCGCCCTAGGGTACCGGTGCCGATGGGGCTCCTGCGCCGGACGCAGCCGGGGGGCTGGTCGCCGAGGAAGCGCCGGTCGGGCCAGCCCCGGATGCCGCTGGGCCTGCTGGTGCCGCTGGGGCCGCAGTCGGCGTGGCTGGAGGAGTGCTCCCTCCGGCCGCCGGTGCGGCCGGCTTGCCCGCGGAACCGGGGACATGGTCGGCTGCAGGGATGGTCTGCGTGCGGGCGGTGAGGGTGCTGAGCCAAGACCAGCCGACGGCATCAGCGGCCTGATGCAGCTGATCGCGCATCAGCCCGGTCCACAGGTAGAGGAGCAGCAGCACGGTGGCCGCGACCCCGGCCCAGCCGGTGACGATGATGCGGTGCTGCCGGCCCAGCTCGGCGGCGGCCTCGGGGTTCTCGGAGATCAGCTTGGCGACCTGATCGACCAGATCGAGCTTGGAGCCGGGTGGCCGGGCCGGGCGGCGGGTCAGCAGCAAGCCGAGCTGCATGGTCAGCCGCAGGCGGTCATTCATCGCCCAGCCGCTTGCCTCGAGCAGCACCGCGAGATTGCGGTTGTAGATCTTGATGTAGGCCAGCGCCGCCGACGGCAGGGCGAGGATGGCCAACAGGCCGAGGATGCCCCAGATCCATTCCAGCGGCGTGAGCTGGGAGACCTGCGAGACGATGTAGGCGAAGGCCGAGCCGATGGCGGCGAAGGCGATGCCGCCGCCCATCAGGATCTGGCCGAACTGCCCGCCTGGGGCCGCCGGCGCGGCAGCGGCCTTGGCCTCCGCGGCCTTGGCAGCGGCGGGCACCGCGGCCGCCGGGGTGACGCTGGCGCTGGCGAGCGCCTCCTTGGCCTTGTCGGTGCGCTCCGACAGCTGCTTGTCGAAATCGCTGTTGGCGGACTTCGACCACTGCTCGACGCGCGAGGTGATGAAGTGGCCGATGCGGATGAAGGGCATGTAGATGGCCTCGAAGAGCGAGACCGGCTGGGTGATGATCTGGGTCACCACCGCGTCGTACTCGTTGCCATCCAGGCCGCGGAAGATGCCGCGCTTGCCGACGAAGAGGTTGCGGCTGCTGCCGGTGGTGACCGGCACCGCGACCTCCATCGGACTGCAGTGCGCACCGGTGATTTGGCAGTAGAGGATGAACATCGAGGATTCGCCGGCCATCGCCGCATGCGCAGCGCGATCGCTGACCAGCACCGAGAGCTTGAACTCGCGTCCGGCCATGATCAGCGTGCCCTGCTCGAACAGCGCTTTGCCGGTGGCGGCGTAGAGGTCCGGCATGGCGACGAAATTGTTGGCGAAGGTGAACAGCCAGCGCTGGTACAGGATCAGCTTCTCCAGATCGCCGACCCGGGCCAGGGTCTCGTTGAGCGCCAGGTCCTCGATGCACAGCTGATCGAGCGCGCGCAGCTGCTCCTCGGTGATGGCGCGCACGCGCCCTTCGCCCAGAGACAGCACGGGGTGGATGGCCGCCTCGCGGCACCAGGCCATGATCGCCTGCGCATCGGCGCACACCTGCGTCCAGACGACCTCCTCCAGCATGGCACCCCGCTGCGCGCCCAGCTCCGGCAGGGCGAGCTGGTCGCGCAGGCGGATCAGCGCCTCGTAGGAGGAGCCGCGCCAGAGCTGCTGCCAGTGCAGCATCCCTGCCGGATCGGGGGGGGCGATCGGCAGCGAGGCCAGCCCGCGGCGCAGCGCCTCGCCATCCCCGAGCATGGCATCGAGGCGCTCCGGGGTCAGGCGGAAGCGCTCGGCGGCGCTGGGCTGGGCCGCCACCAGGCGGCATTGCAGGAAGTACTCATCGAGCTTGGTGCGCACCGCCTCGACCACCTGCGCCAGCACCACGCTGTCGCCGCCCCAGCGCCGGGCAGCCGGGCCGGCATCCAGCCAGGCGAGCGCCTTGCGATAGAGGGCGGCGAAGCTGGCGATCTGGGCGCGGTCGATGCCGCGCTCGCCCGAACGGTCCGGGACGCCAGGTACGAAGCCCAGGATCTCCGCCGCCAGCTGCTTGAGTACGGGGTCGGAGATACCGGTCGGGGTGATGATGCCGTCGCCATTGGCCGAGACCCGGTTGAGCACATCCTTGGTCTGCCTGACCTCGGCCAGGGTGATGCTTCCGGCACCGGCGCGCCCCAGGTTGCGCAGCACCAGCTCGGCGGTCGCACGCAGCGGACTGGCCAAGGTCGAGAGATGGCTGAGCACCAGGGTGTCGGACCCGGGGACCAGGTCACGCTGGTCCGCGAGCATCGCCGCGCTCCAGGTGATCGCATGCTTGAGCTCCTGGGCGCGTACCCTCCCATCGTGGTCGAGGTCCAGGCAGGCGATGAAGCGCGGATCGCAGGTCAGGCCCTTGGCCGGGCAGGCGGTGGCGGTCCAATGCGCCTCCGGCACGTCGATGACCTGGAGCAGCTCGGCGACGGTGCGGATGCGCAGCTGGAACGAGCCGGCGAAGCGGCGGAAGATGAAGGCGGCCATGGTGCGACGAATAGCGGCAGGCCCCGGCCAAGGCAACCGCCATTCGCGCAGCACTCGCGTCTGAGCCTGGTGTTGGCCCAGCGCCGGGTAGGAGTGGCGTCCGGCGGAATCCCGGTCTATCATCCACGGTGGCCATCCCGCATCGCGAGCAACCTCAGCACGATGCCACGGGCCAGCCCGAACGGGCTGGTGCCGGGACATCCGACCAGCGCACCGTGCCGATGGAGCTGGGCGCCACCGGGGCGACCGCCACTCCGGACCAGGCGCGGGTGGCGGCCCCTCCGCTGCCCACCCCGCCGCCGCCGCCGCGCCCCCCTCCCGAGGTGATCGCCGGCTATCGCCGCGGACGGCTTCTGGGGACGGGCGGCATGGCCCAGGTGTTCGAAGCCCGGCATCAGCATCTCGACCGCGTGGTGGCGCTCAAGCTGCTCAAGCCCCAGGTCGCGGATGAGGCCGACTTCGCCCTGCGCTTCCTGCGCGAATCGCATGTCATGGCCGCGGTGACGCATCCCAACGTCGTCGCGATCTACGACGCGGGGGATATCGACGGCCTCCTGTACATGGCGCTCGAATACCTCCCGGGCGGCGACCTGCAGCGCCTGCTCAAGAGGCGCGGTCCGCTGCCCTGCGAGGAGGCCCTGGCGCTGATCATCGCCTGCGCGCGCGGGCTCTCGGCGATCGAGGCCGCTGGACTGGTCCACCGCGATATCAAGCCGCAGAACATCTTCCTCGACCGCGGCGGGGTGCCGAAGATCGGCGATCTCGGCCTGGCGCGCTCGGTCGATGGCAATGATCGCATGACCCTCACCGGCAATTCGTGGGGCACCCCGGTCTTCATGTCCCCGGAGCAGATCCGCGGGGTGGGTGACATCGACATCCGCACCGACATCTACGCCCTCGGCGCCACCCTCTACACCCTGCTGACCGGGTGCGAGCCGTTCAACGGGCCGACCGCCTTCGTCATCACCCACCAGGTGCTCAGCGAACCGCCACCGGATCCGCGCATCGTCAACAAGACCATCCCCGCCGAGGTCGCAGCGGTGATCGCCAAGGCGATGGCCAAGGATCGCGCCAAGCGCTACCAGACCCCGGCGGAGCTGATCGAGGACCTCGAACGCGCGCGGGCTGGACAGCGGCTGCTGCATACCGCGGCCGCCCCGCTGCCGGGCACACGCGACGCCGAGGCCGCCAGTGCGAGCGCGCCGGCGCGGCCGCGGGTGAACCGGCCGGGAGCCGGCTCGACTGCGCATGCGACCCTGCACATCGATCCGCTGGTGTTCAAGCTGCTGGCCTTCCTCCTGGTCGGAGCGCTGCTGTGGGGGGTCTGGTATTCGATGCAGGGCAGCGTGCATCCGCTCGGCCAGGCAGCCCACAGCGAGGCAGCCTGGCCGGCCGCCGCGGGCAGCGATGCCCATGGCCGCTGGCAGGACCTGGCAATCGCCGGGGTGACCGTGCGTCTGCGCTACTGCCCGGCTGGGAGCTTCCGCATGGGCAGCCCGGTCGGCGAAGCGGGTCGCAGCGAGCAGGAGAGCCTCCATCAGGTGACCATCAGCAGCGGCTTCTGGATGATGGCGAGCGAATGCCAGCAATCGCTCTACCGGGCCGTCATGGGCAGCAATCCGAGCCACCATATCGGACCCAACCTGCCGGTGGAGCAGGTGAGCTGGAATGATGCGCGTGCCTTCTGCCAGAAGCTCAATGCCCAGCTGCCCAGCCTCGATGCCCGGCTGCCCAGCGAGGCGGAATGGGAATACGCCTGCCGTGCCGGCAGCCAGAACGGACCCTTCGACGATGCCGGAATGCCTGATCAGCAGGGCTGGAGCGCCCAGGGTGCGCTCAATGACGCCTGGCACAGCGATCCTCCGGAGGCGCGCGAGAGCGAGGCCCGGCGCTGCCTGAACAGCCTGGCGCATGATCCGCATCCGCCGTCCACCCATCCGGCGGGTATGCTCGCTGCCAATCCCTGGGGCCTGTTCGATCTGCATGGGAATGTCCAGGAGTGGTGCAACGATGCCTGGGATGGCATCAGTGCCCTGGGCGATCAGCCGCTCACCAATCCGCTGGGTGCCACTGGCCGCCTGTCGGTCTGCCGCGGCGGCTCCTGGTTCCTCCCCAGCGAGGATGCGCGCAGCGCCGCGCGCGCCGGCCAGCTGCCCGAGACCACACGCGACGATCTTGGTTTCCGCATCGTCGTGCCCGGTACACCGTAGGCGGTTGGGTGGCGCCCCGGCATCCAGGGCTTCTCCCTTGCAGATGCCCCCAGTCTGCTAGCATACCGGCCATCATGCATTCATTCGTCATCGTGAAGGCTGCATCCCTCATCTCCAGTGCCTAGCACCGGGAAGGACAGCCTGCACGCGCATACGCGGGGTGACCTTCTCAGAGGGCCACCCCGCAGTCGTTTCCGGCCCAGCCCCATCACCCCTCATCCACCAGGAGCATCCCATGCCTGTCATCGCCATCCCCAACCTCTCCACCCACATCGCCGTATCCGTGCCCGTCCAGCCCCGCCCCCCTCACCCACGATGCGATCGGACCGGCCATGATCACCACTGACTGCACCACCCCACGCCTGCGACCGGCCCGCCCAGCGGCCGGGGACCGCACCGCCACGGTCCCGCCCGCTTCCCCGCCCGCGGCCAGCAGCGCCCCACGCGGATGCCAAGAGCGCCTGCACCTGGCGCGCCAGGCCCTGATGCAGGAGCGCGCCCTGGGCGGCGACTACTATCCCTGCGATGATGAGATCATCAGCGATTGGGCCGCCATCCGCAACCGCAGCGGGCCCGCCCACGCCGGCGTCATCGAGCTTCTCGACGATTTCCTGATCCGCCATCTCGACACCGTGCGCGACCTGATGCTACGCGCGCGCTGCGGTCGTGCTCCGACCAGGCTGCTCGACGAGCTGGAGCATGCGGTCGCGGCCGCCTGCGACCAGCTGTCCGCATGAGGAGAGGATAGGACGCTCCCTCTGGGGGGCATCGGCGGGTCATTGCGACCGGCCGATGCCCTCTACCATGTCCGCCCATGCGTGAGCCTATGCGTTGGGGTGTCATCGGGACCGGCTGGATCGCTGGCGTGTTCAGCGATGCCCTGGCCGAGAGCAAAAGCGCCATACGCCATGCGGTGGCCAGCCGCGATCCGGCGCGCGCCGAAGCCTTCCGCGGAGCGCACGGATTCGCGGTCGCCTACGGCAGCTACCATGAGCTGCTCGCCGATCCGCTGGTCGAGGTGGTCTATATCGCCACACCCCACACCAGCCATCTGCAGGACACCCTGCGCGCCATCCGTGCCGGCAAGCACGTGCTGTGCGAGAAGCCCCTGGGGGTGACGATGTCCGAATGCCGGCGCATGGTCGCGGCCGCCGACAAGGCCGGCGTGGTGCTGCTGGAAGCCTTCATGTACCGCACCCACCCCCAGACCGCGGCCGTGCTGCACCTGGTGCGTAGCGGGGCGATCGGCACGGTGCGGGCGGTGCGCAGCTGCTTCACCTTCGACCTGGGCAGCCTGCCGCCGTCCAAGTCGCAGGTGCGCACCAATCTCGCCCAGCGCGGCGGGTCGCTCTACGATGTCGGCGGCTACTGCATCAACTTCAGCCGCATGATCGCCAGCGACGAGCCGAACCGCATGGCCGGCCAGTGGTCGATCGACCCGGACAGCGGGGTCGACCGCTCCTTCGCCGGGGTGCTCGGCTTCCCCAACGGCATCGTCGCCCATTTCGATGTCGGCTTCCACAGTGCCGCCAGCGCCAGCTGCGAGGTGGTCGGCACCACCGGACGCATCGAGATCCCCCATCCGTGGTGGCCGGATCGCAGCCACCCCAGCATCACCCTGCACCGCACCGGCCAGGCGAGCGAGGCGGTCGCCTGCGAGGGCGGCTGGATCTTCACCCTCGAGGCCGAGCACATGGCCGATGTCGTGCAGGGGCACCGGGCCGCGCTCATCCCGGCCGCCAACGCCATCGGCAATGCCCGCGTCATGGACGCCTTCTGGCGCATGATGCATGGCACTGCGCGCACGCGGCTGTCTGGCCCGATGCGCCCTGCGGCTGCCGCAGCGGCGCGTGCGCGCTCGCTACGCAAGCCCGCAGGACGGGCTGCCGGGCTACGCCGGAAGCCCAAGCGTCCATGACCACGGATGCGGCCGGCCACCGCAAAGTCTGCGACACCCGAACCAACCGTCCGTATAACAACCCGAAGGAAACCCACATGCACCCGATTCGCTCGCTGACCGGCGTGGCCCTGATCGCCGCCCTGTCCACCGCCACCGCCACCGCCGAGGATAATCACCTGGGCTACGAGGATACGCCCATCATCCCCGGTACCAATTGGCACGTGCACGATGGCCTGCGTCCGCAACCCGTCATCGTCACGCCCGGCACCAATTCCACCCCCGAAGCGGTGGGCAAGCCGCCCTCGGACGCCATCGTGCTGTTCTNNTTCGGCGACATCCAGCTGCATGTCGAGTGGTCCGAGCCGAATCCACCCTCCGGCAATGGCCAGGGCCGCGGCAACAGCGGCGTATTCATGATGGGCCGCTATGAGCTGCAGGTGCTCGACTGCTTCAACAACAAGACCTATCCCGACGGCCAGACCGGTTCCATCTACGGCCAGACCCCGCCCCTGGTCAACGCCTGCCGTCCGCCCGGCGAGTGGCAGAGCTACGACATCTTCTGGACGGCGCCGCGCTTCTCCGCCGACGGCAAGCTCGAGGAGCCGGCCTGGATCACCGTGCTGCACAACGGCATCCTGGTGCAGAACCACACCAAGGTCACCGGCACCACGCCGCATCGCCAGATCGGCACCTATACCGCCCATGGCGACGGTCCGGTCAAGCTCCAGGATCACGGCAACCCGGTGCGCTACCGCAGCGTCTGGGCGAGGAAGCTCAAGCCCGTCGATTCGCAATGACCTGCCCGGCCCCGCCCGCGCGGGGCCGCATCGGCAGCGCGCATCAGATCCCGCCCCCTCCGGGGCGGGATCGTCGTCTGCTGGCACCGCTGGCAGGCGCTCAGGCTGCCACTTCCCCCGGTCCATGCAGACCCATGGCGGGCATGTGCGCGCCAGCGGATCTGCGCTCCGCCGCACGCTTGAAGCTATCGGCCTGCTCGGAGTCGCACCGTGCACCGGGGCGCAGATGCGGCCTGCGGGCGGGATTTCCTGCGTCGTCTGGCCGCGTCCTTCCGAGACCTCCCGCATATTTGCCTTGTGATTGGCGGTTTTGCCCGACAGTAGGGGTCGCTGCTTCGCATTCGCGAGGCCGCCTGTCCGGGCCAGAACTGCCCTTCCCGGCACCGTATGGTGCCATCCCCGGCGCATCCGCGCCTGATTCGAGGTATCTGTGGAACTCTATGTCGGCAACCTGCCGTGGTCGATCAACGACGACGGCCTGACCAAGCTCTTCTCCACCCATGGCACCGTTTCGCGTGCCAAGGTCGTCATGGACCGCGATACGGGCCGCAGCCGCGGCTTCGGCTTCGTCACCATGGCATCGGATGCGGAAGGCCAGGCAGCCATCCAGGCACTCAACGGCAGCTCCAGCGAAGGCCGGACCCTGAACGTCCGCGCCGCTGAGCCCCGTCCTGCGGGCGATCGCCCCCAGCGTCGTGAAGGTGGTGGCGGCGGCGGCGGTGGCGGCGGTGGACGCGGCGGCTACGGCCGCGGCTAAGCATACCGACCCCGGTCTCGTACCGTGACCGGACCCGGCAGAGCCTGCCGGGTCCGGTTGTTTGACCAGGATCGGTTCTTTGACGCCGTGTTCTCTTCCGGAGATATCCATGCGACCCATGCGACCCAATCACCGCTTCATGATCCATCCGAGCATCGACAGCTTGGCGGAGCGCATCTCCACGATCAACGTGGATAAGGACCCCGCTGCAGCCGATGAACTGCGCGAAAGCTGCATCCAGAAGCTGCGCTCGTACCGCTGCGAAGACTACCTCAAGCGCTATGAGAGCGAGGCAGACCGCATCCTCGCCCGCGCGCGCTGGGAATCCGTTTCCGATTTCGCCAGCCGACCGCGCAAGCGCGATCCCCAGGCCGGCGGCGCCTGACGACCCGACTGGTCGTCCCTACGCGATCCTACTTGGTCGCATTGTTGCTATTCGCCCCCTTCTTGCCGCCCTTCTTCGCCCCTGGCGTGGACCCATCCGCGGGCGGCGCGGGCATATCGGGCGCACCATCGATCTCGCACTCGGGCAACGCCTTCTGCAGTTCGGCGATCCCCGCCGGGGTGGCAGCGCTCTGCCAGACGTAGAGATGCGCGAGCGACTTGAGCCCTGAGAGCTGCTTCAGCCCGGCATCGCTCACCTTGGTGGCATAGAGGTTGAGGTAGGCCAGCTGGGTGCAGAGCCTGACCTGGGCCATGGTGGCATCGCCGATGGCGGTGCGCTCGAGGTGCAGCCTCTGCAGATTCTTGAACTTGGGCAGCAGATGCAGCTGGGCATCGGTCACCGCCGTCCCCTTGAAATCGAGCCACAGAACGTTGGTTGCCAGGCGCTCCGCCAATGGCAGGGCGCGATCGAGCGCCTCGGCATGGCTGAGATCGAGCGACAGGGCCGCCTGGTTCTTGGACAGGGTGCGCACCACCCCGCCGGCGTCGCTCAGCGCCTTCACTGCCGAGGCGTCGGGCACCGGCAGGGTGGTGCTGAGGACATCGATGGTGGTCGGCGGCAAAGGTGCCAGCGGGCCTGCCGGGGTGCCCGGCGGCTGGGCGGCAGCACCGGCGGCCGGTGCCTTCGCCACCCCGGGCGCGGCGTCGCTGAACGGCGCTCCGGCGAGGATCCACTGCCTGAACAGCTCGCTCTGCTCGCTGCTCAGCTGGTCGCCCTTGGCGGGCATCACATCATCGTCGTCCTTGGGCAGGATCAGGCGGGAATAGATGGTGCTCTTGTCGGGATGCCCGGCGACCAGCACGGCGCCGCTCTTGCCACCCGCCTGGATGCCCGCCGGCGTATCGAGGCGGAGCTGGCCCTTCTGCTTCTTATCCCCATGGCAGGAATAGCAGTGATCGGCGAGCAGCGGCTTGATCTGACGGTCATAGCTCACCGCGACGACGTCCGAAGCATACGCCCCGGGCAGCAGGCCCAGCAGCAGCAGGCCTGCGAGGCCTGCGAGGCCTGCGCCAGACGACCGGTGCACCAGCGCACAATCGGGCATGGTCGGGCCTAGAAGAGATTGGTGAGCGGCCGACCCTTGTCGGCAAGGGTGAACGGGCGCCCCTGCGGCGAGGTCACCACCTGATCGAGCGGCAGACCCAGGCCATAGCCGATGGTGGCATTGAAGTCGGGGACCAGGACCGAGCCCGACACCACCGTCGAGCCGGTGTCATCGGTGGCGCCATGCACCTGGCCGCCCTTGATGCCCCCGCCAGCAAGCAGGCAGGAGAATGCCTTGGGGTAATGGTCGCGTCCGTTGTTGCTGTTGATCCGCGGCGAACGCCCGAACTCGGTGGCCACCGCCACCATGGTCTCCTCCAGCAGGCCGCGGCCGCTGAGATCGGCGAGCAGGGCGCTCAGGCCCTGGTCGAGCAGTTCGCAGCGCTGGTTGACGCGATCGAAGTTGTCGTCATGGGTGTCCCAGCCGCCGAGATTGACCTCGACGAAGCGCACGTCGTTCTCGATCAGCCTGCGTGCCAGCAGGCAGCCCTGGCCGAAGGTCTCGTCGCCATATGCCGCGCGCACATTCGCCGGCTCCTGGGTGATGTCGAAGGCCTTGAGATCCTTGCTGCTCATCAGCTTGACCGCCTCGGCATAGAGGTCGCGGTAGGCCCGGACCTGCTTCTGGTCATAGTCCTTCTGGAAATTCTGGTTGAGCTCCTGGGCCAGGGCCAGGCGGTGCTCGAAGCGTTCCTCGGTCACCCCCGGCGGCAGGGCGCTGTGCTGCAGGCCGGACTCGGGATTGCCGAGCGGCAGGGGCGCGAAGCGCGATTCGAGGAAGCCGGAGCCGGGGTGCTGGCTGCCGCCGCCGATGGCGACGTTGGCCGGCAGGGTGGGATTGATGCGGCCATTGAAGTAGGACAGCCAGGCCCCCATCGCCGGATGGCGGATGGTGCCGCGCTGGGCATAGCTGGTGCGCATGTAGTATTCGGCCGGCTGGTGCGCACCCTGGTTCGAGTTCATCCCGCGGACGATGGCGAGATGGCCCATCTGCTCGCCGAGCTTGGGCAGGTATTCGCTGATCTGGATGCCGTCGGCCTTGGTCTTGATCGCCTTGGTGGGTCCCTGGGTCTCCGCTCCCGGCTTGGGGTCGAAGGTGTCGAGGTGGCTCATGCCGCCGGCGAGGTAGATGTAGATGCAGTTCTTCGCCGTCGGGCGCCTGATCGCCGGGGTCGCCGCCGCCGCCTGGGGATCCGTGGCGTGCGCCAGCCCGCCGCCCAGCAGGGACATGCAGGAGACGCCCAGGAAGGCTTTCGCGCTGTGCACCAGGAACTCGCGCCGCGAGGCGTCATCGAGGCGTTGGGCGGGGTGTCTCATGGCAGGGCTCCTTCGTGGACGGGCTTCAGCGAGGATGGCGGCGACACTAGCGGATGAAGATGAACTCGTTGGTATTGAGCAGCGCCCAGGCGACGTCGGCGACCGCCGCCTGGCCACCGGAGGCTGCCGAGCGCAGGGCCATGCTGAGCTCCTTGTCGGTCGGCTGGCGTGACAGGATCATCAGGAACATGGCGCGCACCTTGTCCGTGGGATCGCTGATCTTGGCGATGGTGCCGGTCAGCAGCGAGTGCTCCGAGACCACCTCGCTGTCGATGAAGCCGTTGAGCAGCGTGAGCGCCTGGGTCACTGCCGGATTATCCGAGCTGTTGTCGATCAGCTGGCGGTCGGACTGCCCGAAGGTGCGCAGCAGATGGCCGGCGGGGGCGGGCGACGGCAGCTCGGATGCGCGCAGCAGCGGGCCGACCCCGCCAGCGCCCATCAGGCGCTTCTCGCCCTGCTTGCCGGCACCGGCCTGCTTGGCCATGCCGATCAGGGCGCGCAGGGGATCGTTGTCGGTGTCGAGCGCCTTGCGGCTCTCCATCAGCTCCTGGATCTTGGCGCGCAGCGCCGGGATTTCGGCAGGGGTCGCCGTATCCATCGCCGTGCGGGTGGCGATCATCTCGGTCTGGATCGCCTTCAGCTTCACCCGCTTCTCGCCCAGAGAGACCGCCATCTGGTAGATGTCGGCGGGGGTCTTGTCCTTGTTGGCGTCGTAGAAGGCGTAGAGGCCCTCGGCGGTCGGGCCCTTCTGCGCATCCAGGTCGTTCACCACCAGGGTCAGCAGCGAATCCCACACCTGGCTGGCGCTCATGCGGTGCAGGAGCGGACCGGAGAAATAATAGGGTTCGGCAGGATTGTACTCCTGCTTGTTGGACATGTGGCCCCAGGCCTCGGTCTGGTAGAGGATCTCGCTGAACTTGCGCAGGTCGTACTTCACCCCCACCATCAGGCGGGTGATGAATTGCATCAGCTCGGGGTTCGATGCCTGGGTGCTGTCGGTGAAGTGGTCGACCGGCTCGACCAGGCCCAGGCCCATGACCTTCCTCCACATGCGGTTGGCGATGACCTCGGTGAAGCGCGGATTGTCCGGGGAGGTCAGCCATTTGGCGTAGGCGGCGCGCCCATCCTGCCTCGCGCCGACCGACGGCTGCTCGCCGAACATGGCGTGCGCCTCGACCTGCTCGCCGGGCTTGGCGTCCTTGTACTGGTAGTCGGCAGGCAGCGCGATGGTCGAGGCATTGGGCGCCTGCACCTTCAGGCCGATGGTGTAGGTGAGCATGCGGAAGGCGTTCTTGACCTCGGGGGTCGACTGCGCGATCTGCCGGTAGGCGGCGCCGGCGCCCTGGCCCTTGCCGGCGCCCTTGGCCATGCCTGGCGGGTTGAGGTTGCGCGTCACGCTGGTGCCGGCGGTGAAGGCCGCCATCTCGAAGTAGTCCTTCCGCGTCCACTTGTCGTTGGGATGGTTGTGGCACTGGGCGCAGGTCAGCTGGGTGCCGAGGAAGATCTGCACGGTGTTGGACATGTTGTCGAGCGGCATGCCGGCATCGCGCACGTAATAGCCGGCGGCGCCGTTGCCCTTCTCGATCGCGGGCCCCTCGGCGGTGAGCATGCTGCGCACCATCTGGTCATAGGGCATGTCGTCGCGCAGCGCCTGCTTGAGCCAATCGATGTAGGGCTGGCCGGGATAGCGGTCGTTGAGCCTGGTCTCGACGCGCAGCAGGTCGGCCCAGAAGTTGTACTGCTGGCTGATCCAGCCCTCGCTGCCTATCAGGCTGTGCACCAGCTCCTGGCGCTTGCTCGATTTGCGCGAGGTGAGGAAGGCGGTGGCCTCATCGAAGGTCGGGATGCGGCCGATCATCTCGAGGTAGGCGCGACGCAGGAACTGCTCATCGCTGGTCTTCACCCCCGCCTTGACCTGATGCGCCGCGAGGTCGGCGTCGAGCAGCTGGTCGATGGTATGGCTGGCGTTGAGGATCTCGGCCGCGCTCAGCGGGCCGGCGGGATGCTCGGCACCCGGGGCGGTGCGCGGGATGGAGCCTGCGGGCGTGCCCACCGTGGTGTTGGAGGCCAGGACGACATCGGCAGCGCCCAGCGGAAGCGAGCCGCCCAAGATCAGGGCGAGACCCCAACTGGCCCAGGATGACCGCAGGCGACGCGGGGAAGGCATGGTATCCTGGCGCATGGCGACTCCTTGGGCTGACAGACGGTATGGCTCGGAACATCCGCTACAGCTCCTGCAAGCCTACTGCTCCCAGACGAGACTGCACGTGGCGGATTATCCCACAGCCTGTGTGATATCGTAAGCATTTGCATTTCAATTGCTTATGGTTCATCAGCAGATCCACGTCCGTCCTCAGGCGACCGTACCCCCGCTGCGGCCCCAGGTAGGCTGCGCAGGCGCAGGTTGCGGTTGACCGGGGTGCTGGCGAGACTGTGGACCGGGGAGCACCCATGCCCGATTCCATCCGCATCGGCATCATCGGCTGCGGCGTCATCGGACGCTCGCATATCGGCTGCTACCGCCACATCCCGGGAGCGACCGTGGTCGCCTGCGCCAGCCTGGATGGCGCCAGCGCCCGGGCCACCGCCGCCGAGTTTGCCATCCCCCACTCCCATGCCGGCTACCACGAGCTGGTGGCGCGTGACGATGTGGATGCCGTCGACGTCTGCCTGCACAACAACCTCCACCTGCCCGCCACGCTGGCCGCGCTCGCGGCCGGCAAGCATGTCTACTGCGAGAAGCCGCTGGCCGGCTCCTACCACGACGCGCTGAGCATGGTCGCCGCGGCGCGGCGCCATCGCCGCATGCTGCATGTGCAGCTGAGCCTGGTATTCGCCAACGAGACGCGCGCGGCCAAGCAGCTGATCGATGCCGGTGAGCTGGGCGAGCTCTATCACGCCCGCTCCAGCGGCTTCCGCCGCCGCGGCCGGCCCTATGTCGACGGCCACGGCAGCCCTGCCTTCGTCAGGCGCCGCGATGCCGGTGGCGGCGCGCTCCTGGACATGGGCGTCTACCACCTCACCCAGCTGCTCTACCTGCTCGGCAATCCGGAGGTCGCCACCATCAGCGGCACCACCTATCAGAAGACCGCGATGGATGCCGAGCGTGCGGCGCGAGCCGGCTACGATGTCGAGGAGCTCGCCCTCGGACTGGTGCGCTTCGCCAACGGCGCGACCCTCGACCTCATCGAGGCCTGGGCGATGCACCTCGGTTCGCTCGATGGCTCCAGCCTGATCGGCACGAGAGGCGGTGTCCGCCTCTCGCCCTTCGCCTTCTACCGCTCGCTGGGCGAACTCGACTGCGATGCCCAGACCGATCTCGGGGCTGCGCGCTTCCGCTGGAATGCCGTGCGCGGCGATGGCGATGATCTCGGCGATACGCACCGGCATTGGATCGCCGCCCTGCTGGGACGGGTACCCCTGCTGCCGACTGCCGAGCTGGCGCTCGCGGCGATGCTGATCTCGGAGGGCATCTACCGCTCCAGCCAGCTGCGGCGCGAGGTCGCCGCCGCCGAGGTGGCTGAGCACTCGGTCTCGACCGCGCTGCCGGGCTGAGGCTGCCCACGAGCGGCCGTGGCGGCTCTTGGCAGGATCTTCTCGGCCTCATCAGGCCAGCATTCACACCTGGGTCGATGCTCCTGCCCAGCTGTGCCGCTCCTGCCCTGGATCGCCGCCCTCGTCCTACTGGCTGCCGTCATCGCCATGCGGCTGGCCACGCTGCGCACCTATCGCGCCCTGGAACGGCTGCGGCCTGACATGCGCGCACGTTACGGCCGCTTCATCAGTCCCGCCGGCGAGCACCGCACCGCCATCGCCTTCGGCGACCACCTGTGCGCCATCCCCGAGCTGCTCGACTGCGAGCCGTTCGAGCGCCTGCGCACCGCTGCAGAGCGCATCGCCGGCGCCCAGCGCAGCTACATCCCCGGACACAAGGCCGGGGCGACGGTGTCCTATGCCGAGCTGCACCGGCTGGCGCCGGAGCTGGTGGCCTTCTATCTCAGCGACGAGGTGGCGCGCATCTGCTCCCGCCTGTTCGCCGTCGCGGTGCAGCCGACCCCGCTGCATGACCAGAGCTCCTGCTCGCTGCTGGTCTACGAGCGGCCGGGCGACCATATCGGCTGGCACTACGATCACGATTTCTACCGCGGCCGCCATTTCACCGTGCTGCTGCCCCTGATCAACCAGCGCAGCGGCGCACCGGGCACCTCCTC
The DNA here is from genome assembly GCA_003136555.1 of Planctomycetota bacterium. Taxonomy (GTDB): domain Bacteria; phylum Planctomycetota; class UBA11346; order UBA11346; family UBA11346; genus BOG-1363. The sequence continues at coordinate 11,142 of PLEW01000113.1, read as the reverse complement.
GGCCCAGCTCGAAGCGCAGATCGCCGGCTCCTGCCGCTTTGTACCGACACCTCCGAACACCCTGGTGCTGTTCGAGGGTGCGCGCGTCCGGCACCGCGTCACCCCCCTCGGCGTGGGTGAGCAGCGCATCCTGCTGAGCATGACCTTCTGCACCGACCCGCGCTCCCACCTCCTCGCCGGGATGATGCGGCGGATGAAGGACACCGCGTATTACGGCCTGCGCGCATTGTGGAGCTAGCGTCCGGCGCTGGTCGCCGATGAGTCACGGCAGGTCGGCAACGGGTAGCCGGTCATTGTGGAGAACTGGGCCAAAACCCCCGCTGGCAGGCTCGACCCTGACCCTACGCTCTCCGGTCCGGCCTCAGGAGAGCACATGTCAGCCGCCTCCCGTTCACGCGCACCGTGCCGACGCATCCGCCTGCCCGAGGCCTGGTACGCGCAGCACACCCTGGTGGTGATGTGGCGTCGTCATCTGCGCGTCGTGCGCCCATTGGCCGTCTGGACGGCGGCGGGCGCGCCGATGCCGGCCCGCCGCCGCCGGGCCGCGACACGGCCACCGTCGCGTTAGGCCGGGCGCGGTTCCGGGCGGCGCCCGTCCCTGGCACGACAGGTAGACCTCATCCCGGCGTCCTTCCCAGGACGCGATCGGATGATGCACGTGCACCCCGGTGCGCTGGCAGCATCGGCGTCGAGAGGAGACCGCGCAGCGGAGCCGGAGCCGGCTGACGCCCGACCGGCATCGTGCATCTGCGTCCCCGACGCCGTGGACCCCAGCCGCTTCGCCGTTCCCTTCCCCGGATGAGGGTGCCATGCCGAGAATCATCATACTCGCAGTGCTGTTCGGCCGGCTGCTGGCGCTGGAGGGCGACTTCCGCGACGTCAACCCCAACATCGACATGTCCCTGTTCATCGAGAATGCCAAGGCGGCGATGCAGGTGCGCGCCTCCTCCCGGCTGTCCGAGCAGGCGTTCATCGCCGGCAGCAAGCAGCCCGGGGTAATGATCCTGGATGCGCGCAGCAAGGAGCTCTACGACAAGCTGCACATCAAGGGTGCGATCAATCTGTCCTTCTCCGATATCAGCTATGCCACTCTCGCCGCCCTGCTGCCCGACAAGAAGCAGACCATCCTGATCTACTGCAACAACAACTTCCGCAATGCCCCGGTAGCGTTCCCGTCCAAGCTGGCTGCGCTGTCCCTCAACGTCCCCACCTACGTGGCCCTGTACTCGAACGGCTATGTGAACGTCTACGAACTGGGTCCGCTCCTCGACATCCACAAGACTGCAATCGAGTTCGTCGGCACGAAGGAATAGCGCCCATGGCGCTCACCACCGGTTGGCTTTCCGATGAGCGGCTGCGTCCCCGTGGGGTGGAGGACCGCGAGCGTCTTTGCGATGGAGAGATGGCAGGATGGTGGATTGCGCCCCGACGATGCCTGCTGGCCTGTGAACAGCGGCGAGGCACATCCTGGGCGGAGACCCCGCTATCGATGGATGCGAGAACGCCGTGCGACCGCATAGCGGCCTGCGCCATGGCCGCAGGCATGGGGTGGATGCACATGATCATTCGATTCAGTGGAACCGTGACCAGGAACGTTGAGACCGGCATTGCCGCATCGCTCGGGCGCATCGCTCAGGCGCATGGTACGGGAGGAGGTGCGTGTTCATCCTCCCTGCCTGTGCGTCCGCGCATTGCTCGAAGATCTGCCAGGCGGCGCACCATGGCTGAGACCGTACATGGGGTCTGGCCATGCCCTGGGCATGGCCATGACGTCGAGCAGGTCACCAGAGGTAGCGATGTCGTCACCAGGGGTAACCAGAAAAGGAACGATTCGCCGCACCGGTCAGGGAACGCCAGCTGGCGCGCCTCATCCCACCGCGCCTCCTCAGCCAGCGAGCAGCGCTTCGCAGCCATCCCCCCGCAGTCCGCAAACCGCTCACTTGAGGGTGAAGTGCTCGGCATGGAAGCGGAAGCCATCGACGCCGATATCGTGGTAGACGCGGTTGGCATCATGGCCGACGCCCGGCAGCTCATGGTACACCACCGGGATGGTGAGCTCGTCGAGCACTGCATGCATGTGCCTATTGCGCGACAGATGCGGATCCTTGTCGCCCAGCGCCAGCTGGATGGCCATGCCGGTGCGCAGGGTGTCGGCATTGGTGCGCACCCACGCCCAGACGGAGTTCTCATCCATCTGCGCGATCGAGTCGCCGTGCATGAGCCTGAACACCGCCGGCAGCTCCTGCTTGAGCTCGGCGCCATTCGCCATCCCGGCGCCATAGCCGATCACCGAGCTGAACAGCGCGGGGAACTTGAAGGCGTAGAGGATCGCCCCCTGCCCGCCCATCGAAAAGCCCTGCACCGCGCGCCCGCCCTTGGCGGCGATGGTGCGGTAGGTGGCATCGATGAAGGGGATCAGCTCCTTGATGACCACCGTCTCGCCCATCACCGAATGGTCGGGCGAATCGACATAGCCGGAATTGCGTCCCGCCATCGCATGGACGTAGATCACCGGCGGGACGCTGCCGTTTGCGATCGCAGCGCGCAGCAGGTCGAAGGCGCCGAGATTGTCGTTCTCGGTCCCGCCACGTCCATGGAGGTAGTAGATCACCGGGAAGCGCACCGTCGGCTCGGTGGCGTAGGCGGCCGGGAGCATGATGGTGAAGCCGACCTCGCAGGACATCGAGGCGCTGGTGAAGGTATGGTGCTCGACGCCTGGCGGCAGCTTCCCAGGCGGGTTGTTCCAGCTCTCGGCGCTGCACCAGGTGGCGGTCAGCAGCAACAGCAGCAGGTGTCGCGCATGGGGCATGGTGTCGTCCGGGTGTAGCAGAGGATGACCGCCCCGAGCGCCCGCTGTTGAGGCAATTGCAGGCCTGCGGGCGCGGCATCTCATACCACCCGGCCGCCCGCACGGGTGCAGGTTGGCAACGCCGCCTCCGCCCCTACCCTGTGCGCAGGAGCTTGATCATGCGCATCTGCGTCATCGGATTGGGGATCATCGGCAAGGTCTGGGCCCAGCACCTGCATACGGACGGCCATGAGGTGCGCACCTGGAACCGCAGCCCGCAGCCGCAGGCGCCGGGCTTCACCGCCGACCTCGTGGCGGCAGCCACGGGTGCCGAGCTGATCCTCATCGTCATCGCCGATCCGCCGGCGGTCGCCGCGGTGCTGGCGCGCATCGTCGGCGAGCTGAAGCCCGGCACCGTGGTCGCCCAGCACAGCACCGTCGGAGTCGAGGACACCAAGACCTACGCCCGCCAGGTTCAGGAGCGCGGTGGGCGCTTCCTCGACATGCCCTTCACCGGCAGCAAATTGGCGGCCGAAGCTCGCCAGAACGTCTTCTTCCTGGGCGATGATGCCGGTGCCTTCCCCCAGGTCGAGGCGGTCTACCGCCGGCTGTCCAAGGCGGTGCTGCCGATCGGCCCGATCGGCTCGGCGACCGCGATCAAGCTGTGCTTCAACCTGCTGATCGCCAACATCAACCAGGCGTACTGCGAATCCTACGCCCTCGCCACCGCGTGCGGCATCCCGGCGGAGACCTTCTTCTCCGCCCTCACCTACAACGTCGCGCAGTCGCCCCTGGTCGAGCTCAAGAAGCCCAAGTACATCTCCGGCGACTACAGCCCGCAGTTCTCGATCAAGCACATGCACAAGGATCTGCGTCTCGTGCTCGCCCTGGCGGCGGGTGCCGGCCTCGATCTCGCCGAGACCGCGGTGGTCGAGCGCGCCTATGCCGAGGCTGGCCGGCGCGGCCTGGGGGACAGCGACTTCTCCGCCCTGCTCGAGATCGCCCGCTCGTCCGCCAAGGCCGGCCCGCAGCTGTTCCCCTGAGGGTCAGCCGCTGCCATGCCCGAAGCCCTCGATGCCTTCCTCACCAGGCGCACCGGCTGGACCTGGGCGGACGTGCGGCGGGCCATCCAGTGCCGCCGCGTGCAGGTGCAGGGGGTGGTGTGCAAGCGCTACCACCGGCAGCTGGGCGGCGATGAGACGGTCGAGCTCGATGGGGCGCACATCCTCGACGGACCGGATCACGGGACGCTGATCTGCCATAAGCCCCGGGGAGTGGCCTGCAGCCATGCGCCCGGCGACCAGCCGCTGATCTACGACCTGGTCCCGCCCGCCTGGCGCCACCCCAATCTGCAGACCGCCGGACGGCTCGACCGCGATACCACCGGTCTGATCATCCTCACCATCGACGGTCGCTTCCAGATCAGCCTCACCGCCCCCGAACGCGCGCTGTGGAAACGCTATCGCATCCGCTACAGCGGCACGCTGGCCGCCGGGGCCAGCGAGCAGGTCGCAGCAGGGCTGGTGCTCGCGGACGAGCCGCGACCATGCCTGCCGGCGCGCCTGACGCTGGAGGCGCCCGGGGTGGCTGAGCTGGAGGCAGACGGCGGCCAGGCCACCCTCGAACTCTGCGAAGGCCGCCATCATCAGGTCAAACGCATGATCGCCGCTCTCGGCGGACGCGTGACCGACCTGCATCGGGATCGCATCGGCGCGCTCACCCTGCCCGATGACCTGGCCAGCGGGCAGATGCGCGCGCTGTCGGCGGCGCAGCGCAGCCTGCTGCTCGCCTAGGCGGGACGCCGCCACCGGCGCGCAGCCGGGACGCGGGTGCTTCAGGGAGCGCCGAAGACCTCGGCGAAGAAATTGGTCATCGCCTGCCACGAACGCTGGTCGGCGGCGGCATTGTAGGCGTAGCCGGCCGAATTGTCGGTGCCGGCGCCCTGGTGGGTGAAGCCATGCACGGCATTGCCGTACTGGATCAGCTGCCAGTCGACCTTGGTCGCCTTCATCTCCTTCTCGAAGGCAGCGACCTCCTCCTGCTTCACATAGGGGTCGTCGGCGCCATGCAGGACCAGGACCTTGCCGACGATGTTCTGGGCATCCTCGGGTGTCGGCGTGGACAGCCCGCCATGGAAGGTCACGGTCGCCGCCACCGGCTGCCCCGCGCGTGCGAGCTCGAGCACGCAGGTGCCGCCGAAGCAGTAGCCGATCGCGCCGATGCGCTTGGCATCGACCTTGCCGGTCGCCAGCAGGGTGGTCAGGCCCGCGCGCATGCGCGCACGCATCAGCGGCCGATTGCCCTTGTACAGCCCGGCCAGCTTGCCCGCCTCCTCGGTGGAGGAGGGCCGCACGCCCTTGCCGTAGACATCGACGCAGAAGGCCACGTAGCCGAGCTTCGCCAGCTTCACCGCCGAGAGCTCGGTGCGTTCGGTATTGCCCATCCAGTCGTGCGTCACCAGCACGCCCGGATGCGGTGAGGTCCAGGCATCGTCATAGACCAGGGTGCCGACCAGGGTGGTGCCATCGCTGGTGTATTCGAGTGCCTCGGATTTGATCGCTGCCTGCAGGGGCGCAGCCGCCACGGCGAGCAGGAGGAGGAGGAATCGCATGGGCAGCTCCTAGCGGGGACGGGGGAGCCGGATGATGGCCGGATGCGCCTGCGGCGCAATCGCCCACTGGGGCAGGTGCATCATCCTGGCAGGCTCAGCGGTCCTGATGTCGCACAGCTCAGCAGTGTCGGTCATTGCATAGACCGACCATCCGCCCAAGGTCGGCGGGATGGTTTCCGACCCCTTCCCGTGCTTCCTTGATATCGAAGCGTCGGGATTCGGGCCCGAGTCCTATCCCATCGCGGTGGCCTGGAGCGATCCCAGCGGCGACATCCAGCGCCTACTCATCGATCCAACCCCGATTGCGGCCTGGCGCCAGTGGGATAGCGCGTCGCAGGCCATCCACGGCATCGACCGCGAGCGCTTGGAGCGCAATGGCTGGGCCCCCGACTACGTCGCAAACCGCCTGGCCGAGGATCTCCACGGCCAGGAGGTCTACAGCGATGCCCCGGATTTCGATGCCGATTGGCTGCGCCGCCTGTTCCAGGCCGTCATGCTGCCTCAGCCGTTCACCGTCGCCCAGGTCGACGACCTGCTGATCGACACCATGCGCCATGGCGACGAGCCGGTGTGGCGGGTGCTGCTGCGCATCGAGCAGCTCAAATGTGAGATCGCCGCGGTGTCATCCGGCAAGCACGATGCCGGCTACGATGTCGGCTACCTGCTCCAGCTGTGGCGTGGAGCGATCGGCCATCAGGTCAAGATGAATCACGGCGTCGGCCCGCTACCGGCGACCAGCGCGACCGGAACCTTCATGCGCCTCAAGAAGCGCGGCTCGACCGGCGAGACGCCACCACCGCCGTAACCCCGGGGTGGCCTTGCGGAATTCCGACACACCGGCGCTGCCGGCGCGTGGCGCCGCTGGCTGTGGCCAGCTGACCTAGCGGTGCGAGCCGCGTCGCTGACCATGCCCCCGACCTGTACCTGGGCGCACCACCGATTTGCCGCTGGCGATGATCTGGATTTCGAGTCCCAGAGCCTCCATGAGCATCTCGACGTTGCGCAGTGGCACGTTGAGCTTGATGGTCAGCAGACGTTGGACGGTCGTCAGCGGCAGTCCGCTGGACTTGGCGATCTGGTACGGATTGGTCTTCTGGCGCCGTGCGGCATCCTGGAGTGCAGCCAGGATTCGCGACGATTTGGGCATTGGAATAGGCATGCCGGCGAGAATATCCGCCACACGTTTCATTCCTATGTGATTATCTTTGGTTATCTACAAGCCTTTTGGCCGCTCTCTGCCCGCCATCCTGGCCAAGCCGGGTGGAGGAGCCCGCTGGAGAGAATGCAACAATTTGGCCGTCCGGACCGCTTCCGGGTGTCCTGTGCGCCTGTGCGCGGCAAGCTCATCCATGACAGCCGCTACGGCCGAATCAGGTCCGCTGATTGATGACGATTAGATGACAAACTGTGTTCCACGAGCGGAGTCAGGCGCTCTGCGTCGGCGGCTCGGGCAGCCGCCAGGCGAGAGCCGCCGCCGGCAGAAACAGCAGACCGGCACCCACCAGCGCCAGCCGCACATCCCCGACCGGAGCCGCCATGGCGAACACCACCGTGGCCGCGGCGGCCGCGACCCGGCCGCTGTTATAGCAGAAGCCGGCGCCGGTGGTGCGCAGCAGGGTCGGGAAGAGCGGCGGCAGGTACATGGTGAAGAGCGCGAACACGCCTTGGCAGAAGCCGATGGCGCCCAGGTAGGGCATCAGGCCGCTGAGCGTGCGCGGGACGCTGTAGGCGCCGATCATCGCCAGCGCATAGGCGATGAAGAGCAGGGTGATGGCGCGGCGATAGCCCATGAATTGCGCCAGCAGGGCGGAGGCCAGGTTGCCGATCACCGAGGCGACCATCAGCAGGAGCATGATGCCGCTGGCCAGGCGATTGCGCTCGGCGTCGCTCCAGCTGGCCAGTTCTCCCAGCCCGCGCACCTGCTGCAGCGACCAGAACATGAAGGCCCAGTGCGCGCTGAGCCCCAGCGCGCACACCGCCAGGGTGAGCAGGGTGATGCGCCGGACCGGGCCGCGGAACAGGGCGCCGATGCCCGGCTGGTGGCCATGCGCCCCGGCACGGGCCTGATGCCAAGCGGTGGTCTCCGGCACGGCCCTGCGGATCCACAGCGTCACCAGGGCGGGAGCCAGACCGACCAGGAATACCACCCGGTTGGGGCAATCGGCGAGCAGATAGCTCGCCAGGGTGGCCACCATCACGCCGACATTGACCGCACTCTGCAGGATCGCCGCCAGCAGGGGCCGCCACCCTGCAGGCCAGGTCTCGCTGAGCAGGGAGGCGCCGACCGCCCATTCGCCGCCGATCCCCAGGGCGGCGAGGAAACGGCAGAGGGCGAGCTCCTGCCAGGTCTGGGCGAAGAACGACAGGCCGGTGAAGCAGGCATAGGTGAGGATGGTGAGCACCAGGGTCCGGCTGCGCCCGAGGCGATCGCCGATCAGCCCGAACAGCCCCCCTCCCAGCGCCCAGCCGAAGAGGAAGGCCGCCATGATCCACGCCGCCCGCTCGTGCACCGCAGCGCTGGCGCTTGCCATGCCCATCAGCTCGGCGACGAATGGCAGCGCCACCAGGGTGTAGAGATGCATGTCCAGGCCGTCGAAGAACCAGCCCAGCCATGCTGCTGCCCCCGATCGCCACTGCCCGCGGGTGATGTCACGCAGACGGGGTGGGCTCGCTGGGGTGACGGTCATGCTCACGTCGACGCTAGCCTGGCGGCCGGGCGGCGGCAAGCAGCGCCGTCGTGCGCGGCTTCCCGGATCTGATCATCCCGGCCCGCCCCGCACCACCGGCCATGGCGCTGCGGAAGGCGTCCGGCCGGACACCTCATTGACGGGCATGCACCTCCACCTCGTAGATGCTCGCCCACTTGCCTTCCTCGAGCTGGACCACCTCGATGCGCAGATAGCGGATGCCCGAGGCGCTGAAGGCATGCTCGCACACCTGCTCGCTGACCGTGCTGGCGCTGGCGTCGGCGAGGGTGGTCCAGTGCTCGGCATCAGGCGAGCCTTTGACCAGGTAGCGGTAGACGGCGGACTGCTCCCAGGTGATCTGCACTCCGCCGAGATCGGCCGGCGCGCCCAGATCGCATTGCCACCATTGGGGCACGCTGCCATCGCTGGCGCACCATCTGGTGGCGGCATTGCCGTCGATCGCTTTCTCGGGGGCATGATCGTCCTGGGTCGAGGAGGCGGTCGCGGTCTTGCCCAGCGCGAGGTTCGGCAGGATGACGGGGGGATGGAAGTGCCGCGCATCGAGCTTGCCGACCGCCCACAGCAGTCCGCGGGCGACCAGGTCAAGGTAGCGAGCATCCCTGACCGTCTCGTCGTTGTGCCCCAGGGTGGTGCTGAACACCCGGGTGCCCTGGTAGTCATTGGTCCAGGCGACCAGGTCGTCGTCAGCGCCCTGCCGTCCGCGGATCAGCGGGGTGACGGTGCCCCAGACCTTCTCGTTATGGTACAGCTCCTCGCGCATGGTGGTCCAGGGGGACAGACCGACGAGGATGGGATTGGCGGCATCGACGAAGGACAGTTCGATCGGCAGCTGGGCGCCATGGCTGTGGGTGGTCAGCCCGGTGAAGGCAAACCAGTCATCCGAGCCGCTCACCCGGTAGCTGTGCGTGGCGCAATGCAGGTTCACCGCCGGCAGGCCCTTGCGGTGCGGCGCCAGGATGGTGTCGACGAACGCCTTGAGCGTCACATCGGCGCTGCATTCATCGTGCACCACCACATCGTATCCCGCCGACCATCCCGGGGTGAGATAGACGGGATTGGGGTGGCCGGTGGAGGAGTCCGGATCGTAGGCGATGGTCCATGCCACCGGCGCGCGCTCGGAGATGCCCTTGGTCAGCAGGATCTGCTGGCGCTGGTAGTCATGGCAGCATCCGCCCAGGACCAGCAGGGCGCGTATCGCCGGCTCGTCGTCGCCCGAGGCCGCGTCCGCACCGGCCTGGAGCATGGCGGCAACGACCAGAACGATGCCGATGCTCCTCATGGCTCCTGATGCCTCCCTGCGGTGGGTGCCATCCTGTCGCTGTGGTGGCCCTTGATCAGGCACGTGGCTGGACCCCGTTCAGGGTGCGATCGGGCTGGTGGTACTGCCCTCGTCCAGGCTGCGGTAGCTGGTGTGGACATGGGGGTGGCCGTTGTCCAGGCCCTGGTGGCGGACCTGGATGAGGAAGGCCGGCCCCTGCAGCCGGTAATAATGCGCATGCGCATCATCGAGCAGCCCGTACCAGGCCAGGTGCGCCTCGGCGCTGTGGCTGCGGATCGTGGCTCGCAGCTGGTGCACCAAGGGCTCGGGGAAGTTGCCGATGAAATCCTCGGTCAGCTGCTCGAAGGCCAGCTGGCCATCGGCGGAGAGCTGGCCCAGCGCGGCGCCTTGCGGGGCGGGGACGCCGGGAGAGCGGTCCATGTCCTCGGGGATGCGGGGATCGCTCGCGGTGGTGACGATCTGCGCTTCCGCCTGCTGGGCGGGCGAGAGGGAGCGGAACAGGCGGACGGCGATGGTGCTCGCCTCCGGGGCAACCGGCGAGGGGTTGTGGCCGAACATCACCGGGGTGAAGTGCACATGGCCGCCGATGATCTCGTAGTTCAGGCTCAGGTGATGGCCCTCCAGACGCCAGCCCCATGAGGGCGAGCCGACCTCGCCGAAGAGCGAGAAGAAGTACCAGCCAGGTCCACCGGGTGGTTTGGTGGTCGGTGCGCGGCCGATGGACTGGAAGCCCAGGCGCGGCTCCGGGCCGCCTTCGCGGCGCATCACCTGCTCGACCTTGCGGTATCCCTCCGCCGACAGCGACACCCGCAGCAGGGCATGCAGATCGGCGATCGCGGCGGTTGAGAGCTTCTCGAGCGGGATGCCGACGCGGCCGTAGGGGGCATAGGATTTGCCCAGCGTCTTGTCGGCAAGCAGCGGTGCCGGTATCCAATGCCAATAGTGCTGCTCCGGGCCGCCGACCGCGAAGGTCGCTGCGCCCAGGTCCTCCGCCGGCACCGCCGCCACCAGCACGCGCGCAGCCGCGGTGATGTCGGCCACCACCTCCGCCTCGGTCTGGGCTGGCGGGACGAATGCAGGGGCATCGTCCGCTCCTGCCGCACAGGACGCCAGGAGCACGATCAGCAGAGCGAACCGCATGGTCAACCTCCAAGGGGTGAGAGGCCCAGGCTTAGGTTCGCCCCAGGGCTGCGCAAGCAGGCATTCCCCCAGACGGTCCGCTGCGGCAATGCCCCTCACGGCTTGGGACGCACCAGCACCCGCAGCTTCTTGACCTTGTAGGAGCCGGCGTTGCCGGCGAAGGTCCAGTCATGGCTCTCGCCTGGGCTGTTGCCGATGCCGATGTCGGCCTGCGGTCCCGTACGCCAGTGGTTGATGGCGAAGACGGTCTGCTGCGCCGCATGGTTATGCACCTGCATGCACCCGTAGCCGTCCTGCGGATCGCTCGGCTGGTCGCCGAAGTCGAAGATGGCGCTCGAGGCGTTGGGCACGCTGGCGGAGTTGGCCGGACCATAGTTGTTGGGCCAGAATTCGATGTTGCCGCCATCGGCGGTGGTGCCGTTGGCGATGTCCTTGACATTGGAGACCACCGTCAGGTTGGTCACCGGACGCTGGAAGAAGGCGCCGGAGGCGAGGCTGGGGATGCCGATCTTGCCCAGTTCCGAGGTGAATGCGTCCATCGACACGTAGGCGTACTGGACCGGACGGCCATCTTGCTGCAGCTCGAGGAAGTAGGCGATGCGGTCGAAGGCGGTGG
>PLEW01000186.1:2732-3154 GCA_003136555.1 Planctomycetota bacterium | reverse complement strand
GAGCGTGAAGTCCTGGCTGTAGGCCTGGCTGGTCTCGTCGTAGTCGTTCCTGCCGTACAGGGTTGCGTTGGACACGGCGAGATCGTCGGCGTTGAAGCGGTTGAAATTGCGGTAGGCGGTCACGCTCTTCAGGTCGAAGTCGTCCGGCGACCAGTCGACGATGGCGGTGGCGCCGATGCCGTGGCGCCGGTTGACCGGGTCGACGCTCGACCAGATGTCGTGCAGGTTCGGATTGGCGGTGCCGCAGCAGTTGAAGATCGTCGAACCGCCGAAGAGCGCGACGGCCGGCAGGCCGGCGTTGGTCGTGGTGGTCGGACCGAAATAGTGGAAGGCGTAGTTGTCGTCGTTCTCGTGGGTATAGTCCACGATGAAGTCGATCAGCAGCTTGTCCTCCGGCTTGATGCGCACGCTGGCGCGCATCG
>PLEW01000186.1:0-2651 GCA_003136555.1 Planctomycetota bacterium | reverse complement strand
GCGCAGCACCTCGACCCGGTCGAGATCATAAAAGCCGGACAGTTGCTCGGCCGGCAGGGCGATCTGGGCCCCGTTCTGCAGGAATGCCACGGCGCCGTCCGCGCCGAGATCGATGCTGGTGAGCCCGATGCCGCGGATGAAGGCGCGGTTCACGCCGAACTGATTGCCGACCGACAGATTCGGCACGTCCTCGGCGAGATCGGCGATGGTTTGTATGCCGCCCGCGCCGAGCGCATCGCCGCGGGGGCGTTCGATGATCCCCAGCTCTCGGTCAATCCCGAGCACGACCCGGCCCTGGCGCATAGCCGCTTCGGCATCACCCACACCGAGGTGCTGCTCAGCCAGCCCCTCGCCCGCTGGGGTGAGCGCGATGCGCAGATGCTCAGCGCCCAGGCGGCCGAGGAGCAGGCCGAGGCCGATCTCGCCCTGGTGCAGGGCGAGACCGCCGCCGATCTTGCTCAGGCGCTCAGCGACCGCTCCCTGGCGGTGATTCGTGCAGCGATCGCGCACCAGGCGGCCGAGCGCGCCACCACCGCGCTGGCACAGCTCACTGCGGCCCTGGCCACCGCGCCCGGGGTGCGCGCGCAGCAGCTGTGGTCGCTGCAAACGCGCATCGAGGCGCTGGCGGTGCAGGCGGGCGATGCCGACCGCGACCGCGCCGATGCCGAGGCGCGCGTGCGCTCGATCACCGGGCAGGGTGAACCGGCAGCCCTGCCGCCGCTCGACCTGCCGCCGCTCGCTCATCCGTCCATCGATGCCGCCCCGGTGGTGCGTCGGGCCCGCGCCCGGCTGCTGGCGGCACGTGCCGAGGAGATGCTCGCCACCTCGCGCCGCAGTCCGCAGGTCACCCTCACCGCCGGCTGGGAGGGCACGCGCAGCGATGGCGCCTATGAAGGCATGGTCAGCCTCTCCCTCCCACTCCATCTCTCCACCTACGCCGCCGGCGAGGATGCCGCCCGTGCGCGGAGTGCAGCCGCCGAAGCCGAGGAGCGCCGCGTGCGCCTGGAGGCGCAACGCCTGCTCTCCACTGCGGGCCGCGAACGCGGCCAGGCGGATGCCGCCGCCGAGCTGGCACGCCGCACCCTGGAGCGCGACGATGCGGCGCTTGCCGCGGTGGCGAGGGTGCTCGCCGGGTCCGGCACCGACGAGCTGGCGGTCGGCTCGGTGCTCGACGTCCTCGATCGCATCGCCGAGCGCCGCGATGCGCTTGCCCAGGCGCAGGCGCGTGCCGAGCGGGCGGTTGCCGAGCTCTGGCGGCTGTCGCCGCCCACCCCCGCATCCCCGCCATCAGGAGTCTCGCCATGAGCCGTGCCCTGGTCATCCTTGCCATCTCCTTCGCCATCGGCGCCGCGCTGGCGCTGACCGTGCGCGCCGGGTTGCATCGGCCCTATGCAGCCAGCGACATGCCGGCACCGGTCAAGCATGGTGCCGCTGCCGCTGCCGCTTCTCCAGCGCCTGCGCCAGCGCCCGCGGACGACGACCAGCACGCACCACGCTTTCACGCCGCTGCACCGCCTCCGGCCGCCGCCCCAGCCGCCCCGCCCGCTGCCACCGCCAAGCCGGGGGCGGAGGGGCTGACGACCAGGGGCGTCCTGGCGCCGCGCCCCGGCATCGACACCGTCAACACCATCTGCCCGGTGTGCGGCTTCGAGGTCGATCTGTCGCTGCCGACCTCGAGCTACCACGGCAAGGCGATCGGCTTCGGCTGCCTGCCCAAGCGCTGCAAGGAGAAGTTCGACGCCGATCCCGAGTACTTCGGTCCGGCGGCGCTGCAGAACCGCAAGGCGGAGTGAGCCATGACCACCTGGCCATCCTCGGCGCGATCGATCTGGCTGCTGGCGCTGATGGGCGCGCTCTTGGGGGCGCTCGCGGTCAGCCTGCTGCCCGCCTCGCTGCTCTTCACCACCGCCGCGGAGCACCGTGAACTGATGGCCGAGGCGGGGGTGCGCTACATCTGCCCGATGCTCGACTATGTCGGCCGCCATCCCGGACGCTGCCCGGTCTGCGGCATGATCCTCCAACGCGTCGAGGCAGGGGATTTCAACCAGGAGCAGCTCGCGCGCATGGGTCTGCAGGTGAGCACCATCACCAGCGGGCCGGCGCAGGTGCTGATCCGCGGCTATGGCACGGTGGTCTATGATGAGCGCACCGCCCGGGTGGTGATCCCGCGGGTCTCCGGCAGGGTCGTCAGGCGCTATCCGGCCACCCTGCATGACGATGTCGCGGTCGAGGTCGGCGATCCGCTGATCGACATCTACAGCCCGGAGCTGTTCGCCGCGCAGCTGGAGCTGCAGTCGGCCATCCAGCTCAAGCAGCGCACCGTCATCGATGCACTGACCGACCGCTTCAACCGCCTGAACCTCGCCGGCGTGGCGCGGGCGATCGCAGACGGGGGCAAGCCTGCGGATACCGTGACCCTGGTCAGCCCCTTTGCCGGGCACGTCCATCGCATGATGCGCGACGGCCAGCGCGAGCAGGGCCAGCCGCAGATCGGTGCGACTATCCAGGCCGACCAGCCGCTCATCACCCTGCTCGACCATGATTCGCTGGTGGTGTCCATCCACGTGCCCGAGGTCTACAGCCGCTTCCTGCGCACCGGCCTGGAAGTCAGCCTCGCCAGCGATGACGCCGGCGAGCTGCCGGAGATCAAG